>NZ_JACHNE010000001.1:7027126-7345287 GCF_014205255.1 Streptomyces caelestis | reverse complement strand
GTACCTCTGATCCGGGCCACTGGCTCCGCCCCTCGCACGCCCTGACGACCACGGGCCGAGGCGCCGGAGCCGCGACGTCGCCCACGGCCCGCCCTGTTCCGGGCCGGCCGTCCGTCGGATCTGCAAGGCCCGCTCGCATCCCCGCCCGAACCGGGGGTGAAGTGTGCCTCTTCAACGAGGAAGAGAACGTGACCACCCTTACCCTGCCTGCCCGCGACCGGGCCCAGCTGACCTGCGCCCGCGTCCGTGTGGACCGCGGCGGCCGCACCGTGCTGCACGACGTCGAGATGAAGGTCTCCCCCGGATCGCGCTGGGGCGTCGTCGGCGAGAACGGACGCGGCAAGTCGACTCTGTTGTACGTCCTGGCCGGCCTGCTGACCCCGGACGAGGGGACCGTGCACCGCGTGGGCACCCTCGCCCTGGCCGAGCAGGAGATGCCGGTCGAGGACGAACGCACGGTCGGCGACTTCATCGACGAGCACCTGGCCGACGCCCGCGCCGCCCTGCGGGCTCTGGACACCGCAGCGGAGGCCCTCGCAGCGGAACACCCCGGCGGCGAACAAGCCTACGCCGACGCCCTGGAGGCGGCGCGGACGCTGGACGCCTGGGACGCCGACCGCCGGGTGGACGTGGCCCTGGACGGACTGGGTGCGGTCAGCGACCGTACCCGCCTCCTGGCCACGCTGTCGGTCGGCCGGCGCTACCGGATCCGGCTGGCCTGCCTGCTGGGCGCCGAGTACGACTTCCTGCTCCTGGACGAGCCCACCAACCACCTGTCCATCGCGCTGGTCGACGAGCTCACGGAAGCGCTGCACAGCACGGACGCGGCCGTCGTCGTGGCGACCCACGACCGCCAGATGCGGCGCGACATCAGTGGCTGGCCGCACCTCGCTCTGGCACCGCGCCGACAGGGCGAGCAGGGCCGGCCATGTCCAGCCCGCGCCTGAGCGACGTCAGCGCAGTCGCCGGGCGAACACCTCGTACGCCTGTTCGTCGAAGAGGACGAACCTGACCTCCTCGATGTCGGTCTTCGCCGCGCGCACCGTGTCCACCGCGATGCGCGCGGCGTCCTCCATCGGATAGCGGTAGACGCCGGTGGAGATCGCCGGGAAGGCGACGGTCCGGGCGCCGAGTTCGTCGGCGACGCGCAGGGACTCGCGGTAGCAGGAGGCGAGGAGGGCGGAGCGGTCCTCGGTCGCGCTGAAGACGGGGCCGACCGTGTGGATCACCCACCGGGCGTCCAGGTCGCCCGCGGTGGTGGCGACCGCGTGGCCGGTGGGCAGGCCCTTGCCGTACCGCGAAGCGCGCAGCTTGCGGCATTCCTCCAGGATGGCGGGGCCGCCGCGCCGGTGGATCGCGCCGTCGACCCCTCCCCCGCCCAGCAGCGAGGAGTTGGCCGCGTTGACGATGGCGTCGACGCTCTGGCGTGTGATGTCACCCTGGACCAGTTCGATGGTGGTCATGTCTGCCTCAGTCGCTTCCAGACGGCCTTCGCCGCGTTGTGCCCGGACATGCCGTGCACACCGGGGCCCGGTGGGGTCGCCGACGAGCAGATGAAGACGGCCGGGTGGGGGGTGTGGTAGGGGAACAGGGTCGGTTTGGGGCGCAGCAGGATCTGGAGGCCGGAGACCGCGCCGGAGGCGATGTCGCCGCCGATGTAGTTGGCGTTGCGGGCGGCGAGTTGGGGCGGGCCCGCGGTGGCGCGGGCCAGGACGCGGTCGCGGAACCCCGGGGCGAAACGCTCCAGTTGGCGCTCGACGGCGTCGGTGAGATCGCCCGTCCAGCCGTGCGGGACGTGGCCGTAGGCCCAGAAGACCTGCTTGCCCGCCGGGGCGCGGGTGGGGTCGACGACGCTCGGCTGGACCGTGATCAGGAACGGTTTGTCGGGGGCTCGGCCCTCGCGGGACGCCGCGCGCAGGGCCGTGCCGATCTCCGCGCTGTTCGCGCCGATCTGCACCGTGCCGGCGACGCGGGCCTCCTTCGCGGTCCACGGCACGGGGCCGTCCAGCGCGTAATCGATCTTGAAGACGCCCGGTCCGTAGCGGTAGTCGGCGTAGTGGTTGCCGAAGCCGGCGATGCGGGCGAGGGCGGTGGGCGAGGTGTCGAAGACGTACGCGCGGGCCGGCGGCAGGTCGTCGAGGCGCTTGACCTCGTAGTCGGTGTGCACGCTGCCGCCGAGGTCGCGCAGGTAGGCGGCGAGGGCGTCGGAGATGGCCTGGGAGCCGCCGCGGGCGACGGGCCAGCCGCGGGCGTGGGCCGCGAGGGCGAAGACCAGGCCGATGGCGCTGGTGGCGAAGCCGCCGAGTGGTGCCATGACATGCGCGACGAGCCCGGCGAACAGCGTTCTGGCCGGTTCGTCGCGGAAGCGGCGCATCAGCAGGGTCGACGGGGGCAGGCCGACCAGGCCGAAGCGGGCGAGGGTAACCGGGTCGCGGGGCAGCGCGGTGAGCGGCAGGGACATGAAGTCGCGGGCCAGCGCGTCCCACTTGGGCAGGAAGGGCTCGACGAGCCTGCGGTACGCCCCGGCGTCGCGCGGGCCGAAGGAGGCGGCCGTCTCGCCCACCGACCGGGCCAGTACGGCCGCCGAGCCGTCCGGGAAGGGGTGGGCCATGGGGAGCTCGGCGTGCAGCCATTCCAGGCCGTAGCGCTCCAGCGGCAGGGCGCGGAACGCGGGTGAGTTGATGGCGAGCGGGTGCGCCGCGGAGCACGGGTCGTGCCGGAAGCCCGGCAGGGTGAGCTCCTCGGTGCGGGCGCCGCCGCCCACGGTGCCCTGGGCCTCGAAGACGGCGACGGAGAAGCCACGGCGGGCCAGCTCCACGGCCGCGGTCAGTCCGTTCGGCCCCGCACCCACTACGACGGCATCGAGCATCGACGGCACCTTCGGACCCCTTCGTCAGCCGACGGCCACTGAGGATCAGGATAGGCCCGGGGACTGACTGTCACCGGCCGTGGGTGGATTCGCGCGGGAAGAACGGCCGGAGTACCACCTGGGCAACAGGACGTGCACGGTCCGTGACGGTCAGGCTCCGCCCGCCAGCAGCGCCACCACCCGGCGGGCCGTGGCCGCGTCGCGGGCCGCGGTGAAGGGCAGGGCGTTGCCGCCCGTGATGCGGAAGCGCTCGCCTGCGAGGGTCAGGTGGGCGCCGCCCGCCTCCTCGACCAGGAGCAGACCGGCCGCGTGGTCCCAGGCGGCTTCCCAGAAGAAGGCCGTGGCGTCCGAGTTGCCCTGTGCGATGGCGAGGTACTCCAGCCCGGCCGAGCCGCACGAGCGCGGTGCCACACCGTCGGTGCGCAGGCCGAGCAGGGCGTGCTTCTGCTCGTCCGTCGTGTAGTCCGGGTCGGAGGTGGCCACCCGGAGGTCCCGGCCGGGCTCGGGCACGCCGGCGAACAGCCGCTCTCCGTCGAGGTAGGCGCCCTTGCCCTGCTGGGCGGTGGCGAGCCGGTCACTGGCGGGGGCGTAGGTCCAGGACGCGAGCAGGGTGCCGCCGTGGGCCAGGGCGACCAGGGTGCAGAAGCCCGGTTCGCCGCGCACGAACTGACGTGTCCCGTCGACCGGGTCGACGATCCACACCGGGGCGTCGCCGCGCAGCGCCTCGTAGGACACGGGGTTGGCGTGGACCGCCTCCTCGCCCACCACGACCGAGCCGGGCAGCAGGGCGAGCAGTGCCTCGGTCAGGTACAGCTCGGCCTTGCGGTCGGCGTCGGTGACCAGGTCGTGCGGGCCGGCCTTCTGGTCGACCTCGTGTGCGGCGAGCCGGCGCCAGCGCGGCATGATCTCGGCGGCGGCCGCCCTGCGGATCTCCTCTTCGACGTCGGAGGCGTGCTGTGCGAGAAACTCTTCGATGGTTTCGGTGCTGTCGATCACCCCTCCATCACAACACGCGGCACTGACAATCCCCACCCGCCGGGTGCACTCCGGGTGGCATCGCGATGAACAGGGGGCCGGGGCCGCGCGGGACCCACAGCCAGGGGAAGCGGCGGCTTCCGCAGCCGGAGGGACGCGGCGGGCTCACCGTCCGACCGCGTAGCCCTGCATGCCGCGCGGGTTCGCCGCGGCCGACAGGACGCCCGTCTCCGGGTCCCGCGCGACCGCGCAGAGCCGGCCCTCCGACCACGGGTCGCCGACGGTCACCCGGTGGCCGCGCCGCCGCAGCTCCTCGACGACGGCCGGGTCCGTACGGGACTCCACGGTGACGCTCCCCGGGCGCATGCCGCGCGGGTAGAAGGAGCCGGGGAAGCTGTCGTTGTGCCAGTTCGGGGCGTCGATGGCGCCCTGCAGGTCCAGGCCGCCACGCACCTGGGCGCGCAGCGCGACGGCCAGGAGGAAGTGCAGCTGCCACTGGTCCTGCTGGTCGCCGCCCGGGGTGCCGAACGCCATGACGGGCACGCCCTCGCGCAGGGCGATCGAGGGCGTCAGCGTGGTCCGGGGGCGCCGGCCGGGGGTGAGGGAATTGGGCAGGCCCTCCTCCAGCCAGGCCATCTGGAGCCGGGTGCCGAGCGGGAAGCCGAGTTCGGGCACGACGGGGTTGGACTGGAGCCAGCCGCCGCTGGGCGTGGCCGAGACCATGGTGCCCCAGCGATCGACGACGTCGAGGTGGCAGGTGTCGCCGCGGGTGCCCCCGTCGCCGCCGACCTCCGGTTCGCCGGGCACGGGGGACGCCGGGCTCTTCGCGACGGTCGGTTCGCCGATGCCCGGGGCGGCGGCGCCCTCCCGGACGGCGGCCGCCACGCGCGCGTGCGCGCACAGTCGCAGGGTGCGTCCTCCGGGGCTGCCGGGCCGCAGGTCGTGGGAGGCCCGCTCGCCGACGAGAGCGCGACGGGCCGTGTTGTACGGGTCGGACAGCAGGTCGTCGAGCGGCACGTCGGCGGCGTCCCCGTACCAGGCCTCCCGGTCCGCCATGGCGAGCTTGCAGTTCTCGACCAGCAGGTGGACGTAGTCGGCCGAGCCGTGCGGGGGCAGTTCGGGCGGGAGCAGGGCGAGCTGCTGGAGGAGGACCGGGCCCTGGCTCCAGGGGCCCGGCTTGCACACGGTCCAGCCGTTCCAGTCGTACGTCGCCGGCGTCTCGTAGGTCGCGGACCAGACGGCGAGGTCGGCGGCCGTGAGGGTGCCGGTGTGGTGTGCGCCGCTGGTGTCCAGGGTGGGGCGCCCGGCCTGTCGTACGAGAGCCTCGGCGATGAATCCGGTGCGCCACACCTCCCGGGCGGCGTCGATCCGCGCCTCCCGGTCCCCGGCCCCGGCGGTCTCGGCGAGCAGGCGCTTCCAGGTGGCGGCGAGCGCGGGGTTGCGGAACAGCGCGCCGGGGCGGGGTGCCTTGCCGCCCGGCAGGTAGATCTCCGCCGACGAGGTCCATTCCGTCTCGAACAGCTCGCGTACGGTCTCGACGGTCTCGCCGACGCGCTCCACGGGCGGGTGCCCGTGCTCGGCGTATCCGATGGCGTACTTCAGGACGTCGGCGAGGGGTTTGGTGCCGTGGTCGCGCAACAGCAGCATCCAGGCGTCGAACGCGCCCGGCACGGCGGCGGCGAGCGGCCCGGTGCCGGGGACGAGGTCCAGGCCGAGGCCCCGGTAGTGGGCGATCGTCGCCCCGGCCGGTGCGACGCCCTGCCCGCACAGCACCCGGACCTCGCCGCCGGCCGGGGCGAGCAGGATCGGCACCTCGCCGGCCGGGCCGTTGAGGTGCGGCTCGACGACGTGCAGGACGAACGCCCCTGCCACGGCAGCGTCGTAGGCGTTGCCGCCGTCCTCCAGGACGGCCATCGCCGACTGCGAGGCGAGCCAGTGCGTGGAGGACACCATGCCGAAGGTGCCCTGGAGGGTGGGGCGGGTCGTGAACATACGGCCTCTCACCTCGCTGTTTACGTGTGCCGGCCCGGACGATGGGCTCTCAGGACAGGTCCTGGGGAGAATCTGGGGAGTTTGCGCCAGAGACCTCCTCCCGCTCCCCCAGAAGGCTATCGATCGCCCTGCGCCCCTTCTTCCCCGCCTCCGGCATGAAGTGGGCGTAGTGGTCGAGGGTGATGGTCGGCGACGAGTGCCCCAACCACTTGGCGGCGATTGCGTTGCCGTACTTCGTCGTCAGCACGAGACGGCCGTGGGAGTCGGCCAGCTCCTGCGCACGGATCCAGGCATCGAGAGATTCCCGCCTGTACATGACGCGCCCGCGAGGACCCATGCGGAAACTCGGCGGTCCCTGCCGTCGGTGCCTCCAGACGTAGAGGGTGTGTGGTGAGAGACCTAAGGGCTCGCAGAGAATCAAGGTGTTGCTTCGCATGCTTGGGCTCGTTGGTCTGCTATGGGCGTCTCCGATGAGGTTTGTAGTCAACTCGCTGTGAAGTTCGGGATGTTGTTCCCACATCTGGACGAGCGGCAGCGGCGGCTGTTGATGGGGGCCGAGGCCCGGATCCTGGGTCACGGTGGTATCCGGGCGGTCGCGCGGGCGGCCCAGGTCAGCGAAACGACGGTCCGCAAGGGCGTGGACGAGTTGGACGCCGGCGAGGAGCCTTTGGGACGGGTTCGCAGGCCCGGTGGTGGTCGGAAGAAGGCCGTGTACCTTGATCCCGGTCTGCGCCCCGCGCTGCTGGCACTGGTGGAACCTGACGAGCGGGGCGATCCGATGTCGCCGCTGCGTTGGACGGTGAAGTCGACCAGGAACCTCGCGGCCGAGCTGACCCGTCGGGGGCACCGGGTGAGCGCGGACACGGTCGGGGACCTGCTGCGCCAGGAGGGCTTCAGCCTGCAGGCCGGCGCCAAGACCGTCGAGGGCAAGCAGCACCCGGACCGTGACGCCCAGTTCCGCTACATCAACGAGCGGGCCAGGGAGCATATGGGTGCCGGCCAGCCGGTGATCAGCGTGGACGCGAAGAAGAAGGAACTCGTCGGCGACTACAAGAATGCGGGTCACCAGTGGCGGCCGGCCCGTGAGCCGGTCCTGGTCAAGACGCACGATTTCCTGGACCGTCAGGGACCGGGCAAGGCGATCCCGTACGGGATCTACGACGTCGCCGCGAATACCGGCTGGGTCAGTGTCGGCACTGATCACGACACCGCCGCGTTCGCTGTCGCCTCCATCCGCCGCTGGTGGCAGGCCCGCGGCCGGCACGACTATCCGGCTGCCACCCGTCTGCTGATCACTGCGGACGCGGGCGGCTCCAACGGCTACCGCACCCGCGCCTGGAAGACCGAACTCGCCGCCCTGGCCGCCGAGATGGGCCTGGATATCACAGTCTGCCACATGCCGCCGGGCACCTCGAAATGGAACAAGATCGAGCACCGGCTGTTCTCCCACATCTCCATGAACTGGCGCGGCCGCCCACTGACCAGCCACGACGTCATCGTGAACAGCATCGCAGCGACCACCACCCGCACTGGGCTGAAAGTCCACGCCGAACTCGACCCAGGCACCTACGACACCGGCATCAAGGTCACCGACAGCGACATCGACGCCCTGCCCATGCACCGGCACCGCTTCCACGGCGACTGGAACTACACCCTCCACCCTCAGCCTCGCGACACCACCACCGCAGCCGGTGAAGCCAAGAGCCCGCGATCAGCTGGCCCATCCCTGCCGCCCGGCACTGGGGGTCTGCGCAACCCGGAGCTGACCGGCATGCCCGAACCGGCACTGGACGAACTCGTTGACCAACTGGTCGCGAAACTCGATGAGTTACGTGAGCAGGGACGGCTCCAGCAACGAGGAGGTGAGCGCATCCGCGCTCGCGGCGCAGGGGCGAAGGACAGGCTGACCACCGCCGACAGAGTCCTGGCCACCGTGCTCTACCTGCGCAAACTCGGCACCCGAGACCTGCTCGCCCAGCTCTTCGGAGTCAACGGCAGCACCCTCACCAGGGCCGTTCGCCAAGTCCAGCCCCTCCTGGCTGAGCACGGCTACACCATTCCACCCTCGACAGCCAGGTTCCGCACGCCCGCTGACGTCACCGCGTTCCTCGCAAACAGCAGCCCCACCGAGATCAAATCAGCATGTTGATTCTCTGCGAGCCCTTAGGGTGACGGTGATCTCGGTGGTGGGTGTATCTCGGTGTCATGCGGTATCCCGATGGGGGTGGCCTGACCGCGAAACAGCGGGCCCGGCGGGAGCACGTGCGGTTCGAGGCTGCCGAGTTATTCGTGCAAGGGGTGACGCCGCCGCAGGTCGCGCGGCGGTTACGGGTCTCGCGCAAGTCCGCTTACGCCTGGCATGCCCGCTGGCGGGACGGCGGAGTGGAGGCCCTGCGGTCCAAGGGGCCGTCCGCGCACGGCTGGGTGGAGGACCAGTGGTGGACGCTGGCCCGGGTGGCGACGGTGATCGCGCGGCGGTTCCATGTCCGTTTCAGTCCGGCCCAGACCTGGCGCATCCGCTTCATGTGGTGAGGCGGCGGCAGCCGATGCTCCACCACCAGGCGGTGCCGACCCAGCCGGGTGGCGTACTCGATGTCCTTGCGGGAGATGCGGTGCCGGATTCCTCGCTCGCGGAGCCTGCCGCTGCGCGGTGCCGCGCGCGGGCCCATGCGTGGTGCGCTTTCCGGTCGTGATCTTCCGTGTCGTGGTCGCGCAGGCTTGCGTTCGAGCGCGCTCAAAACCCTAGCGTCGCCGCCATGAGCAAACAGACATGGATCATCACCGGCGCGTCCCGCGGTTTCGGGCGCGCACTGGCGGAATCGGCGCTCGCGAAGGGCGACTATGTGGTAACGGCGGTGCGCCGGCCCGAGAGCGTGGCCGACCTGGAGGCCAGGTACCCGGACAACTGCCTGATCGCGAAGTACGACGCCCGAGACATCACTGCGGCTGCGGACCTCGTGCGGGACACCCTCG
Source organism: Streptomyces caelestis (assembly GCF_014205255.1). Lineage (GTDB taxonomy): Bacteria > Actinomycetota > Actinomycetes > Streptomycetales > Streptomycetaceae > Streptomyces > Streptomyces caelestis. The sequence continues at coordinate 7,336,478 of NZ_JACHNE010000001.1, read as the reverse complement.
ACCGCTTCGGTCAGCTCGACGTGCTCGTCAACAACGCGGGCCGGGCCGTGGTCGGAGCGGTCGAGGAGGTCAGCGACGCGCAGCTGCGTGAGCTGATGGATCTGCACCTGTTCGGCCCTGCCGCGCTCGTCCGTGCGTCGCTGCCTGCGATGCACGCGCGGGGCACCGGGACGATCGTGCAGATGAGCAGCCAGGCCGGCCGGATGTCGTTCCCCGGCGTGTCGACGTACTCCGCGTCGAAGTTCGCCCTCGAAGGCTGGTCCGAGGCCCTGGCTGGGGAGGTTGCGCCGTTCGGGATCCGCGTGATGATCGTCGAGCCCAGCCGGTTCCGGACCGACTTCAACGCGGCCGACGTGCTTGAGTTCGCCGAGGCGTCCGAGACCTACCGTGACCTTCTCTCCGACGTCCGCGCTGACTTGGCCGGGGCCGACGGCCTCCAGGAAGGTGACCCGGCGCGGGCGGCCGAGATCATCGTGTCGCTCGCGCACAGTGACGAGGTGCCGCTGCGGCTGCCGCTCGGGCGCGAGGCGGTCGAGCGTATCTCGGGTGCTTACCGGCGGGGCCTGGACGAGGTGGAGCGGTGGGCCGGGACCGCCCGCAGCGCCGACTTCGAAGGTGTCCCGGCGTCGGTCCGACCGATCCAGGTTGGCTGACATGGCTACTGACGATCTGATGAACCGGGCGCTCGCAACGCTCGGGGACGACGGCCCGCTGTCGGTTGAGGCGATCCACCGCCTCACCGACCTGGCCGACGTGCCCGAGTCGATGGTGATCACCGAGGTCGCCGACCTCCTCGACATCTCGCCCCACACGCTGCGCTACTACGAGCGGGCCGGACTGGTCGAGGTGGCCCGCGACAGCAACGGCCATCGCGTCTACGACGCCGACGCGGTGCGGCGCCTGGTGTTCCTCACCCGGATGCGGCTGTCCGGTATGCCGATGCGCGATCTGCAGCACTACATCTCGCTCGTCGACGCCGGGGAGCACACGGTGCCCGAGCGACTCGACATGCTGCTCGAACATCGCGACACCATCCGCCGCCGGATTCGTGAGCTGTCCCTTTCCCTCACGGCGACCGAGTACAAGATCGCCACGTACGGGGGCTCGACCGGGCCGGACGTGCAGGACCTCGACACCGGAACCGCCACCGGCCGCACGGCACTACCGCACGAGCCGCTGTGACGGGCACTGCCGGCAAGGTGGGGGACGGCGACGCTCGCCGGACCAGCACTCCCCGGACCGAACTCCGCGTATCCGGCACCACGACATCGTTGCGCCGGCGTCCGTACGCCCGCCCTTCTGCCCAGTTCCCGCGTACCCGTTCGGCCGTAACCAGAGCGAACGGGCGGGCCGCGACATCCGCACAAGGAACACACCATGGTGAGCGAGCGCGTCCCGCCGCAGCAGGAACCGGCCACGACCGACAGCACGGCGGCCACGAACCCGGAGAAGCACCGCCCGGTCATGGCCTGGGCCGTCACTCTCATGCTCCTCGGGTGCACCTTGATCGCATACCTGGACAAGGCGATTCTCGGGCTGGTCGCGCAACCGGCGATGGCCGACCTCGGACTCTCGGCCGCCGAGTTCGGCAGCATCAGCAGCGCCGCCGGCCTGCTCGGCCCGGCCGCCGCGCTGCTGTACAGCTTCGTGGCCGATCGGCTGCCCATCAAGGCCACTCTGTTCACCCTCGTGGTGGTGTGGTCGCTCCTCCAGTTGCCCATCTTCTTCGCCGCCTCGGGCGGGCTGCTGTTGGCGACCCGGTTCATACTCGGGGCGGCGGAGGGTCCCACCGGACCGGTGGCGCACGCGGCCGCCTACTCCTGGTGGCCCGACGAACGGCGCGGATTCCCCACGGCGCTGCTCACGACCGGGGCGTCACTCGGCAAGCTGCTCTTCGCCCCGCTGCTGGCCTTAATGATCGCCGCATGGAGCTGGGAGGCGGGCTTCCTCGCCGTGGCGCTCCTGGGCTTCGCCTGGGCGCCGGCCTGGTTCTTCCTCGGGAGAGAGGGCCCCTACGGCCAGGCCGGGACCGGAACCGTCACACAGACCGGATCTCGTGCGCCCATAGGGACCATCCTGCTGACAGGCACCTTCGTCGGGTACGTGGCCGCGTTCACGGCCTCTTCGATGCTCGTGGTCGTGGTCCTGACCTGGCTTCCGTCCTACTTCCAGGAGGCGCTGGGGTTCTCGGCGGTCACGGCGGGCTCGCTTTTCGGCGTGCCGAGCATCTCCGCGATGGTGTTCTTGTACCTCTACGGCGGGTGGAGCGACCGGAGGCTCAGGAAGGGGGCCACGTCCCGAATCGTGCGCGGGATATGGGGCGGTGGGCTGCTCGCGCTCGGCGGTGTCTTCCTGGCGGCCCTTCCCCTCGTCTCCGGTGCAGTGCTCCCGATGGCCCTGCTGATGATGGGCTACGGGCTGGCCATGACCGTCCATGCCGTGGCCAACCCGGCCCTGGTGCAGATCGTGCCGCCGGGGCAGCGCACAAGCGTCCTGTCGATCGGCGTAGCCGTCGCCGGTTTCCTCGCCGCCGCCGGGCCATGGGTCACGGGTGTCGTACTGGACGCGGCCCGATCCGCGGGCTCGCTCGCCGAGGGCTACACCAACGTGTTCATGCTGATGGGTGGCATCGCCATTGCGGGAGGCGCGCTTTTCGCGCTGCTGGTGAATCCCGAGCGCGACGGCGCGAAGGTGGAGGCGGCCCGGGTCGCACGCGCAGCTCGGTAAGGTCCGTGAGCGAAAGGACGCTGTCGCGATACGCATCGGTACGACTATCGGCTGGCGAGCGAGGATGAAAGGGAGCACGGCGCGTCCGACCGCGGCCACGGCGAGACGTCCACCGCCCGCACCAGCCTCCCTTCCGGGAAACGAGGACGCGGAAGGCCAGCCAGCAGCGAACGCAGTCGGTCGGCATCGATCTGCCCATGATTGAGGCGTCGTACACAGCCCCGTGCCCACGCCGGTGCTCAGGCAACAACGTCAACTCCACCGCCGAGTGCACCGCCCCCGGAGCACATAGAACCGCGTCCACCAGCTCGAACAGCTCATCGCCCCGTACGGTCAGACACGCATACAACTCGTCCCGAAGCGTGACGCTTCCGCGAACGCTTTCCCTGCGGCGGCATCAGGCAGCAGACTCACCCTCACGGCCTTCATCGTGGTCACGTGCACCTTGGTCGGAGCACATGATTCAGACGAAGGCCGCCTCAGCGTCCGGTGAATGCCCAGGTGAGCGACCAAGTTCGAAGCCCATTTCGGGGCCGTCCCACACACGGCCGACCTGACGATAGCGTGATCGCATGATGGTTGAGGGCGAGGTGACAGAGGGCGAAGCACTGGTCGGCGGCATGGTGAACGCGGGCGCGGTCTTCCGCCGCGGAGCCCTGGTGGAACGCCCAGCGCCGCGCACCGCGCGCGCCCTCCACACCCACCTCCTCGCGCTCAAAGAGCACGGCTTCGACGCGGCTCCGACGCCGGTCCGTCTCACCGCGAACGGCCGCGAGCAGCTGACCTTCATCCCCGGAGACGTCGCCCTACCACCGTTTCCGCGCTGGGTGATGACAGAGACCGCGCTGAGATCGGTAGGAAGCCTGCTGCGTCGCCTGCACGAGACCAGCGCGGCCATCTCGGTCGACACATGCGTCGAGTGGCCCCGAGCCCTGGCTGACCCGGCGGGAGGAACGATCCTGTGCCACAACGATGTGTGCCCGGACAACGTCGTCTTCCGCGACGGCCGTGCCGCGGCTCTGATCGATTTCGACCTGGCGGCCCCTGGCCGCCCCCAGGGACATGTCGATCTCGTCCCTGTGAGCGGCTTCGGCGATCGCCTCTTCCAGCAGGGCCTGGAAGACGCCGGCGTCCCGCCACCGCATGAAGCGGTTGTAGACCGTCTGTCAGGCGCCGAACCGTTCAGGCATCCCCCGCCACTGGCTGCCTGTGCGGAACCTCCAGATCACCCCCTCGAACTGCTCACGCAGCCGCTCGGGGCACGGGCCGAATCTGCCGACGGGTAGGAACGGCCCGATGAACTCCCACTCGCTGTCGTTAAGAGGTCCTAACAGAAGTTGTTGATCAAGTGACCATCGGGCTTGTCTGCTCGTTGGTCGGGTCGTGGGGAAACGTCAGTCGCGGCCGTGGATCGTGTCGGACGAACTGTGGTCGCTCATCGAGCCGTTACTGCCCGAGCCGGGGCCGAAGCTGGTGGCGGGCCGGCCGCGAGTGCCTGACCGGCAGGCCCTGTGCGGGATCCTGTTCGTGCTGCACACCGGCATCCAGTGGGAGTACCTGCCCCAGGAGCTGGGCTTTGGTTCGGGTATGACGTGCTGGCGACGCCTGGCCGCCTGGAACGAGGCCGGCGTGTGGGACCAGCTGCACTTGGTGCTGCTGAAGAGGCTGCGGTCGGCGAAGCAGCTGGACTGGTCGCGGGCGGTGATCGACTCCTCCCACGTGCGGGCGGCCCGCAGAGGCTCAAAAGCGGTCCCAGCCCGGTCGACCGCGCACGGCCGGGCAGCAAACACCACGTCCTTGTCGATGGCCAGGGCGTCCCGCTCGCTGTGTCGCTGACCGGCGGGAACCGTAACGACGTCACCCAACTCCTGCCCCTGCTGGACAAGGTCCCACCCGTGGCCGGCGTCGTCGGACGGCCACGCAGACGGCCGGACATGCTCTTCGCCGACCGCGGCTATGACCACGACAAGTACCGGCGGCTGCTGCGGAAACGCGGTATCCGGCCCGTGGTCGCCGAACGCGGACAGCCGCACGGCTCCGGCCTGGGCATCTTCCGCTGGGTCGTCGAACGCACCATCTCCTGGCTCCACGGCTTCCGCCGCCTGCGCATCCGCTGGGAAAGACGCGACGACATCCACGAAGCCTTCCTTGGCCTCGCCACCTGCCTCATCACCCACCGACACGTCCAACGCCTTTGTTAGGACCTCTAAGTTGCGCACGCGTCACACCACAGTCCTATCGGACCGACACCCCACCCCGGGCTTGATCGCAACTGAAGACAGTTCCCAGAGGTGCGTCACCCCGCTTGGAACCAGGGCACTGACCGACGCAGGACCTCGCCCCCGCAGCGTAACCACCCGCTGTCCACGGTCACGGGGGAACTTCAACCCTGCCACTCCACCTTGAACACCCACACGTACTGCCCCGCCCTGCGGGCCGCTTCGGGTACGTCGATCACGAGCGAGCCGTTGCTGACGGTCCAGGTCAGCGGGCGGTCGTGGCCGAGCATCGTCACCTTGTCGCCGTTGCGGATCGGCACCGGGGCCTCGACGGTGAGCTTCGCGCCCGGCCGGGCCAGCGAGTGGATGTAGAACGCCTCGTTCTGCCGGACCGTGAACCGCAGTTCCTCGCCCAGCTGTGCCATGCGCGACCAGTACGTCGTGTCGTATATCGCCTCGCCGTTGACGCGCAGCCAGCGGCCCGTCTCGCGCAGCCGTGTCTGCATGATCTCCGGGATGGTGCCGTCGGCGCGCGGCCCGATGTCGAGGAGAAAGTTGCCGTTCTTGGAGACGATGTCGACCAGGTCGTGCACGACCTCTTCGGTCGTCATGTAGGCGTCGTCGGGCGTCGCCTGGTTGTAGCCGTAGCTGAAGGGGTCGAGGCCGCGGCTGGACTCCCACTTCGCGACGACCGTGTTCTCGTACGTCGTGTATTCGGGGGTCGTGAAGTCGTGGAAGCCGATGCCCGAGCGGTCGTTGACGGTCACCTCGATGGGCCGGCGGCGGTTCTTGGCGTGGTTGAAGTACTCCGCGAGCACATGGAGGCTGTCGTTGGCACCGCCGATGTCGCACCAGATGAGCTGCGGGTCGTAGCCGTGGATCAGTTCCAGCATCTGCGGGGCCTGATAATCCCGCACGAAGTCCTTGCCCGCGCTGTAGCCGGTGTACGGCTCCGGCTGAAGGGTGTACGGGTTGCGCGGGGCGTGTCCCATCCACGGGTTGTCGGGGTTGAACCACTCGGGCATGGAGAAGTACAGGCCACGGTGGAGTTCGGGTGTGTAGCGCCTGGAGGCGTCGAAGAGTTCCTTGATCAGGTCGCGCCGCGGACCCATCTTCACGGAGTTGCGGTCGGAGACCTTCGTGTTCCACAGGGCGAAGCCCTCATGGTGTTTCGATGTCAGCACGTGGTACTGCGCGCCCGCGTCCCGGAACAGCTCGACCCACGCCCGCGGATCGAACTTCTCCGCCCTGAACATCGGAATGAAGTCGTCGTACGCGAAGTCCTCGCCGTACTTCTCCCTGTGGTAGGCGTAGACGGCGTTCGCCGGGTCCTGCATGTGGTTCCAGTACCACTCGGCGTACTGCTTGCCGACGGGCGACCAGGCGGGCACCGAGTAGACGCCCCAGTGGATGAAGATGCCGAACTTGGCGCCCTGGAACCAGTACGGCGCCTGATGGCCGGTGAGCGAAGCGTCGGTGGGCTGGTAGTCGGCGACGCCGAGGGTCAACTTTCCTTCCCTGGAGGTGACTTGTCCGCCCCGTCCGCTGACGGTCACCGTGCCCTCCCGCGTGGTGCCGGGCGCGGTGCCGGTGCGGTTGCGGATGCCGACGCGGACGCGGGCCTGCTCACCGGGGTCGAGGCGGCGGACGCGGGCGGGCTCGACAGTGCGGGCGCCGGGCACGTCGACGCCCACGGACACACCGTCGGCCGCCAGGACTGCGACCGTGCCCGCGTTGACGACGGTGGCCTCGACGCTCTGGGCGCCCGTGGACTCCAGCAGTGAGTTCGTGGAGTGTGCGTCCCGCAGGGCCAGCGCCCGTCCCTGGGCGACCGGCTGGAGGGAGAGGGCGAAGACGTGCAGGGACGACTTGCCGACCTCCGCCGGGTTGGTCTTCGGCAGCGTGAGCGCGATCGCCTCCCGTCGAGGATCCATCCACAACTCCGACGTGCCGATCCCGACGCGGTGCTCGTCCTTGGTGCCGTCCGGCTTGTAGCGGTACGCGGCCGACAGTGAGCCGCCCGGCGAGTACCAGTCGGAACCGCCGAGTCCGGCGGTCGTGCTCGAACCGTTCGCATAGTGCACGGTGGCCGTACCGGAGGCGTTGCCGTAGCTGCCCGCCGTGAGGAACAGGGCCGACAGGTAGCGGCCCTTGGGCAGCTCGATGCGCTGACCGAGCGCGACCACGTTGTTCTTGGCGCCCGCGGCGGACGACGGGAAGAGGAAGGGGACGCCGTCGACCTCGACCCGGCCGGCGGGGAGTTCCTCACCCGGGAACGTGTAGCCCGAGCCGTCGAAGTCGCCGCCGCGTGCGGTGGCGGTGTCGATGCCGTCGTTGTCGAAGAGGGCGTCGAGCGGGACGGGTATCGGGTCGGGGACGGGAACCCACTGCCCCGCCTGCCCGACGGTCGGCTCCGCGGCCTGTGCCTGGGTACCCAGGGCGATGGGAAGAGCGGCCACGGCTGTCACACCCGCCGCGGCACCCAGAACCTGGCGTCTTGCATACGTACTCACGAGCGGCTCCCATTCATCGGATGTCTGATGGTCTGGTTGCCCGCAAGGCGCTGTCAATGGGCCGTTGAGTAAAGGAAGTTGCTCCAGTGGTCGGATGACACGTCGCCCAGTGGGCAGCGGTAGGGTCACCGCGCGACAAGTCCAAGCGGGCCGGGCTGCCGCGGGCCGGCAGCCGCTCGGGCGGTCAACCGGCCCGGCATCGCGCCGGTGACCACGGGGCCCGAGCGGGCGAGACCTGACGGCGAACCATCCCGTTCGGCCGGCGTCTGCTTCAGGTCTTGCCACCCGTCGTGGCGATGCCCTGGACGAAGAACTTCTGCGCGATCAGGAACAGCAGGATCACCGGAGCGACGGTGACACAGCTGACGGCCAGCAACCTGCCGTAGTCGGCGGCGTACAGACTCTGGAAGAAGTTGACGGCCACGGGCAGGGTGAACTTCGAGGCGTCGGTGAGGAAGATCAGAGGTCCGAAGAAGTCGTTCCAGGAGGCGACGAACTGGAAGAGGCCGACGGTGATCAGGGCAGGCCTGGACAGGGGCAGCGCGATGGCGACGAACTGGCGCAGCCGTCCCGCGCCGTCGATGCGGGCCGCCTCGAAGAGCTCCTTGGGGATGCCGAGGAAGAACTGGCGCAGCAGGAAGATGTAGAAGGCGCAGCCCACCCCCAGGAAGCTCGGCACGGTCAGCGGGAGGTAGCTGTCGAGCCAGCCGAGCTCCTGGTAGATCGCGTAGGACGGGATGAGGGTGATGAACGGCGGCAGCATCATCGTGGCGAGCAGCGTCGCGAAGAGCGGGCGGCGGGCGCGCGAACGCAGGTGGGCGAAGGCGAAGGCGGCCATGGAGGAGCACACCAGGGTCCCGATGGTGGAGACGACGGCCACGAAGAGCGAGTTGCCGAAGTACCGCCACAAGGACACCCCGGCGGCGGAGGCGGAGAAGTTCCGGCCGTCGAGGTTGCCCGGCAACAGGCGTGGGGGGTAGGCGGCGATCTCACTGGCGTCCTTGAAGGCACCGGAGAGCATCCACAGGAAGGGCAGGACGAAGAAGAAGGCAGCGATGCACAGGGGGACATAGAGCGGGACGAGAGCTACGCGGCCGCGGGTGAGGGGCAGCCGGAGCGCACGAGCCGAGGGCGTGCCCTGGTCGTTGCCCGGATCCCCGTTCGCCGCCGCGCCGTTGGCTGTCGCTCTGTCCGTGGCTGTCGAGGTGGTTCCCGCGGATGTGCGGATGTCTGACATGGTCCGGTGCCTTTCAGGAGCCGAGGTAGTGGACGTGGCGGCGGGCGAACCGCAGCACGACGACCGTGAGCACCAGGACGATCAGGAACTGCACCCAGGCGAGCGCGGAGGCGTAGCCGACGTTCGAGTAGGAGAACGCCTCGTTGAAGAGGTACAGGCCGAGGAAGTAGGTGGTGTGCTCCGGTCCGCCCCCGGTCATCACATAAGGCTCCGCGAACACCTGGAGCGAGGAGATCAGGCCCATGATCACGTTGAACAGGATGACCGGGGACAGTAGCGGCACGGTGATACGGATGAACCGCTGCCACCAGCCGGCGCCGTCCACGAGGGCCGCATCACGCAGCTCCACGGGGACGTCCTGAAGTCCCGCGAGAAAGATGATCATCGCGCCGCCGGTCGCGGTGAGGCTCATGAAGACCAGGGCGGGTATCGCCCACGTGCTGCTCCCGAGCCAGTCGGGGCCGTCGATGCCCACCATGCCCAGCAGGTAGTTGAGGATCCCGGCCTGGGGGTCGAACATCCACTGCCAGACCACGAACAGCGGCACGCCGGTGACGATGGCCGGCAGGAAGAACGCCGTCCGGAAGAACGTACGGCCGATGATGGGGGTGTTGACCATGGCCGCGAGAGCCAGAGCCACCACCGTACCCAGGACCACTCGGGCCCCGGCGTAGAGAAAGGTGTGCCCCAGCGAGGGCCAGAAGTCCAGGTCCGTGGTGAACAGCACCCGGAAGTTCTGCAACCCGATCCACTCCGGCGCGGCGACCCCGTTCCACCGGGTGAAGGCCGCGTACAGCGAGAACAGCATGGGCCCGAGGGTGAGGCCGAGCAAGCCCACAAGCCAGGGCGTCAGGAACAGCCAGAAAGCCGCGGACTCCGAGTGCCGCAGCCTCCGCCAGTGTCTCGTCACGATCACGTCTCCACTCACTTCACCGTTACTCAGGCACGCAGGATCTGTGTGCCCCGTTCCTGCAGCACCCGAAGTACCTCGTCGACCGGGACCCCCCGCGCCTCCATGGCCTCCACCTGTTGCTTCAGCAGGTCCCAGACCTTGTTGAACAGGCCGCCCTGGAAGGCCACGACCTGCTGCCCCATGCCCTCGATCATGTGGTCCCAGGGCAGCGCCCGGTCGGAGGCGGACAGGCTCCGTTGCCAGCCTTTGACGGCTGTCCGCAGCGCGGGGGTGCCGAGCGATCCCAGGAGACGCTGGGCGTCGGGGTCGGCGGCCATGAAGCTGGCGAAGTGCCAGGCCTCTTCCTTGCGCTTCGACCCCTCGAAGATCGCCACGTTGTTGCTCTGGAAGGTGCCTCTCCATTCCTTCGGGTACGGCGCGACGCCCCACTCGAACCGGTCGCCGATCTGCTGGTTGAGGCTGGTGAGGGAGTACCCGAGGAAGGTGTCCATCGCGAACAGGCCGCTGGAGAATCCCGCCGCGTACTGGGCGCGTCCTGCCGCGGGCATCACACGGCGGGTGCGGACCAGGTCGTACATGAGCCGGAAGGAGGAGGCCATGCGGTCGTCCGTGGCGGTCATCTTCCTGGTGACCGGATCGAAGGGAAGACCGCCGTGGACGGTGGGGACGTCGTAGATCAGCGGGTCGGCGAACCCGTTGCGCATGCCCCAGATGCGGCTGTTGCCGGAGCCGGATGTCGCCTCCGTGGCCATCTCGACGAAGTCGCGCTCGCGCCAGCCGTCCTGCGGCGGGCCGATACCGAGCTTGTCCAGCAGGGTCTTGTTGTACGTGACGCCCTTGGGGTAGACGATCAAGGGCAGGCAGAGCACCTGGTCGCCGATCCGGGCCGGGTTCAGCGCACCGGGCACCCACTGCCCCTCGTCGACGCCGTCGCGCCGGATGAACGACGCGAGGTCGGCGTAGGCGTTCAGCTCACTCAGTCCGGACACCCAGCTCTCGGCCACGATCATCACGTCGGGCGCGGTACCGGCACGGAACATCAGCGGCAGCCGCCGGAAGAAGCCCGAGGGGTCGGCGTAGGTGTAGCTGATCCGGCTGCCGGGGTTCTTCCGGCGGTAGAGCGCGACGATCTGCCGGAATATGCCGATGGAGACGGTGTCGCCATGGAAGCCGAAGACCAGCTCGTCCTTGCGCCGGGAGGCACCGCAGGCGGCAGTGCTCCCGGCGATCGCCGCCGACGTCCCGAGCGCGGCACCCGCGCGCAGCACACCTCTTCGTGTGAGAGGGCGCATGGTCATCGCACCCCTATCGCCAGGCAGTTGACGTAGGGCGTCGGAGGGTGCTCGGGCAGTTCGACCACCAGATCGCCTCCCGGGTAGATCTGGTGGTACTCGACGGGTCCCGCGCCCAGGAGCCGGACGGAGGTGATCGCGGCCTGCGGACCGAGGCTGTGAATGATCGACCGCCGGTCCTCGGGCCAGGCCATCTGGAAGACGTAGACCGTGTCGCCACGCCGGGTGAGACGGTAGTCGGCGTCGGTCCAGGCGACCCGCTCCTCGCGGAAACCGTCCACGACGACACCACTGGGACCTTCGACGCCCGGTCCGAAAGGCCGAGAGCCGTGAATCCCCTCCCCGCACACCTCCATCCAGCCGGCCAGTTCCTTCAGGACGTGGCGACACTCCTCGTCGAGGGTCCCGTCGGGAAGTTGGGGGACGTTCAGCAGGAGGCTGCCGTTCTTCGCGACGACGTCGACGAGCAGTTCGACCACGTGGGCAGGGCTCTTGTAGACGGCGCGCACGTCGTAGAACCAGCCACCCAGACAGGTGTCGGTCTGCCACGGCACGGGCGAGAGCGCCGGTTCCTGACTGCGTTCCACATCCAGCACGCCGATCCGGCGGACTTCCGACCACCGTTCCTTCTGGGTGTAGACGGCCTGGTTGCGGCCACCGTGGCGGGCCGCGCTGGTGTTGTACAGGTGCGCGGCCGCTCGCAGACCGGCCTGCATGCCGTGGACGCCGAAGGGCGGTGCCCCGTCGGAGTAGAGCAGGTCGGGCTGGTACAGGTCGATCATCTCGGTGACCAGATCCAGCCACCGTCCGTGCCAGCCGGGGTTGGCGGTGTACCAGGGCGCAACCGGGTCGGTGCGCCGCCCCGGGACGAAGTGCTCGGCGTTGGACAGGTAGAGGTCCTCGAAGGACGGATCCGTGCCGTCGTAGGGAACACCTGCGTAGGGTCCGGTGGCGTCCGCGCCCTTGTTCACCGACCACCAGCTGAACGCGGCCCCGAGGTGTTCGGACAACCCGAAGCGCAGCCCCCGCGCACGCGCCGCCTCGCTCCACAGCCCGACGACGTCCTTGCCCGGCCCGACCTGCGCCGAGTTCCAACGGTGCAGTAGGGAGGGATAGTTGAGGAAGTTGTCGTGATGGGACGCCAGGGAGACGAGGTAGCGGGCGCCGGCCCTGACGTACAGGTCCGCCAGCTCGTCCGGATCGAACCTCTCCGCCTTCCACAGCGCGGCCAGGTCCTTGTATCCGAACGTCGACGGGTGACCGTAGGTCCGTACGTGGTAGCGGTACTGGTCGGTCCCCTCGATGTACATGTTGCGGGCGTACCAGTCGCCGTAGCGCGGCACGGACTGCGGTCCCCAGTGCGACCAGATTCCCAGCTTGGCATCACGGAACCACTCCGGGCACTCGAACGTCGACAGCGATTCCACGGTGGGCCGGAAAGGGCCCGTCATTTCCGGTCTTTGGGGCACAGCGACATCACCTCGACTGGGCTTTCCTGGTCGGTTCCGGGTGAACGTAGACCTTCCGGGAGACAGGAACCAATGGTCAGGAGTGGATATCGCTGGTCCGTTCTCACCCTCCTGATCTACTGCTGGCGCGGGTCTGGCCGGGCGGCAGCGCCCCGATGTACGGTCCCGGCATGCCGGACCGGAACTCGACGATCACCTGGAGGGTGCCGCTCACGCAGCCGCCGGTCATCGCGGACCTGGGCATCGGCCTGCACGGCGTCGACAGCCAGGTCGACGACTGGTGCCTGCCCGACCTGTGGTCACTCCACCTCTACGGATACACGGGCGAACTGGAAGTGTGCGGCACGGTCATTCCGATCGCTCCGGGGCTCGTCAGCCTCGTACCCCCGGGCGTCGCCACGCGCTACCGCTACAGGGGGACGTCCCGCCACCTTTTCGCTCATATCCGGCTGCCGGCCCAAGCCGACGAGGACTGTCCAGAGCTCCCGGCCATGCTCGACTGCGGCACCGACCTGCCCCGCATTCGCGACCGGTTCGAGACCGCGCTGGAAACCAGACCCCGTCTGCCTCACCTTGCACGTGCCGAAGTGTGGAGCCTGCTCTCCCTCTTGGCGGCCCGTCAGTCCTCGCGCTACGACGACGTCTCCGGCCTTCACCCCGCGGTACGCGCGGTTCTCTCTCACATCGAGGCGCACCTCAGCGATCCCATGAGCGTCGCTTCGCTCGCCCGGGGAGTCGGTCTGTCCCACAACCACCTCACGCGACTCTTCCGCGCGCAACTCGGCACTACCGTCGTCGCCCACATCAGGAACCGCCGCATGCACCGTGCCCACCATCTGCTGACACGTACGGCGCTGTCGGTCAAGTCTGTCGCCCCCATGGTGGGGTTCACCGACCTGCAGACCTTCAACAAGGCGTTCCGCAAGGTGTACGGAGTCGCGCCTCGCTCCATCCGTGACAGGGTCGTGAACCATCCGCTTGAGGAGGCAGCACCGGCGGTCGCTCTCGACTTGTCATACTCACAGGAGCGTTGAGTCTTGCTGAAGATCTCGTCCAGGTGCCACTCGTCACCAGGCCGGTGCTGGCGGCGCCGCAGCGCGCTGCTGCCCGAACTTCATGCACCAGCGGCGATGGTCTCGTAGGAGACGATCACACCGCGCTCAAGCATCAACTCCTCGACCTCACGGAAGCTGAGCGGGAACCGGAAGTACAGCCATGCGCAGTGGGAGATCACCTCGACCGGGTACCGGTGACCCCTGTACGACAGCGACGCGCTCCCCACGGACGGTCCCCCCACCATGATCAACCCGGAGATCATCCCACCCGCTCAGCCAACGTGACAGCGCCCGCCAGCAGCATCCGCCACTACTTCCACGACTCACTCACACTCCAGCAGGCTGCGGCTTCCCAACCTGGAACGAGCGGATACTCGACCGCATCGAGTCGCGCTATGACGAGACCGCAAGCGAGATGGCGTCCCGCCGGGTGGTGTAGCCGACCAAGGCGCCGGAATCCGCAGGTCGGGGACGGCGGCTCCGCAGGACGGGGTGTCCAACTCCCCCCAGCGGGGGGCCTCGTGGACGGCCGCCTCCGCGGAGATCGTCAGAGGCCTTGTACCGGAACGCGTCACCCTTGATCCCCTACACCACGACGCGGGACGCGACCGGACGGTCAGGCAGGCGTGGGCGGCCATGGCCAGGTCATGTGGCGGTGCCAGCCGGGGTAGCGGCGGACCTGGTAGTCGTCCAGGCCGCATTCCTGCTTCGCGGTCTGGAAGCATTCCTCGACTGCCCAGCGGCTGCCCGCGATGCGGATCAGCTCGTCCAGCGTCGTGTCGGCGGGACAGTAGGCGATGTAGTAGGAGATCTCCTCGGGCCTGCTCACGCTGCGGCGGGCAAGAACCCAGTGCCGGCGGTCCTCGCGGTGCCAGGGCCGCACCTCGACGCGTGCCCACCGTTGCAGTACTAGTCCTCGATCATGAGCCCTTTCGACGCGAGAAGCGGCTCGAGACCACACATCTCGATGACCGTCCTGCCCGCCCGGTACGCGGAGATGTAGCCGGCCTCGGCGTCGACCCGCTCCTGTGAGGCGGTGGTCACCGCAGCGGCGTCCTCGCGGCGGACGACGACCACGCCGTCGGCGTCGGCCCGCATCACGTCACCGGGACGGACGAGTACGCCGCCGATGGTGACCGGCTCACACATCGGTCCGACTGTCTCCTTGACCGTGCCCTTGATGGACACGCTGCGGGAGAAGACGGGGAATCCCAGGGCGCGCAGGTCCTCGGTGTCCCGGACGCCCGTGTCGGTGATCAGGCCGCCGAGCCCCTTGGCCTGGCAGGCGTTGGCGAGGACGTCCCCGAAGGAGCCCGCCTCCTCGTAGGCGCCGGCCGACACGACCACGACATCCCCGGGGCGGGCGTAGGCGATGGCGGTCTGCAGCATCAGGTTGTCGCGGGGTGCGCACTGGACCGTGAAGGCGGGGCCGCACAGGGACATGCGGTGGTCGACCGGCTTGATGACCGAGTCCAGCGCCCCGAGCCGGCCCTGCGCCTCATGGATGGTGGCCGAGGAGAAGGCACGCAGCTGCTCGACCAGCGCGGCGTCCGGCCGCTCGAACTTCGTGCTGACGCGGATCATGATGACCTTTCAGGCGGAGGGAGTGGCGGAGGGGGCGGCGGTCAGGTCAGCGCACGCCGTCGCGAGGCGCGCGCACGCCTCGGTGAGGACGTCCGTCGAGGTGGCGAACGAGATGCGGAAGTAGCCGGGTGCGCCGTACGCGGCTCCGTGGATCACGGCGACCTGCCGACTGTCGAGCAGGTAGCGTGCGAAGTCCTCGTCGTTTTGGATCCGGCTTCCCGACGGGGTGAACTGCCCCATGGAGTCCTGGCAGTTGACCAGGAGGTAGAAGCCTCCGTCGGGGACGGTGCAGCTGAGACCGGGAATGTCGTTGATGAGCTTCACCGTGGCGTCGCGGCGCGCGCGGTAGACGCGCACGGTTTCCCGGACGAAGTCCTGCGGTCCGGTGAGCGCGGCGGCAGCGGCGGCCTGGCTCACGGAGGAGGGGCAGGAGGAGGTCTGGGACTGCAGCGTGTTGATCGCCGTCACCAGGTCCTTGGGGCCCACACCGTAGCCGATGCGCCAGCCGGTCATCGCGTACGTCTTGGAGACGCCGTTGGTGAGGAACACCCGCTCGGCCAGACGCGGTTCGACAGCTGCCAGGGACGGGGCGTCCTCGTCGCGGTACCAGATCTCGTCGTAGATCTCGTCCGTGAGGACGCTCACCCGCGGATGGTCCAGCAACACCTGGGCCAGCGCGTGCAGTTCGCCGGTGGTGTAGGCGGATCCGGTCGGGTTGCCGGGGGTGTTGAGGACGACCCAGCGGGTGCGCTCGGTGATCGCCGCCCCGAGCCGCTCCGGAGTGAGCTTGAAGCCGTCCGCCTCGGGGCAGTCGACGACGACCGGGGTACCGTCGTTGGCGCGGACCATGTCCGGATAGGACACCCAGTACGGGGCGGGGACGATGACCTCGTCCCCTTCGTCCAGGGTGGCCATCAGGGCGAGGAAGATGACCTGCTTGGCCCCGCCGCCGACCGCGATCTGCGCGTCGGCGCACTCCAGCCCGTGGCGCTCACGAAGTTTCCCGGCGATGGCCGAGCGCAGCCGCGGGGTGCCGTTCACGGGGGTGTACTTGGTCTCGCCCGCCTCGATGGCCTCGATCGCGGCGGCCTTGACGTGACCGGGGGTGTCGAAGTCGGGCTCGCCGACGGTCAGGTCGAGGATGGTGAAGCCCTGGCTCTTGAGTTCGCGTACGCGCTGCGCCGCCGCCGTGCTGGGCGAGGGCTTGATACGGCGTACGCGCTCCGCGGTGTCCATGGCTCAGCCCTCGCGGCGCTCGAAGTTGAGGCCGCCGGGGACCTGGAAGGTGGGCAGGATCTCGATGTGGCCGATGTTGACGTGCCGGGGCGAGTCGACGGCGAACTCGATGGAGTCGGCGATGTCCTCGGGCTTGAGGGACTCGTAGCCGTCGTAGAACTGCCGCTGCGCCTCCTCCATGTCTCCGAGCAGGCGGCCGAAGATCTCCGTCTCCACGCGCCCCGGGCAGATCTCGGTGACACGTACCCGGCGGCCATAGCCGTCGACCCGCAGCTGGCGGGAGAGGGTGTGCACGGCTGCCTTGGTGGCGTGGTAGATGGTGTTGCCGCCGAAGTTGTAGACACCGGCGATGGAGCTGATGTTGACGATGTGGCCGAGGTCGCGCTCGACCATGCCGGGCATGAGCAGACGCACCAGGTGCAGAACGGCCTGGATGTTGACGGCGACCTGCTCGTCGACGGCGAACTCGTCGGCGGTCAGGATGTTGCCGGTGCGCGAGACACCCGCGTTGTTGACGAGGACGTCGATCTCCAGGCCGTCCAGTGCGACGGTGAGCGCCTCGGTGTCGGTGATGTCGACGGCGTGCGGGATGCAACCGGTGTCGCGGGCGAGGGCGTCGAGCCGTTCGGCGTTGCGCGCCACCGCGTGAACCTCGAGGCCGCGCTTGGTGAGTCGCTCGACGACCACGGCTCCGATGCCGGTCGACGCTCCGGTGACGAGGGCCGTCCTGTAGTCGGAGATGGGCATGCTGCTGTGCTCCTTGGAGTGGGGGGCGTGCGGGTGCGTGGATCTGTCAGGCGTCGCGCAGGGGCAGGTGGGCGCGGTCCTTGACCCGGGACACGGCGACGAGGGTGCCGAGGGCGGTGACGACGGCGTAGAAGGCCGGCATGTTGACGTTGCCCGTCTGGGCGATGAGGTAGGTCATCAGCAGCGGGGCCGTGCCGCCGAAGAGCGCGGAGGAGACGTTGTAGCCCAGGCCGTAGGCGGAGTAGCGCACGCGGGTGGGGAACAGTTCGACGAGCAGGATGTGGATGACGCCGGTGTGCCCGGCGAACACGACGGCCATGACACAGGCGCCGAGGACGGCGAGGGCGAGGTTGCCGGTGCCGATCAGGAGGTAACAGGGGATACCGACGGCGGCCATGGCGATCGCCGAGCCGGCGATGACCCTCTTGCGTCCGATCCGGTCGGAGAGACGGCCCATGTAGGGGATGGCGATACAGATCGCGACCAGGCTGGAGGCGGTGACGAGCAGTCCCTGGACCTTGCCGAAGTCGAGCTCGCTGCTCATGAAGGTGGGCATGTAGCTGAACAGGACGTAGTACCCGGAGCCGTTCATCAGGGGGATGAACAGGGCCAGCAGCATGGCGCGGCGGTGCTCGGCGGAGGCGAACGCCTCCTTCAGGGGGTTCTTGGACAGGTCGCCCTTTTCCTTCAGGCGCGTGAAGTTGGGCGTGTCACTGATGCGCTTGCGGATGTAGATCCCGGTGATGCCGAGCGGTACGGCGAGCAGGAACGGTATGCGCCAGCCCCAGGACTCCATGCGTTCGGTGCCGAGTCCGCTGGTCATGGCGGCCGCGACCAGCGTGCCGGTGAGCAGGGAGAGGAACGAGGCGATCTGCGCGTAGCTGGTGTAGAGGCCGCGCTTGCCCTCCGGTGCGTGCTCGGCGAGGAAGCTCATCGCGCCCGACGCCTCGCCGCCGACGGAGAAGCCCTGGGCGATGCGCAGCAGGATCAGCAGGGCCGGCGCCGCGATGCCGATGCTCGCGTAGGTGGGCAGGAGGCCGATGGCCGCGGTGGCGACGCTGATCAGCATGATGACGAAGACCAGCATGCGCTGGCGCCCCATGCGGTCGCCGAGGTGGCCGCAGATGATGCCGCCGAGGGGGCGGAAGAAGAAGGAGACGGCGTACCCGAGGAAGACGAGCTGGATGGCGTTGTCGGAGCCGGGGAAGAAGACGGCGGCGAGCGTTCCGGCCATGAAGCCGAAGATGCCGTTGTCGTAGAGCTCGGCGAAGATGCCGACGCATCCCGCGAGGGTGACCTTCCGGGCTGTTCTCGGGTCGACGGTGTTGGGGACTGGCTGAGCGGCCATGGTGGTCATGGCGTCTCCTGTCTTGCGGCGGGCTGGGGACGAAGGGCGTGGGGCTCCGTGCGGGCGGGCGAAGGGGACGGCTGGGCGGCGGCGGGAGGACGATCAGCCGGCGTCGGGAGCGCGGATGCGCAGGGCGTCGAAGGCTGTGCGGACGCGGGTTCGCAGTGCGTCGACGGAGTGGCGCTGGGTGCGGTGGGCGGTGACCGCCTGGTCGAGGGTGCGGTGGCGGAAGCGGATGGTCTGCCCGGGGCGCACCTGCCCCAGGGCGGACAGGCCGGTGGCCGTGACGACGGCGAGGACGGGGTAGCCGGCCGTGACGCCGCGGCCGCGGTGCAGCACGAGCAGTTCGTCCCCCGCCGGCACTTCGACGGCGCCGATGGGGACGCCGCGGGAGAGGATTTCGCCCTGGGTGACTCGGCGGGGCACGTCGCCTTGCAGACGCAGACCGATGTGGTTGCTGCGCGGGCTGACGGTGAAGGGGGCGTCGAACAGGCGGCTTCCCGTGTCTGCGAACTCGGCCCGGTCGGGGCCGTCGGTGACGTCGATCGTCCAGGTGGTGGGGAACGGGAGGACGGGGGCCTTGAGGCGGAACAGCGGGATGCGTGAGAAGGGGTGGTCGATGGGCGGGCAGGCCGTGCGCAGCACGAGTTCGTCGCCGCTGCTCAGGGCGGGGCCGAATCCCAGGATGGTGTCGGGAGCGCAGCTTCCCTGAAGGTAGTCGGCTTCGAACGAGCCGAGGACGGCCAGGTAGACGCGCAGTCCTCGGTGGATGCCGGTGACGCGCAGGGTCTCGCCCGCCCGTACGGGGACCGGTTCCCACTGCGGGCGGAGGCTTCCCTCGACGGTCACGTCGGCGGGGGCGCCGGTCACGGCGATGAGGATGTCGGCGGAGGGAACGCACGCGAAGTCGAGTGCCGTGATCTCCAGCAGCGGGGCGCGGTCGTCGTTGCCGCACAGGACGTTGGCGACGCGCGCCGAGTGCTGGTCGGCGGCTCCGCCGGCGGGCAGACCGTAGCGGGAGCGGCCGACCCGGCCGAGGTCCTGCACGGTGACGAGTCCGGCGGTGCGGATCGTGAGGGTGTCAGCCATGGCAGGCCGCCAGGGGCGTGTCGGCGTAGTCGTCCCACTCGTCGGGCGTGATGGGCACGAAGCGGAAGGTGTCACCGGGCCGGTAGGCGGTGATCGGGTCGCTGTGCAGGTCGAGGACGCGCACGGGGGTGCGTCCGAGGAGCGGCCAGCCGCCGGGCGAGGGCATCGGGCAGATGACGGCCTGCCGTCCGGCGACGGCGACCGAGCCGGGATCGACGTGGGTGCGGGGCGACGCCAGGCGCGGCACCGGTTTCGGGAAGGGCGGGCCGTCCGTCATCGGCGCCCCGGCGGGCGCTCCGAGGCAGCGCACGGTGAGGTCGCTCCCGGAGTGGAGGGCGACGACCTCGCTCTCGGTCAGGTCGAGTTGGCGGGCGACTTCGGGCAGGTCGGGCCCGTGCTCGCCGCCGTAGACGACGGGCACGACGAAGCGTCGTGGCGGTGCCGCCGGCGTGGGGTCCGGCCCGAGGCGGGCGGCCTCGTGCGCCACGATCCGCCGGACCGTGTCGTGGTCGGTGCTGGTGCAGTCGAACTCCACGAGCAGGGCGTCATAGGTGGGCACCACGTCATGGACTCCGGTGAGCCGGACCGCGTCCAGGGCGTCGGCCAAAGCGTGGACGAGCCGCCAGGCGTCTTCGGCGCCCAGGCCCACGGCCCTGGCGGTCAGGGCGGAGTCACCGCAGTCGGTGATCGTGATGTTGCCGTTCATGTCAGGCGCCCGTCCCGCTCAGCACCTTGTCGAGAGAGGTGATCTCGACACCGGCGGCGAGGAGTTCCTCGCGGATGCGGCCGGCCAGCGCGATCGCTCCGGGGCTGTCTCCGTGCAGCAGGACGGTGTCGCAGGCGACCGGGAGGTCCTTGCCGTCAACGCTGCGGATGACCCCCTCGGTGACCATGCGCAGCGTCCGCCGGGCCACCTCATCCGCGTCGTGGATCACCGCTCCGGGCTCGGAGCGGGGGACGAGGGTCCCGTCGTCGCGGTACGCGCGGTCGGCGATACCGACGATGCCCACCCGCAGTCCGCGGGCCCGGGCGGCGTCGGCGAGCTCACCGTCCTGCGCCAGGATGATCAGCGACTCGTCCAGGGCGGCGACGGCGTCCACGACGGCACGGGCGTAGTCGGCACGCACGGCGACCAGGTTGCCCAGTCGTCCGTGCGGGGCGACGTGCCGCACCCGGGTGCCGTGCGCGACGGCGAACGCCTGGAGGGCGCCGATCTGGTACAGCACGTCCGTACGGACCTCCTCGGGCGTGAGGTCCATCGCGCGGCGGCCGAAGCCGACCAGGTCGGGAAAGCTCGGGTGTGCTCCCACGGCCACCCGGTTCTCCACGCAGGTCCGGACGGTGGTGTCCATGATGCGCGGATCACCGGCGTGGAACCCGCAGGCGACATTGGCGGACGTCAGCATCTCCAGGAGAGATTCGTCGTCGCCCATCGTGTAGGCGCCGAATCCCTCGCCGAGATCGGCGACGAGGTCAACCATGGGGGTCATGACGTCCTCCGGGAAATACGATGAGGAAGGAGAGTCCAGCACGTCTTCGTGATATCCCGAAAAAGATCCGCACTCTCGGACACAAAGGCGATTGTCACGAGCAGAAAGAATTCCTGGGAACCGATTTACTCCGACTTCGCGGGACGGTTCCGGGCTGGATGTTCCGCTCAACTTAATACCGTGCTCGCATGACCGCCAATATGCGTTCGGTCTGGCGTTATCGCGAACGGCTATGACCTGGCCCACAGCCGAGGCTCTCCGGGACTGTGCTTCGGGGCACCCCCTCCCTACGATGAGGCTCCGCTCCCCGTGGAAGGCCCCGCATGGACACCAGGCGTCTCTACTCGTTCATCAAGATCGTCGATGCGGGGAGCATCACGCGCGCGGCCGACATCCTGCACATCGCCCAGCCCGCGCTCAGCCAGCAGCTGTCCGCGTTGGAGACGCAGTTCGGGCAGCAACTGCTGATCCGCAGCAAACGCGGGGTCGCCCCGACCGAGGCGGGCCGGGCGCTGTACCGCCACGCTCAGCTGATCCTGAGGCAGGTGGACCTCGCACACGCCGCCGTCGAGGTCTCCGGCCGGGCTCCCGCCGGCAGCGTGTCCGTGGGCCTCGCGCCGTACAGCCTGGGCGCGGCGCTCGCCCTGCCGCTGCTCAAGAGCGTGCGCGAGCTCTACCCGGACATCCTGTTGCACATCAACGAGAACTTCGGCGGCGTCATCAGCGAAGCGATCATGACGGGCCGGATGGACATGGCGTTCATCTACGGGGCCGGCCCGCTGCGGGGTGTGCAGTTCGAGCCCGTACGCACGGAGGACCTGTTCCTGATCGGCGCGCTCGGCGAAACGGCCCCGCCCGGACAGGGCGAGGTGAACCTGGAGGAACTCACGAGCGTGCCCCTGCTGCTGCCCAGCCGCATCCACACGATCCGACAGGTCGTGGACGCCGCCTTCCAGCAGGCGTCGCTCCGGCTGAACGTCGTGGGCGAGGTCGAATCCGCGCTGACGCTCGTCAACGCGGTGGACGCGGGACTCGGCGCCACGGTCCTGCCCTGGTCGGCGGCGCGCGCCATCCTCGACGTCCGCTCCGTGTCCGTGCGCCGCATCGTGAACCCCGTCATCCAGGTCAAGCTGTCACTGGTCACGTCGGACAATCAGCCCCTCTCGGAACCCGCCTTGGCCGTGCATGATCTGTTCCTCGAAATGATCACCACCTTTGACGGGTCCCCTGGCGGGGATAAGGATCGCCGATAGCGTCACACAAATCCGTTATTTGTTTCCGGTGACCACCCCGGCTAGCTTTTTCCGGGACCGGCTTTCTTTCGAACCGGCCGCCGGTCGATAATTCACGGCTCGTCACTGGAGACATAGATGAAAAAGCGTGTCCTCACCACCCGTGAAAATCTGCCCGGCCGCGGCCTGGACCGCCTTTCCGGGGCGGCGGACGTGGTGGCCTGGCCGGGGACCGCGAAGCCCGGACCCGCCGACCTCGCCGCGCTCGCCTCCGGGGTGAGTGGCGTTCTGGCGCTGGGCAACGATCCGGTGGACGGTGCGCTGATGGACGCGGCGGGACCCTCGCTGCGCGTCATATCGCTGGCGAGCATGGGATTCGACAACGTCGACCGGGCCGCCGCCGCCGAGCGAGGCATCGTCGTCACCCACACCCCTCGCGTGCTCGCGGAGACCACCGCCGACCTCACCTTCACCTTGATCCTGGCCGCCCGCCGTCGGATCGGCGACGCCGAAGCGAACCTGGCGGCAGGCTCCTGGGAGCTGTTCCGGATGCACGACTACCTCGGCCTGGACATCCACGGAGCCACCCTGGGCCTGATCGGCTACGGCCAGATCGGCCACGCGGTGGCCCGCCGGGCCCACGGGTTCGGCATGCGCGTGCTCCACCACGATCCCTACGCGCCCGACGACGACCTGTCGGTGTCGGTGGGTCTGGCCACGCTGCTGGCCGAGTCCGACATCGTGTCGCTGCACGTGCCGCTCACCGAGGAGACACGGCACCTGATCTCGGCCCGCGAACTGGCCGCGATGAAGCCCACGGCCACACTCGTCAGCACCTCCCGTGGCGGGGTCGTCGACGAGGAGGCCCTGCTCCATGCCGTCCGGGAAGGACGGTTGCACTCCGCCGGTCTCGACGTCTTCGAACGCGAACCGATGGGAACGGAACTGTCGCCGCTGGTGGCCGAGCCGCACGTGGTCACGCTGCCCCACATCGGGTCGGCCACCGAGGCCACTCGGGCCGCCATGGTCGACCTGGCGGTCGACAACATCCTCGACGTCCTCGCCGAACGCCCCGCCCGCACCCCCCTCCCCGGCAGCCCGGCCGTGCCGGGCACCCCGGCAGGCACCGCAGGGGCACGCGCATGAGCCACCCGCTGTTCGACATCACCGGAGATACGGCCCTCGTCACCGGCTCCAGCCGAGGCATCGGCAAAGCACTCGCCAGGGGCCTGCTGGAAGCCGGCTGCACGGTCGTCCTCAACGGACGCGACACCACGGCATTGGAAGAGACCCGCAAGGAACTCGCGGCCTCCTTCGGAGACCGGGTACGGACAGCCGCCTTCGACGTGACGGACTCGGCGGCCGTCACCGCCGGCATCGCCCGTATCGAGGAGGAGACCGGACCGATCGGCATCCTGGTGAACAACACGGGAGTCCAACACCGCAGCCCGCTCCTGGAGTTCACCGACGCCGACTGGCAACGCCTCCTCGACACCAACCTCACCAGTGCCTTCCTCGTCGGTCGCGAGGTCGCACGGCGCATGGCACCCCGACAGCGCGGCAAGATCGTCAACATCTGCTCACTGCAGAGCGAGGCGGTCCGGCCCGGTATCGCCGCCTACTCCGCCACCAAGGGCGGCCTGAAGATGCTCACCAAGGGCATGTGCGCCGACCTGGGCCCACTGGGCATCCAGGTCAACGGCATCGGACCCGGCTACTTCGACACCGAACTCACCTCGGCCCTGGTGGCCGACGAGGAATTCAGCGCCTGGGTCCGCAAACGCACGCCCGCCGGTCGCTGGGGCGCCGTCGACGACCTCGTAGGCGCCCTGCTCTTCCTGGCCTCCCCCGCGTCGGACTTCGTCAACGGGCAGGTGCTCTACGTCGACGGCGGCATGCTCTCCGTCCTGTGACGGAGACGGCAACGGAAGGAACTTCACCATGCAAGCCTGCGTCGTCCACACGGCAGGAGACCTCCGGGTCGAGTACCGCTCCCCCACCCGGCCCGGGCCCGGCCAGGTCACCGTCGCCGTCACCCTCGGCGGAATCTGCGGATCGGACCTGCACTACTACCGCCACGGCCGGGTCGGCGACTTCACCGTCCGGGAACCGATGGTGCTCGGACACGAGGTCGTCGGCCACGTCACCGCCCTGGGAGCCGACACCGAGGGACCGGCCATCGGAACCCCGGTGGCAGTCCACCCCGCCACACCGTGCGACCACTGCCCCCACTGCGCGGCCGGCCGCCGCAACATCTGTGCCGA
Source organism: Streptomyces caelestis (assembly GCF_014205255.1). Lineage (GTDB taxonomy): Bacteria > Actinomycetota > Actinomycetes > Streptomycetales > Streptomycetaceae > Streptomyces > Streptomyces caelestis. The sequence goes on along the minus strand of NZ_JACHNE010000001.1, from coordinate 7,312,063 downwards.
CACCCGCTACCTCGGCAGCGCCGCCCGCACGCCCCACGTCCAAGGCGGTTTCGCGCAACTCCTCACCGCGCCCGCGGCACAGATCCGCCCGTTGCCACCGGAGCTCGACCTGCGCCGTGCCGTCCTGGCCGAACCTCTCTCCGTGGCCCTGCACGCCGTGCACCGGGCCGGTGAGGTGACGGGCAAGCGAGTCCTGGTCACCGGGGCGGGGCCGATCGGCTGCCTGGTCACCGCCGTTCTGCAGCACAGGGGCGCCGCGGAGATCGTCGTGAGCGACCTCCTCGACACTCCCCTGCGCATCGCCGCCGCGTCCGGAGCCACCGCCACGCTACGGGCGGACGATCCCGAGGCCGGCGCGTCGACGGGCCCCTTCGACATCGCCGTCGAGGCATCCGGAGCGCCCGCGGGGCTACGAAACTGCGTCGAACGAGTACGCCGCGGAGGCACCGTCGTACTCCTCGGTCTGCTTCCTCCCGGCGAGGTGCCCCTGCTGGGCAACATCGCCGTCACCCGCGAACTGGAGCTTCGGGGCGCCTTCCGCTTCGACTCCGAGTTCGACGAGGCGATCGGCCTGCTGGCCCAGGGCCTGCCCGTCGACGCCATCGTGACGCACACCTTCCCGCTCGCCGAGGCCCGCGCCGCCTTCGACATCGCCCACGACAGGGCCGTCGCCTCCAAGGTTCTGCTGGACCTGACCGTTCCTAGAGACTGAGCGGGAGTGAGTCCTGTTGCCAGGTCTCGTGCTCGGCCGAACGCCCCGGACGGTGTTGGGCGTTCTGGTTGCCCGCGTTCACTCCGCGTCCGGGCGGCACGGATCGTGTCCGTGGTCCGGGAATGCGGGGACGGGTTTCCTCACGCCCAAGGACACCCAAGCCGGCCTGGACGGACCGATACCCCACCGCATCACTCCGGTGCTGTGGGGGCGGTGCCGTCCGTCGCCGGATCGGGTGTCCCTGGGCGCGCCTTTCGATCGCCACGGCAGCAACGTCATGGCGAGTGGTCTTACGGGTGGTCGTGGTGAGGGGTTTCTGCCAGTGCTGGGCGCCCCAGCGGCTGGTGTAGGCCGGGTCGACGGCGATGACCGAGATCCCCGTCTGATCAGCCATCGAGGCCAGCCGGGCACGGAGCTTCCCGGTGGGCATGCCGGAGATCAACTGGCGGAAGCGTTTCCTGCGGCCGTGTTTCTCCCGGTTCTTCTCGGAGGTGAAGTCCAGGTCCTCCACCGCGATCGCCTTGACGCCGCACGTTTGGGCTCAGTGCAGGAGGCGGGTGAGGGCGTGGCGGACCTGGACGGATTTCCTCTCGCACACGGCGAAGGCGAGCCGACTGGTCAACTCATGGGCCGAGGGGCCGCCCGGCCCACGGCCGGACAGCCCCTCACCAGATCAACAGCACTTTCAGCATTTGGTGGGGTGGCTTACGCAGTAGGACGAAGAATGGGAACCGGGGGTCCCTATCGCGTGGGCCTGGGTCTGCACCAGGAACACGGTTCCGAGCGCGGCACACGCGACGGCGACCATCGCGGCGGCCCTGCGGAGCCGACCGACAACAACACTCATGGCATCCCCTTAGATGTTGAAACTTCAGGTATTTTCGACGATACAGATCTTGGGTTGCACCTACCGGTCCTTGCGGATAGAAATCTTGTTCATTCACGCCGGTCTCACAAATCGTTCACCCTTACGCCCGCACCCCAGTTGCCGTCACCCCATGGACAGGCGTGATGCGTGCTCATCCTGTGAGACCGAGTTCGCACAGGGCGTCGGCGGGATGGTTGCGGTAGTGGTCGTGGGCGGCGGCTTTGTTGGTCCGTCCGGCGAGGTGGGCGAGGCTGATCGCCAGGCTGCGGAAGGTCGTCAGAGCCCGGGGCGGACTTCCTTGAGCACCGGCTGGTCGGCGGCGTAGGTGCTGTAGGCGACGTCGACATGCTTCACGGTGTGCTTGGTGAAGTTCTGCACCGTCACCGTGAACGTCTTGGCGGCACCGCCGGGCTGCCTGAGACACGAGTCGCCCACCCCGATCCCGCTCCCGGCGACGGCCCCGTCCGCCCGGTCTCCGTCTCCCTCCACAAAGGCACCATCGTCGCTCTCAAGGCCCGCACGGCAAACGAGGCTTGTCCCCGCCTACGTCGAAGCCCTCGTCCAGCGCCAACTGGAACGCGACCGGCTGCGTGAACTCATCGAGGACGCGGAGGCCGAGCACGGGCCCGTGGATCAGGCATCGTTCGCGGCCGAGCGGGCCGTCTGGCGCGGCGACACGACGGACTTGGCCGGCTCGGCGGACGCCTCGTGAGCGGCACCCTCGTCCTCGACTGCGAAGGCCTCTCCGAACTCGTGCGACGCGCAGCCGAAGTCACCGAGTGGCTCACCGCTGCCGGGGCCGAGGACAAACGCGTCATTACCAGCGTCGTCACCGTCGTCGAAGCCTGCGCCCCCAAGACCGACCAGGCCCGCTTCGACCACGCCGTCTCGCGCGTCAACATCGTGCCGCCCACCGAAGCCACCGCCCGCCCCGCGAGTGCTCCTCGCCGCGGCAGGACTGCACGGCCACGAGTACGCCCTCGACGCTTTCGTTGCCGCCATCGCACTCACCTCACCTGCCCCGGTGAGGTTCCCGACCTCCGACCCCGAAGACCTCCTGATGCTCTGCGGCACCGGCATCCGCGTGATCAAGGGCTGATGGCCACCAACGCCTCCGCCCCCTCCCGACGGGACCGAACGGGGTCGGGCCGCTGACGGCCACCATGGCCGAACAGGAGGCTCCTTCACTCGGATCGTCACAGAGCAGATGCCCTCCGAGTCACCCCCCGTACAGCTTCTCGATCTCCTCCCCGTAAACCTCTGTCACCACATGCCGCTTGACCTTCAGCGACGGGGTCAGCAGGCCGTTCTCCTCCGTGAAGTCGCCGTCTATGATCACGAACTTGCGTATGCCCTCCGCGCGCGACACCGCTTCGTTCGCGTAGTCGACCGCCTTCTGGACGTCCGCCAGCAGCTCCGGGTCCTCGCGGAGTTGGGCCCGAGGGGTGTCCTTCGGGCGTTTACGGACGGCGAGCCAGTGCTCGATGGCCTCCGGCTCCAGGGTGACCAGGGCGGCGATGAAGGGGCGCCGGTCGCCGACGACCATGACCTGGCCGATGGGCGGGCGGCTGCGCATGCGGTCCTCCAGGACCACGGGGGCGACGTTTTTGCCGCCCGTGGTGATCAGGAGGTCCTTCTTGCGGCCCGTGATCCTCAGGTAGCCGTCATCGTCCAGGCTGCCGAGGTCGCCCGTGACGAGCCACTCGTCGCGCTTGGCCCGGTCCGTGGCCGCGGCGTTGTTCCAGTACGAGCCGAAGACGATGTCGCCCTTGATCAGGACCTCGCCGTCGTCGGCGATACGGACCGACGTCCCGGGCACCGGCTGACCCACCGTGCCCGGGCGTGGCCGCAGCGGTGGGGTGATGGTGGCCGCGGCGGTGGTCTCCGTCAGGCCGTAGCCCTCGTAGATGACGATCCCCGCCGTGTAGAAGAAGAGGTTCAGGCGGCGGTCGAGGGGGGAGCCGCCGCTGATCGCGTAGCGGAGCTTGCCGCCCAACTCCTTGCGGACACGGCGGTAGACCAGCAGGTCGTACAGCGCCCGGGCCGCATGCAGGCCGAGGCCCGGGCCCTTCCGGGTTGTCCCCAGGAACTTGGCCAGGGCCGCCTCTCCGAAGCGCACACCGATGTTGTCCGCGCGATCGAAGGACGCCCCCCTGCCGATCTTCTCCGCCGTTGCCCGCGCGGTGTCGTGGATCTTCTCGAAGAGGTACGGGACGCCGACCACGAAGGTCGGCCTGAAGGTGCGGAACTCCGGGCGCAGTTCGTTCGGTTTGATGCTCGGCCAGTGGCCGATCTCGATCCGGGCGTGCAGACAGGCGATCTGGATCGTGCGGCCCAGGATGTGCGCCAGGGGGAGGAAGAGGATCGTGGAGGCCTGCTGGCCGGTCACTTCCCGGAAGACCGGATGCAGGAGCTCGATCGTGTTGGTCGCCTCCGCGTGCAGGTTGCCGTGCGTCAGTACGCAGCCCTTCGGGCGGCCGGTGGTGCCCGAGGTGTAGACGAGGGTCGCGGTCGTGCCGGGCGTGAGGGCCGCGCGACGCTTCGTCACCTCCTCGTCCGCGACCGGGCTGCCCTGCGAGGTGAGAGCGGCCAGTGCGCCGTCGTCGAGCTGCCACACCCGGGGCGGCGCCGGCAGTTCGGCCACCGCGGTCGCTACCGTCGCCGCGTTCTCCGGCGTCTCGCACACCAGGTGCGCCGCGCCCGAGTCGTGCAGGATCCAGGCGATCTGGTCGGCCGAGGAGGTCGGGTAGACCGGCACGGTCTGGCCACCGGCCGCCCAGATGGCGAAGTCCAGCACACACCACTCGTAGCGGGTACGGGACATCAGCGCGACCCGGCCGCCCGGCTGCAGCCCGGCCGCGATCAGGCCCTTGGCGACGGCCGTCACCTCCCGCGCGAACGCCCGCGCGGTCACCGGACGCCAGCTCCCGCCCTCCTTTCGGCGGATGACGACCGCGTCCGGGGCCTCAGCCGCGTTGGTGAACGGGATGTCCGCGCAGGAGCCCGACGTGGCCGCGCCGACCAGCGGGGTGGCGCGCACCTCCCGTACCGCTCCGTTCTCGCGTATCACCTCCAGCGAGACGCGGTCGGCGAGATCACGGCGCCTGGCAGCGGTCTTCAAATCCTTGCGTACGCCCATCGTCTGCTCCTGCGGTCGTGCGTGGCGGGGTGCATTCAGGTGAGTTCAGCGTTCGAGTGCAGCGGTCACGCCCAGGCCGCCCGCCGCGCAGACGGAGATCAGGCCGCGGACCGGAGCATCGCCCTCCGTCTTCGAGGACCGTTCGTGCAGCAGCTTCGCCAGCGTCGCGACGATGCGGCCACCGGTGGCGGCGAACGGATGGCCGGTGGCGAGGGACGAGCCGTGCACGTTGAGGCGGTCGCGGTCGACGCTGCCGAACGGCTGGTCCAGGCCCAGGCGGTCCCTGCAGAACGCCGGGTCCTCCCAGGCGGCGAGGGTGGCCAGCACCTGGGAGGCGAAGGCCTCGTGGATCTCGTAGAAGTCGAACTCGGCGAGGCCCACGCCCGCCGCCTCGACCAGCCGCGGCACCGTGTACGCGGGCGCCGTCAGCAGGCCGTCCGGGCCGGCTACGAAGTCGACGGCGCCGGTGCGCGCCGCGCTCACGTAGGCGAGCACGGGCAGCCCGCGGGCGGCGGCCCAGTCCTCGCTCGCCAGCAGCACCGTGGAGGCGCCGTCGGTCAGCGGCGTCGAGTTGCCCGCCGTCATGGTGGCGCCGTCGCCCTTGCCGAACACCGGCTTCAGACGGGCGAGCCCGGCCGGCGTGGAGTCGGGTCGCAGGTTCTCGTCGCGCTCCAGGCCGCGGAACGGGGTGAGGAGGTCCTCGAAGAAGCCCTCCTCGTACGCCGCCGCCAGCCGCTGATGGCTGGTGGCGGCCAGTTCGTCCTGCGCCTCGCGCGTGATGCCCCACTCCTTCGCCGTGCGCGCCGCGTGCTCGCCCATCGACAGGCCGGTGCGCGGCTCGGCGTTCTGCGGGATGTCGGGTACGAGGTGACGCGGGCGTACGCCGGTCAGAGCGCCCAGCCGTCGGCCGGTGGTCTTCTGCCGACGGGCCTTCAGCAGCACGTTGCGCAGGTCGTCGTTGACTCCCAGCGGGACGTCGCTGGCCGTGTCCACGCCGCCCGCGACACCGACGTCGATCTGTCCGAGGGCGATCTTGTTGGCGACGAGGATCACCGCCTCCAGGCCGGTGCCGCAGGCCTGCTGGACGTCGTACGCCGGGGTGCGGTGGTCGAGCTTGCTGCCCAGGACCGTCTCGCGGGCGAGGTTGAAGTCGCGGGCGTGCTTGAGCACCGCGCCGGCGACGAACTCGCCGAGCACCTCGCCGCGCAGACCGAAACGGTTCACCAGGCCGTCGAGGGCGGCGCCCAGCATCTCCTGGTTCGAGGCGGTGGCGTACGTGCCGTCCGCGCGGGCGAACGGGATGCGGTTACCGCCGATGACCGCCGCGCGGCGCGGGTGGGACGTCATGTCGCTCGCTGCTCCTTATGAGATGAGCTCCGCTATTTTACTCTCCAGTAGACTTACTTATGAGTCAGGAGAAATCAATGGCTGACCGCTACCAGCGATTCACGGCTTCCGCGCCGGGCGGCTTCCTCGCCAGGCGCCTGGGCCTGCCGCGCCCGGAGTCGCTGCGCCGCTATCACGCAGGCGCTCCGGTCACCGCGGGGCCGGTCGTCCTCGGGGCCCGGACGGCGGGCGGCTGCTGAAGCCCGTACGAGAGCTGCTGGAGCCCTTCGGTTCGGAGGTGGCCGCCGACCCCGGGCAGCCGCACGCGCTGGTCTTCGACGCCACCGGGATCACCTCCAGTGCGCGACTGGCCGAGCCTCACGCCTTCTTCCACCCGCGGATCCGCTCGCCGCCCCCTGCGGACGCCTGGTCGTGCTGGGCACGCCGCCCGAACAGACCGCCGCCATACGGGAGTCAGCCGCCCAGCGCGCCCTGGAGGGCTTGGTGCGCTCCGCCGGCAAGGAGTTGCGCCGGGGCAGCACCGCGCACCTGCTGCTCCTCGCGCCCGGCGCCGAGGGGGCCCTGGAGTCGACGCTGCGGTTCGCGCTGTCGGCGCGGTCGGCCTACGTCTCCGGGCAGGCACTGCGCATCGCCGCGACCGGCTCGGTCACGGCCCCCGTAGACCCAAAAACGGCCGCTGGACGGCAGGGCCGCCCTGGTCACCGGGGCTTCCCGGGGCATCGGCGCGGTCGTCGCCGAGACCCTGGCGCGGGACGGCGCGCACGTGGTGTGTCTCGACATACCGGCGCAGGGCGAGGAGCTCAGGGCCGTCGCCGGGCGGGTCGGTGGCAGCGCGCTGGAGCTGGACCTCACCGAGGACGCGGCGTAGAGCCGGCTGGCCCGGCACCTGCGTGTACGCCACGGCGGCGTCGACATCGTCGTCCACAACGCGGGCATCACCCGGGACAGGACGCTGGGCCGGATGGACGCCGACCGCTGGAACGCCGTCATCGACGTCAATCTCACCGCCGTGGAACGCGTCAACGCCCGGCTCCTGGCCGACGACGGAGAAGGCGACGAGCACGGGCCCGTGCTGCACGACGGCGGCCGGATCATCTGCACCTCGTCCATCAGCGGCATCGCCGGCAACGCCGGCCAGACCAACTACGCGGCGAGCAGGCCGGTCTGACCGGCTTGGTCCAGGCCGCCCACGCCCCGCTGGCCGGCCGGGGCATCACCGTCAAACGCCGTCGCACCCGGCTTCATCGAGACGAAGATGACCGCCGCCGTGCCGCTGTTCATCCGCGAGGCCGGCCGCCGAATGAACAGCCTCAGTCAGGGCGGGCAGCCGGTGGACGTCGCCGAGGCCGTCGCGTATCTCGCCTCCCCGGGCAGCGGGGCCGTGACCGGTCAGGTGCTTCGGGTGTGCGGCCAGTCCCTGCTGGGGGCGTGAGCGGCATGGCGACGGACCGGCCTGACGCCATGGTGGAGGCGGACCCGCCCCGGCTGCCGCTGCTGTACGCGAAGGCGCTGCTGCGCAGGAGGACGCCGGCGAACGGCCGTGCCGCCCTCCCCCGGCTGGTGCGTACGGACCTGGCGGCGGACGCCGGGCGACTGCGGCGGTACGCGCGGGTGTGCGGCTTCGCCGCAGGCGACACGGTGCCCGGCACGTACCGCACATCGTCGCCCTCCCGCTTGCCATGGCACTGATGACGGCGCGCGACTTCCCCTTCCCGGTGCCCGGCCTCGTGCACATCGGCAACCGTATCGAGCAGTTGCGCCCCGTCGGCTCCGGCGAGCGGCTGCGCTACGAGGTATGGGCGGGCGAACCGTACGACCACCCGAAGGGGGCGGCCTTCGGGATCACGTCGGAGTGCTCGGCGCCGTCGGGCGGGGTGCTGTGGCGGGAGACGTCGACGTATCTCAGCCGCGGGAAGCCGGGCGGGCGGGGCGAGGGCCCCGCACCCGCCGCCACGCACGAGCCCGTCGGCCCGTGGACCGGCGGGGTGTGGGAGTTCCCCGGCGAGATCGGGCGGGCGTACGCCGCGGTGTCCGGCGACCGCAATCCCATCCATCTGAGCCCGCTCACCGCCAAGGTGTTCGGCTTCCCCCGGGCGATCGCGCACGGCAGTGGACGAAGGCGCGCTGCCTGGCGGAGCTGGAGCGGGCGGACCGGCTGCCGGACGCCTACCGGGTGGACGTGGCCTTCAAGGCCCCGGTGCCGCTGCCCGCGCGGGTGCGGTTCCACGCGGTGGAGACCAAGGGAGGCGGATGGGCCTTCCTGCTGGCGGGCGGCCGGGACGGTACCCGTACGCATCCGCACGGCAGCGTGACGCCGTCGGAGGAGTGACGGGGCGTTCTATTCGCCCGCCGCGCTGTCGCCGTCCGGGGGCACCCATACCTCGCCGTCGAGGACGTTGCGCATCCCGACCCAGACCATGTTCATCAGCCGCAGCGTGACCTTGTCCGGGGTCTCGCCGGGGTGGTCGGCCATCCATCCGGTCAGCGAGTCGGCCGCCCCCACCAGCGCGTGCGCGACGAACTCCGCGTCCCGCCCACCGCGTTCCGCCAAGGCCCCGCTACCCGAGGCGCCGGACCGGACCAGTTCGACGACGGCTGCCATGACCGCCTCGCGCTGGCGCCGCACCTCGGCCGCGATCTCCCCGCCCTGCTCGGGGGCCTGCCGGTAGAGCACCACCCACCCGTCCCGGGTGGCGGCGACATAGCCGAAGAACGCCGAGAGCCCGGCCCACAGCTGCTCGTCCGCCGACTTCCCGGCGCTCGCCGCCTCCTGGAACCCGCGGGTGAGCCGCTCGCCCTCACGCCGGATGCAGGCGATGAACAGGCCTTCCTTGGAGCCGAAGTAGAGATAGACCATCGGCTTCGAGATGTCCGCCAGCTCGGCGATCTCGTCGACCACCGCGGCGTGGTAGCCGCGCTTGGAGAAGACCCGCACCCCCGCGTCGATGATCTGCTGCTCGCGGACCTGCCGCGGAAGTCTTCGTCTGCCCGTGCCACTCACTCTTGCCAGCCTACCCACTCCCCCTCTAATTTGACTCCAGAGTAATCTTACTCAAGAGTCAAATAGCTGGCTGGGCCGGATCCGCCAGAAGGAGCAAGGAGCATCGGATGACCGACGAACTGGACCTGGACAGTCTCGACCTGGCAGCCGTCTCCCCGGACGAGTTCGCGCGCATCGTCAAGGGGCTGTCCGGCCGGGAGATCGGCGAGATCGCCCAGGACGAGGTGCTCCGCCGCCGGGTGATCGCGGAGATTTTCGGACGGATGGAACGGCAGTTCCGGCCCGACGCGGCGGGCCCGCTGAACGCCGTGATCCGCTGGAAGATCACCGGCGAGAGCGACGTGGTGTACGAGACCGCGGTCGCCGACCGCACCCTGACCGTCCGCGAGGGCCGCTCCGAGAGCGAGGCGCGGGTCTCCCTCGTGCTCGACGACGCGGCCTTCCTCAAGCTCGTGTCCGGAAACGGCAGTCCGGTGTCGATGTTCATCACCCGCAAGCTGAAGGTCGTCGGCGACATCGCACTGGCCACCAGGCTGCCGAGCCTGTTCGACATCCCCGAGGCCTGAGAAGCGAAAGGCACACACCATGGCAGGCTTCTCCCTCGAACTGACGGAGGAACAGCGCGACCTGCGCGACTGGGTGCACGGCTTCGCCGCCGACGTGGTCCGGCCCGCGGCGAGCGAGTGGGACGAACGCGAGGAAACCCCCTGGCCGGTGATCCAGGAGGCCGCGAAGATCGGGCTGTACGGCTTCGAGTCGCTGGCCGAACTCTTCACCGACCACACCGGGCTCTCCCTCCAGATCGCCAACGAGGAACTCTTCTGGGGCGACGCCGGAATCGGCATGGCGCTGTTCGGCACCTCACTGGCCGCCGCCGGCATCTTCTCCTCCGGCACCCCCGACCAGATGATCGAGTGGCTCCCGCAGTGCTTCGGCGACGAGCACGACCCGAAGGTCGCCGCCTTCTGCGTCTCCGAACCGCAGGCCGGCTCGGACGTCGGCGCGATGCGCACCCGGGCCCGCTACGACGAGGCCAAGGACGAGTGGGTACTCAGCGGCCAGAAGGCGTGGATCACCAACGGCGGGATCGCGGCCGTGCATGTGGTCGTCGCCTCGGTCGAACCCGGACTCGGGGTACGCGGGCAGGCCGCTTTCGTCGTCCCGCCGGGCACGCCAGGTCTGGCCGCCGGCCGCAAGATCAGAAAGCTGGGGCTGCGCGCCTCGCACACCGCCGACGTCTTCCTCGACGACGTACGAGTGCCCGGCAGTTGCCTGCTCGGCGGCAAGGACCGGCTCGACGACCGGCTCGCCCGCGCCCGCGAGGGCTCGACGGCCAAGGGGCAGGCCGCCATGGCCACCTTCGAGGTCAGCCGGCCCACGGTCGGCGCGCAGGCGCTCGGCATCGCGCGGGCGGCGTACGAGTACGCGCTGGAGTACGCGGGCGAGCGGGAGGCGTTCGGCCGGGCGATCATCGAGAACCAGTCGGTCGCCTTCACCCTGGCCGACCTGCGCACCGAGATCGAGGCGGTACGGCTGCTGATCTGGCAGGCGGCCTGGATGGCCCGCAACGACCAGGTCTTCGACGCCGGCCAGGGCTCGATGGCCAAGCTGCGCGCCGGGGAGCTGGCGGTCACGGCGTCCGAGAAGGCCGTCCAGGTGCTGGGCGGGGCCGGTTACAGCCGGGAGCACCCGGTGGAGCGGATGTACCGGGACGCGAAGATCTACACCATCTTCGAGGGCACCAGCGAGATCCAGCGCCTGGTGATCGCCAGGGCCATCTCGGGGAGGCACATCCGCTGAGGGCGACCGGCTTCGTACGTCAGCAGTGCGTACGTCAGTGGTGTTCGCCGACTGTCGTGTGGACCGGGATCAGCTGTACGAACGCATCGAGAGCGCGAACCGGCGCTGCCCCCTCCGGGCGGGCGAACGGCACCACGACCACCGGTGCCGCCGCATCTGTCCTCACCGGCGGCACGAGTGCGACACCGAGCCCGGCGCCGACGTGGCTGGGCACGGTGGTCAGGACACTGACCTCGACGGCGATCGTGCGGGTGACCCCGGCACGGCGAAAGTCATGGACGGTGCGCCTGGCCGACTTCCTCGACACGCTGCACACCCTCATGACCACCTCGATGCGCATCTCGAACGCGAAGGCCAGGCGCGAGTTGGGGTGGGCACCGACGGTGCCGACCTACCGCGAGGGCATCCCCCTGGTGACAAAGGCCAGCCGGTGAGGCGGCGGACGCGCGACCATGAGTCAATCCGGTCCGGCGTGGTGGCCCTTTGCCGGATCAGCTTCGGACGGCCAGGGCCACACCGACAGCAGTTGGCCGTAGAGCGTCACGAGTTGCGTCCAGTCGGTCTGCTCGAAGGTGGGCGCCTGGGCGTACAGCGCTGCGCGGCGGTCGGGCAGGCGCACGACCCGGTGCACCCGTCCGCTCCGCCACGCCCGCCGCGTGATGTCGAGGCCGCTACTTGCGCACGCCGGTCGCGCTGAACTCCTGTACGCCGACGCTTCCGTTCTGGTTGCTGTTGCGCACGTAGAGCCGGATGTTGGTGGTGGCGAGGTCGGCCGGCGGCCGGTGGACGACCGGCGCCGTCGTGTTGATCGCCTGGTAGGGCATGATGTCGATCCAGGCGTTCTGGCCGGCGCTCCACCGCTGCACCTTCCAGTGGGTGGTCATCCAGGTGCAGCACTTGTCCTGCTGGATGGTGAAGGCGAACCGCTCGTAGTCGGCACCGAGATCGAACTGCGCCCAGGACTCGTTCACGTTGGAGCTGGCCTCGCCGGTCTCGGTGACGCCGTCCCAAAGCTTGCCGAGGTCGCTGTTCCAGGCACTGCGCTGCGACACGGTGGAGTGGTCGGCCAGGTTCTCCCTGGGCACCTTCCACCGCAGCCCGGCGTACGCCGGTTCCAGGCCCGCCTGGTTCATGATGGTCCGCGCCTCGGCCGGCCACGCACCATCTGTCACCACGTGCGGTCGCCCGTCGCCGTCGTAGATGGCCCCGTTGAGCCAGTTGTCGGCGAAGTCGGTGTAGTTGTGCGACGCGTACACCGACAGGGGCTGGCGGTAACGCGGGGAGAAGTCGAACCGCCCGCCCTGCCCGACGTTGTAGTCCCAGCGGGTTTGGTAACTCTGGTTGTCGCTGTAGTAGTTCGCGGTCGACGTCGAGTGGTGCACGTGGTTGTGGCTGACCACGCTGCCCGGCCACGACCCGAACGAGTAGACGGCCCCCGAGTCGTGCACCCCCCAGGACACCTTGGACGTGGCGTTGTACACCTCGTTGTGGCTGAACGTCGTCTTGCCGATCCCGTCCACCCCGTCGAGGAGGCTGTGCTCCTCCGCCTTGCGCTGATGGAAGCCCATGTACGCGGTGTCGTAGACGAGGTTGTGGGTGACCGCCACGTTGTAGGTGTTCATCAGGCTGATCCCGGTCGCCGGGAAGAAGTCGTCACCGATGTCGGTCACGACGTTGTTGCTGATCGTCACGTTCCTGGTGCGCCGGGCGCCGTCGACGTGTACGTCCATCCACCGGCCGGCGATGATCCCGGCGGCGGTCAGGTTGTGGAAGAGGTTGCCGGTGACGGTGACGTCCTCGGCTCCGGTCAGCAGCTGCAGTCCGCCGCTGCCCATCATGCGCACGGTGTTGTTGGTGAAGGTGATGCCGCGGGTGTTGGTCAGCTTGATCTGACCGGGCACCTCGCCGCCGTAGCCGTCGTAGTTCGGATCCTTGAAGGGGTCGTCCGCGTACTGCGCCTCCGCTTGCGAGCCGCCGATGAACCGGTCGCGAGGCAGCAGCCAGTTGCCGTGCTCGAACGTGATGCCGTCGAACGCGATCGCGCTCACCTTCGCGGACGGGCTGGACCCGGCCACGTTCACCAGCGTCTCCACCACCGGCGCGTACGCCTCGGCCTGGTTGACGTCCTCTCCCGCCCGCGGGTAGTAGTACACCTTGTTCGTCGCCCGGTTCAGGTACCACTCGCCGGGGGAATCCAGCTCCTCGAACGCGTTGAGCACGTAGAACGTGTCGTCGTAGTCCAGCGAGAAGCCGTCGTCGCGGTTCAGCCGCGCTTGGAAGTGCGGCTGTGCCAGGCGCACCCGCTTGTTGGCGCCGCTCGCGCTGATGTCCACGACGGGGAAGTAGTCGATCTTGAAGCCGATCGCGATGTGCAGCAGCCGAATGTCGCGGACGTTGGTGTACGCCGGAACGCCGGCCGCCGGGAACTGCACGCCGTCGTAGGAGCGGGTCGGCCGCTCCGGGTTGGCCGGCGGGTTGGGGATCGATGCCTCATCGAAGAAGCCGCTGCCCACGATGCCCTTGCCCATCGCCAGCTGAGCCCGCCGGCCGCCGACGTAGAGCTGCCGGAAGTAGTCGGCGTAGCCCGCCGACTCCGGCACGTCGGCCACGAAGTAAGGCCGGTCGGTTACCCGTTTCCAGCCCGTGACGGCCTTACCACCGTCAATGATGGGCGTCTCACCCGGATACGCCTGGTAGACGACCTTGAACCCGTTGGAACCCGAGTCCGCCTCGGCCAGGTTGAAGGTAGCCGTCCGGGTATACCGGCCCCCGCGAAGGCAGACGCGGAGGTCGGCCCGCATGTCCTTGTTGAGCCCCTGCTGTCGGATGTGGTCCCGCGCCCGTTCCAAGGTCGCCCAGGGGCGATCCGGTGAGGTTCCGGCGTTACCGTCGCTGCCCGACGCGGAGACGTAGAAGGTGCAGGGCACTGCCGCGTGCGCCGGCCCGGTGGGCACCAGGCCCCCGGTCAGTACGGCCCCGGCGACGGCCGTCACGACTACTCGCTCACGAATGCTCATGGCGTTCCACTCCTTGCTCGGTGGTTACGGAAGGGCGGTGATCCGGATGGATCTCGGTGTACCGTCCGGCGAGGAATGTCGGGCCGGGCGCAATACCAGGGGTGGCTGGTTCCGTCGGCCAGGAGGGCTACGGGAGGCAGGCCGGGTCGTACGGATGCCGGGTGGCCGGTCTCTCGTCGATTGCCACGCCGAGGCCCGGCTCCTCGGACGTGTGCAGGTATCCGATTCGCACGGCTACTCCTTCGTCGCCCCGGCGGTCATGCCGGCGACCAGTGCGCGCTGGGAGAAGAGGAAGACAATCAGGACCGGGACGCTGGTGAGCAGAGCGGCCAGCGCCAGCTCGGGCCGGAGGATCTCCGAGATGCCGCTCGAGGAGTTGAACATCGGCGAGGCGGTCAACAGGTTGTTCAGCCCGACCTGGGCGGGATACTGCCGGCTGTCGGGCAGCATCACGAACGGCAGGAAGAAGTTGTTCCAGCTGTGCACGAAGCTGAAGAAGGCGACCAGAGCGACCACCGGCCGGGCCAAGGGCAGCGCGATCCGCCGGAAGACCGTCCACTCGTTCGCGCCGTCTATGCGGGCCGCGTCCAGCAGGTCGCCGGAGACGGTCGTGGCGTAGTAGATGTAGGTCAGGTACACCCCGAATGGGAAGAACGAGAGCGGCAGCACGACGCTCAACCGCGAGCCGTCCAGGCCGAGCGCGTTCATCTCGAGGTAGAGCGGCAGCACCAGGGTGGCGTTGGGCATCAGCATCACCATCAGGGTGGCCGTCAACAGCGCGACCCTCCCTCGAAAGCGGGTTGTGGCCAGGGCGTAGCCGGCGGGCACGGCGGTGACCAGCGTGATGGCGAGCGCCGAGAACGAATACAGCGCCGAATTGCCCACCCAGGTGACGATCGCGTGCGACTGGAAGTCGTACAGGTGCCGCCAGCTGGCCGCGAGGTCGTCCAGCGAGCCGAAGGTGAACGGAGCACCGTGCACGATTCCCGCGTCGCTCCGGGTCGGGGCGAGCAGCATCCAGGCGATCGGCAGGGCGAAGAAGCACAGAATGACGCCGACTACCATCACCCAGGCGACCCGGGCGGCCACTGATGTCGCGCCTGCCCGGTTCCGGCCGGCGGGAACCCGGCTCGCGATCGACGACGGATCGGTCACGAATGGCCCCTCTCGAACAGCCCAGCCTTGAACACGGCGACTGCGGCGCAGCCGAGGCTCAGCACGAGCAGGACGACCGCGATGGCCGCCGCGCCGTTGAAGTCGGCAGCGACGAACGCGTACTGGTAGCTGAGTTGGTTGGGTGACCAGTCGTCGGGCACCTGCCCGAAGCTTGCCGTACCCACGAGTTGCGGTTCGACGAACAGCTGGGCCCCGCCGGCGAAGGCGAGGATCAACATGTACGCGATCCACTTACGCAACATCGGGACCTGTATTCGAAGTGCGATCTGCAGTGCGCCGGCCCCGTCGATCCGGGCCGCCTCGATGACCTCGTCCGGAATACCGTTGAGCGCGCCGTACATGATGACGATCCAGCTGCCGGCGCCCGTCCAGAAGGCGATGATCGTGAAGATCACCGGCAGATTCTCCGGCGCTACGACCTGTGCCGCGCTGTGCCAGCCGACTGCCCGCAGCACCGGACCGACCGGACTCGCGACCGGGTCGAGCAGGATCAGCCAGATCAGAACGCTCGACGCTCCGGCGAAAGCCCCCGGCAGGTAGCAGATGAACCGGACCGCCGCGCTCGTCCGCTTCAGTCGGCCGTGCAGCATCAGGGCCAGCGTCACCACCAGCACCATCAGGCTGATGAGCCACAGAGTCAGGTAGAGCCCGATGTGGGCGAAGGCCGAGCCGAACCGGTAGTCGGCGAACACCCGAGTGAAGTTGCCCAGGCCCACCAACTGCCCGCTGGAGTTGGTCACCGACAGCCACAGGGCGTAGGCCACCGGCACCACGCCGAACAGCAGCAGGAGAATCGTGTAGCCGGCCACGAAGAGGTAGCCGACACGACCGCTGCGCACACGCCGCCTTCCGGGCGCCGCCGCCCGGGCCTGGGGAGTTCCGGTCGCCACCATCGATCAGTTGACCTTGTAGCCGAGTGCGGTGGCCTTGTTGACGATCGCCTGCTGCCACACGTCCATCTGCGATGAGACGGACTTGCCTGAGGAGAGCGCCGGCACCATGGTCGCGGCGTAGATCGCCTCCTGGCTGTACAGCGTGCTGACCGCCCACTTGGTCCAGATCCGCGGGGCGGCCTGTTGCAGGACCGGGCCGATGTCGTTGGCGTAGTAGCCGGACGCCTGCTGGGCCGCCAGCCAGCCGGTTGCCGCAGGGCCGTAGGCGGGGTAGGTCGCGGCGGCCGCCGTGTATCCGGGGTCGGTGGTGACCCAGGTGGCGAAGTCGACGGCGGCCTTGAGGTTGCGACTGTGCGAGGAGATGAACCACATCCCCCCGCCGACGGCGCCGGTCCAGGTCTCGGTGTCCGCCGCGAACTTCAGCGGTGCAGCGGCCGCGATCTCTCCCCGGGGGGTGTGGTAGCCGGCGTTGAACAGTGCCTGGCCGTACCAGGCGGGCCCCGGCATCATGAGGATCTTGGCGGCCTGCTCCTTGATGAAGCCGGTGTCCCACTTGTTACGGGTGCCCAGCGCCCCGGCACTCAGCAACGGATCGAGGAGCCGCGCCATTCTGGTGCACTTGGGGTCCTGGAGGTCGACGGTCACCGTCTTGTCCCCGGTGAGCAGGCTGACCGGGCATTGGCTGCCCCAGAAGTAGACGTGCGGCGAAGTGGGGCTACCCACCTCACCGACCAGGTATCCCGGGTGCTCCTTGGCCACCCGCAGGCCCAGTTGCTGCCACTGCTCCCAGGTCGTGGGGACCTGGTAGCCGAACTGGTCCATGAGCTTCTTGTTGTACCAGAGGACGTTCTGGGCCAGATCGTTGCGCAGGCAGTAGACCTTTCCTCCCACTGTGCATTGGTCGAGCGCGCCCTTGACGTACCCGTCGAGCACGGACCTGTCGACCAGCGTGTCGAGTGGAGCGGCGAACGGGGTCGCCCCCGTGGTCGCCCAGGCGAGGTCCTGGACGTTCGGCCAGACGACGTCGGGCCACCCTTCACCGGTACGGTCGAACAGCTCGACCTTGGTCCGCAGCTCGGTGCTTCCGTTCGCGCCGCCGCTGTAGGTGACCGCCTTGATCTTCACCCCCGGGTGAGCCTTGCGGTAGGCGTCGACCGCGGCGGTCCGGGTCGCGTCCACCCACACGGTGATCTCACTCGCCGGATCCTGCGGCGCCGGTCTGAACGGGCCGGCGGCGGCCCGCGGGGCGCCGGCCCGGTTGGGGTCGGCGTTCGCGCAGGCGGTGATCAGCCATGCGGCCGTCATCACGGCCACCAACGCACGGGCTCGACGCAGGCCTAACCCGATCGACGGGGTAATCATGCATTTCCTCCCAGGAATGGACATGTCGTCGTGGTGATGCGGGCAGCCGGTCATGGGGTGCATACGTATTCCTCGAGCGCGGCGGGATAGGCCGGCCCGGGTGCGAGGCCGATCCCGTGGCCGCGGGGCGCCAGGACCGAGCCGTCCGGTTCGACGCCCGATTCCTTGCGTACGGGGTTGGAGGTCACGAGGGACTCGTAGTAAGTGGTGTTGGGGATCGCCATACACAGGTGCCGGGCCGACAGAGTGTTGCCGTGCACCTCGGCGCGCAGCCGGTAAGCGTCCGCCAGGTGGGCGATCCGCATCGCACCGGTCATTCCGCCGCGCAGGGCCGCACTCGTCCGGACGTAGGTCGCGCAACCGGCAGCAAGGAAGTCGGCCGTGCTCAGATGCCCGCCGGGGATCGTCTCGGCCACGTTGAGCGGCACGCCGACCCGTTCGGCGAGCCACCGATAAGCCGTGATGCTGTACTCCCGGATCGGTTCCTCGTACCAGAGGTAGCCACACTCGGCCAGGGCGTGGCCGACCTGCACAGCGTCCGCGAGGTCGAACGCCGCGGACCCGTCGTACATCAGCGGGACGTCCGGACCGACGTGCGCGCGCAGCGCCTGGATCAGCCGGGTGTCGCGATCGCGATCGCCCCAGGCGTGCAGCTTGATGGCCGGATAGCCGAGCGCCAAACACTGGTCCGCAACATCGAGATACTCCTCGATCGAATCGAAGGTCACGGTCGACGCGTACGCCGGGATGCGCGTGCGGTAGCCGCCGAGCAGTTGCCAGCACGGGGCGCCGTGCACCCGCCCGGCCAGGTCCCACAGCGCTGTGTCGATGACGCCGAGCAGGTGAATGGGCAGGTACTCGGTGCGGTCGACGTTCCAGAGGCGCTCCCACAGCCACTCGCGCTGCAACGGGTCGACGCCGACCAGTTCCGGGCGCAGCACGCGGTCGACGAGCTCCCGCAGAACGACGGCGGAGCCGGGCTTGTGCGCGGTCGCCACACCGGTGGCGCCCGTGTCGGTGCCGATGCGGAGGATGCCGACCTGTCCGCCGGACGAGCCGCGCAACCCGTCACGCCATCGGAAGGGCGGCTCCGGAGCAGCGACGTCGGCAGAGAAGGTTTCTACATGGGTGATGCGCACGGTGACCCCGATCCTGAGCAGGGAGGCACGGCATCCGCGACCGATGAAGCAGGTACATCTTGCGTGACGCGCACAACGTATCAGTCATTTATCGCAATGAGGAGGACTTATTCTGGAGACAATCACAGCGACAAGTGCGCCCAGAAAGGCGCACATCAACCTTTTTCGCACCGCGCGAAGCAGGGGTGAAGCGGCGCTACCTTGGCAAGCGCAGGAGCACACGAGAATTATTAACCGGCTTCATTTAACGAGATGGAGCAAGTCTCGGGGAGAGTCGAGAACGGCAGATACCGCCTGGCGGTCGTGCCCCGTGCTTGTGGTCAGGACGACCGGAAGACTCGCCGACCGATCTCCGCCTGGTAACTCAGGCGGGTGCGTTCGACGTGCGCCAGGGCCGCAATGCCTGCCTGTTCGGCGTCTCCGCGTCGGATGGCCTCGAGGATCTGACGGTGTTCCGCCAAAGCGGTGGCCACCGGACCACCGCTGAATCCGTCGAACGCCGCTGCCACCACCCGCCGTTGCAGACCCTGCACGGTCGCGATCGAGTCGAGCAAGAACCCATTGTGGGCAGCCCTGGCGACGGCACGGTGGAAGGACTCGTCGGCGGCCGCCATCACCCTCGGATCCGCAGCCTCCAGCGACCGCGCATGCGCGTCGAGGGCGTCGTCGATGGCAACCAACTCGCCCGGCGTAGCCCGCTTCGCGGCCAGGCCGGCTGCAGCCTGTTCCTGCACCCCGCGGAACTCGAACATATCCATGATGTGGGCAATGTCAGTCGGCACGAACCCGGCCACCGGCGACACCGGCGCGTCCGCCGGATCGGCGACGAAGATGCCCCGCCCGCGCTGCGTACTGATCCGGCCGGTGGCCGCGAGGGTCTTCAGCGCGTCCCGGGTGATCGTGCGGCTGACACCGAGGATCTCGGCGAACCGCGCCTCGGTGGGTAGCCGGTCACCCGGCACGAAGCCCTGCTCGGTGATGAACTGCAGGATCCGCTCTGCCGCCCGCGAATAACCCGGCCGGTAGGCGGTACCCCCATCCGCCTCCGGTACGAACGTCTCAACCTTGCCGTGACCCGTTTCACCCACCAGATGAGTATGGCTCATCACCCGGTCCGCCCTCATCGAGCCACATCGTCGGCGCCGTGCCGCACCACGCCGGCTGGAAGCCGCCCTTGCCGCACAACTCGCGCTCGCGGTGCAGTCGGCCCGCAACGAACGCACCGGCGAGGCGATCGCGTACCTGCGGTACAAGCTGCCCGAGCAGCCAGTTGACCAGGTTCAGCAGCTGGCCGGTGAGTTGGGTTGCCCCAGTCCGCTTGGCGTATCCAGTCCATCGGGTGGAGTTGCTGATGCTGGTGGCGGTGAAGTCGGCCAGGACAGAAGCCGGCAGGTCGGTGGCCAGCGCGAGACGAGCACTGTTTCGGCTGGCGAGGGGTGCGATGCCGTGTCGACGGAGCTTCAAGTAGAGGTAGGTGGCTCCGAGAGGGCGGGCGGGCTCCTGCCCGGGAAACAGCCACGGCACCCCCACGCTGAGCCTGGCACCACTCCCACCAGGCCCAGCGTCCAATCACGGCGCCTTTTCAGCGTGACCAACGATCAGGTGACAGCTCCGGCACCCTGGCGTCAAGCACTTGCCGAGGAGGCAGTCAGTTGAAGGCGTCGGTCATGCAGTCCACCCGGCAGTCGGAGGCCTCATAGCGCTGGCGGAGGGCGGCAGCTGCTTCTTCGCGCTCCACGAAGAGGTACCCGTAGTGCTGGCGCGCCACCCTGGTCACGTCTCCGACCGTGACGATGGCCGGTTCGTCGTGTGCGGCCCGGCGGCGCGCTCCGGCGATTGCCATGTCCGCAGAGCGCAGCAGGTTTCTGGAACGGTCCCGGATCACGGCTGCCTGGGCCCGTTTCGCCGAGAGGGGACGCAGGACACGTCCCCTCCAGACGTAGCCGGCGGCGACAAGGATGAGACCGAGCGCTACGAACAGGAGTCCGCCGGGGGCGTGAGGCATCTATCCAGTCTTCACCACTCGCGTGGTGATCGTCATGCCCGCGTCGGCGGAACTCGACCGCCACGGCGCCGAGTTGCTGTTCCAGGTAAGAGCTGCCACTGCCCGCAGGAATACGACGGCAACGGAATAGGTGCTCTGCGCCAGTAAAACGGGCCGGCTACGTCAGCAGCCGGAGAAGCGACAGCTAAGAAGTCGGTGTCTCTCGTTCATGAGCACCGGCATCATGGTCGTCGGTAGGTTCATGCGCGAGAGGACGAGTGCGACGGGTGTCCGGAGACGGGCAGGCGGATCTGACGGAGCTGTGGCAGCAGCGCTGGCCCAGTTGCCCGCCGGTTGGGTACAAGCTCCGGGGCCCGTATCGGGACGTTTGGGTACGTTTTCACAGCCTGCCGGAATCGAAGCGGTACGCGGAGGACGAGAGCGAGTACAGCGTCGTCCTGGAGCGTTACAACACCGTCCTCGATGAGCTGTTCGCTGGTGCGGACGTGTATGTGATCACACCGCTCTGGACGACCGAAGCAGAGGTTCCACCATCGCAGGCCGTCACCGGGTATTGGCAGAGCCTGCTGGTGGAGGACGATCCTGACCCTGCGTTCCGCACGTATTGCCACCTCTTCGCCGCCCGCCGGCCCTGGCGGCGTGGCTGCATCGACGAGTTGCTCCGAGACATCGCCGACGACAAGATGGCGGGCGTCCTCATCACCGACACCCGGATGCAGCGCATCCACCACCCCTACGACGGTGGCGCCGACGTTTTCCTCGCCACGTCCGAGGAACGGAACCGGGTGCGCGATCGGCATGCCGACTGGCTTTCCCGTCACCCCTCGGGTCTCTGACCGGCTCGGATCTCCGCCCCGCTCAGAATCGTCTCCACTGCAAGTACCGGGTTGAGAGGCTCCACGAGCTCTTTGGTGGCGACGGCCACGAGACGCGCGGGCGCATCACCGTCCAGCAATGCGCTCACATATTCGATGGCCTCCGCAGGCGAGAACATCGGCAGCCTCTGGCGCAGTGTCCGTACAGCGTGCACGCGTCCGCGCGCAGCGGCGACTTCGCACAGCGCATCGTGGAGATCGTCTACTGCGGTGTGCACCGGCAGCCCACGTATCCGGGCTCGATAGTCGGCCTCCCACTCCCCGGTTACCGCGGAGACGACGCCGACCCGGTGCAGTCCACCGTCGACACGGTCGACCAGGTAGGGCCCGTTACCGGCCAGCATGAACTCCGGGTTGCGGGTGCGCACGAACTCCTCGGAGGTCCAGGAGACGATCCACACCAGCTCGTGCTCCTCGACGTCGACCACAGCCATCCGCATCGCGTCCACACCCGCAGCCCGCCACTGCTGATAGTCGCGCTCCAGCTGGTCCTCGACAGCCTGAACGGCGGCCTCTCGCTCGATCACGCATGCAGGTTCCCGCACCAACCTCTCTCTGGACCAGCGAATTTGCACGGCCCAGGGGCACGCACGTACGAGGCGTCTGACGGACCTTCTTGGCCAGGAATACGACAGCAACGGAACAAGTGCTCTGCGCCAGTAGTGATGGTGCGACCAGTCGCGCGGTGCGATCCAAGGGCGGCAATGGACATGGAGTTCTCCACAGGCTGGGGGCGCAGCAGGGTCAGGTGCGCAGGGCGGGATCGGTCCGCAGGCGGGCGAAGGCGCAGAACAGACCGAGGGCCTGCAGCGCGGCACAGACGGTGATGACGTGGCCCAGCGCGTCGGGCGGAGTGAGCGCGGTGAGCACGCCGGCGAGGGGGAAGGGCAGCAGGAGGATGAGGATGGTCGCCGACAGGGTGCTGCCGAACTTCTCCGGAGGGATCAGGCGGGAGCGCAGGGTGCGCAGGACGACCGTCATGCCGCCTTCGCCCGCCATGAGGACCGCGACCAGGACCAGGTAGGACCGGTAGTCGGGAGCCTGGGCAGCGGCGAGACAGCCGAGCGAGGCGAGGGCGGCGCAGGCGGCGCCGACCGGCCACAGGCCGAGGCGGTCGAGCGCGAACCGGCAGAGCGTGACGCTGAGGAGCGTCGCTGCGGCAGCGGCGGACCAGACGAGGCCGACTGCGGTGGTGGACTGCCCGAAGTGCTTGACGACGATCACGGGACCGGCCGCTTGAAGAAGGCCGGTGGCCAGGTTGGACAGGGTCAGCCCGGTCACGAGCCAGCCGAGCGCGGGAAGCGAGCGGATGGTGCGCCACCCGGTGAGCAGTCCGGCCCCGGACCTCCCCTTCGGCGCACGGGCCGGTGCCACGGGCGAGTGCGGAGTGCGCAGGGCAAGCAGCGCGGCAAGCAACGAGAGCACGGTGATCACCGCGAGCATCAACGGCGGACCGGCAAGCAGGAGCACCCCGGCGAGCGCCGGACCGGCCAGGGTCGCCGTCTGGTCGATGCCGAGCAGGACGGCCTGGACACGGTGGGTCCGCCGTCCTGCTCGGCGGCAGCGCCCGCGGTCTCGGCCGCGATATAGCTGAACTCGGTGAGCACGCCGGTCGTCGCCGCCAGCACCATCACGGTCGCGCTTGCCACGGTGCCGGATGGGTGGAGGTGGAGCAGGACCGCGCCGGCGGCGAGGGCCAGCGCCCGGCCCAGGGAGGCCAGGTGGAAGACCACCGCAGCACCGCGCCGGTCGACAACCGATCCGGCCCACCCGAACGCAGCCAGCCGCGGGATCCACTCCAGGGCGAAAGCTACGCCCGTCAGCGCGGCGGAGCGCGTCGTGGCCAGGACGAGCAGCGGGATGCCGTAGGTGGACATCGCGAACGCCAACGCGTCCGCCGTGCGCGGCAGGTAGATGCTGCGCATCAGCCCGCCGGTGTGGCGTGCGTGCCGGGGTGTGACCGCTTCGCTCACGCGACCGGCTCAGGTTCGAACACCCTGGCCATCTGAAGGTTGTCGGCCAGCCACTGGATCAGGAGCGTGCGGAGACGGGCCAGGCCCGCCTCCGCTCCGTCGGCGCGCTCGGTGATGAGCGCTGGTGCCAACAGGGCAAGGACGTGCCGAATGCGGCTGCTGAACTCGCAGACGGGGGCCGGGACGGCGTGACGCCGGGCCCAGCGGGCCATCGCGTCGTACAGGCCGGCCAACTCCGTCCCAGCCTCGGTCAGTTCCAGACCGGTGCCGGGCGCGATCCGGATGAGACCGTGGGCGCGGGCCGTGTCGGCTGCGCTGCGCAGTTGGTGCGTGGAGAGGTCGGGCAGGGTGCCGGCCAGCCGTCGCGGCGGTATGGCGCCGTTGTCGTCGATCTCGGTGACCAGGCGGGCCAAGGACCGCGAGGCGAGCAGTTCGACAGCGCGCTGCGCTTCGGCAGAGGTAAAGGGGGTGCTCATCGGCGCGGGCCTCCCGCCGGGACGGCTGCCTTCGGGCGGGCGGTCGCAGCGTGCGAGAAGAGATCCCCGTTGTGCCAGGCCGGAGGGAACTGGGGTGTCCGAGCGGGTGGGAGCGCCGTGGGGGCCGGCCGAGACTGGCTGCTGATCCACGGCCTCGGCGCGGGCTTCGCCTGCGGGTGCCCCCAGACCGGGTGCTGGGCCGCCTGGTCGAGGGGCTGCCCGGCGGCCCACGCGGACAGGGTGCTGAGCACGGGGCCCAGGCCATCGCCGGCCGCGGACAGCCGGTAGGGCCGGCCCATGCCGTCGGTGTCAACCAGGCCGTCGAAGACGAGCTGCCGCAGAGGCGGATAGATATTGGTCCAGTCGCTGCTGGGCATCACGATTCGGGCCAGAGCCCGGCCGCTGACTTCCTCACGGGACTTCAGCACCCACAGGATGGCGGCGGCATGGCGCCGAGTGAGCAGGGTGAGGCTGTCCTCGATCTGCTCGATCGCGGCCAGCGGGCGGTCCGCCTTCTCCAGGTGTTCCTCGGCCCAGGTAACAATCATCGGCAGGACCGGCAGCAGGGCAACGCCACGTTCGGTGTGGCCGTAGGTCACGTGCCGTGCGGTGTGTTCGGTGCGTTCGACGAGTCCGGCGTCGCACAGCGCCTTGAGTTTGGGGTGGAGCTGGCCGTTCTGCAGCCAGGACACCTTGGCCGCCAGCTCGCTGTAGCGCAGCGGCGGGCCGGAGAGGGCCAAGAGGATCCTCACGCTCCAGCGCGGGGTGATCATGGCGAGGGCCTCGGTGACCCGGGCGATGTCGGCGTCGGTGTCAGGGGGCAGAGCGGTGATGGCCAAGGGAGGAACTCCTGGGTGAATGAAAGGGGGGATCGCCTGCGGGTCAGCGGCCGTGCGCCGGACTCGGCGCCGCAAGAGGCGGAACCGGAGCAGGCGGCGAGGGAGCTGGCGGGACAGGCGTCGGAGCCGGGACGCGGGCCAGGCTCTGCAGGACGGCGGCGACCGATTTGGCCTGGACCTCGCGGACGGCGACGGCTTCGACGAGCCGGCGGGTGCCGTCGAGAAGGTGGGAGACCTCGTGCGGGCCGATCTGCCGTTCGGGGTGGATGAGCCGGGCGAGGTGGTCGCGGTGGAAGTCGATGCTGCGCTCGGCGAGGGCAAGGTCGTCGTGCATGCCGAGCAGGGCGCAGAGCATGCCGAGCGGCTGGTCCTGGGCGTGGGCTTCGAGGTCAGCGAGCGGTGCGCCGTACAGGTCCTCGATCCGTCCGGCTATGTCGGTGGACGTGGGGTGGGGCAAGCGGTGGCTTTCACGGTCGGCGGGCCCGGGCCGCCCCGGCACGCTGAGGTGCCGGGGCGGCAGACGGGGGCAGGGTTGCTGTGGCCCTGAGCTGTGCCGTGCGGACGCGCCGGGGCTCCTGGGCGGGCGGGGGCATGGTGCGCAGCAGCTCGCCGAGGGCGGCGCGGTAGCCGTCGCGGGCCTCCAGCGCCGGGTCCAGCCACTGCACGTCGAAGCGGAGCTGGTCCGCCGACAGTTCGCCCATGTCGCGGTCCGGCTCAACTGGTCCATGCCCATGCCGAAGCGCGCTTCGATCCGTTCGGTGAGCAGGCCCACGGCATCCGCAGAATCCTCGGACATGCCGTCGGACAATGGGGATCTCCTGTTCTGGATAGGCCGATGCGTAAGGAATGTGAGGGGTCCCGTGCTCGGCGATCAGCCGCTTGCCGGGACGTGCTGAAGTGCGTTTAGTCCAGGCACATACGGACGTCCCGGTAGACGTACGTGCCGGAGACCCAGCCCTTGACGCCGGTCGTCTTGTCCGTGATGTAGAGCCAGTTGCCGCTCTTCTTGGACACGCTGA
The DNA here is from genome assembly GCF_014205255.1 of Streptomyces caelestis. Taxonomy (GTDB): domain Bacteria; phylum Actinomycetota; class Actinomycetes; order Streptomycetales; family Streptomycetaceae; genus Streptomyces; species Streptomyces caelestis. Next base: position 7,286,422 of record NZ_JACHNE010000001.1, on the reverse strand, counting down.
ACTTGTGGCTCTTGTAGAGCACGCCGAGCGCCGTGGACTTCGAGCTGGCCGTGGACCGGATGGTCACGGCCTTGGCGTGCACCGTGTACGGGAGCGGCGGCAGGTTGTGGCAGCCGACGGACATCGCCTGCCCCGCCGACGTGTTCGACGCGGCGAGCCGCTGGGGCGCGGACCCCGGCTACCGGGTGGAGTTGGTCTCGCTCGGCGGCCACCCGGTGCGGACCACCTGCGGCCTGACGCTGGCCGCCGAGCCGCTGGAACGGATCGGCGGCCCGCTCGACACCGTGCTCGTGGCGGGCGGGCTCGGGCACCACGCGGCTGCCGAGGACGCCCGGGTGCTCACCCATCTGCGCCGCCTGGCCGGGCTCAGCCGCCGGGTGGTGTCGGTGTGCACCGGCGCCACCGTGCTGGCCGCCGCCGGGCTGCTCGACGGCCGCCGCGCGACCACCCACTGGATGTGGGCGGCCGAACTGGCCGCCCGCTACCCCGCCGTCCGCGTGGACCCGGCACCGCTGTTCACCACCGACGGCAACGTCCACACCTCGGCGGGCGTCACCAGTGCGCTGGACCTCTCACTCGCCCTGGTCGAGCAGGACCACGGCCCGGAACTGGCGCGCCGGGTGGCCCGCTCGCTGGTCGCATACCTGCAGCGCCCCGGCAACCAGCCGCAGGTCAGCGTCCATCTCGCCGCGCCCCCTCCGGAGCACCGGCTGCTCCGCGACGTCTGCGCGTACATCACCGCCAACCTCGCCGCCGAGTTGGACGCCGCCACGCTGGGCCGGATCGCCGGAGTGAGCCCGCGTCACCTCGCCCGGCTCTTCGCCGCCCAGCTCGGCACCACCCCGGCCCGGCACGTGCGCGCGCTGCGCACCGAGGCGGCCGCCCAGCTGCTGACGACCACCGGGTTGCCGCTGTCCGCGATCGCCCGCAGCTGCGGTTTCGGTACAACCGAGACCCTCCGGCAGGCCTTCGTAGACCACTACGCGACCACGCCGTCGGCGTACCGACAGGCGGCCCGGCGAGGTTAGGCAGCGTGCTATCGACCAGTTGAGCCGTTGATACGACTGTGGGGCATGGAGTGATCTGACTTACACGCAGTGGGAGCGGCTTCGGCCGCTGCTGCCGGTGAGCAATGGGCGTTGTGGCCGGTGGCGGAATCATCAGCAGGTGATCAACGGAGTGATGTACCGGATCCGGACGGGCGTGCAGTGGCGCGATCTGCCAGAGCGCTACGGGCCGTGGAAGACGGTGCACGAGCGGTATCGCCGGTGGTCGGCGGACGGCACCCGGGAGTTGCTTCTCCAGCGGGTCCAGGCAGAGGCGGACGCGGCTGGTGACATCGACTGGGAGGTGTCCGTCGATTCGATGTTGGTGCGAGCGCACCAACATGCGGCGGGAGCCCGGCTGGCGCCGCCGCCGCTCCTCAAAGGGGGCTCCGCCAAGGCAGTCAGGACCGCTCGGATCTGGGCAGACCTGATCGGCTTCCTGGCGGAGGTGGTGCAGGAGGTGAGGCGCTCGGCCGCTCGCGCGGCGGCTTCACCAGCAAGATCCACTTGAGGGCGGACGGCCGCTGTCGCTGCTGATCACGCCCGGACAACGGGCGGACTGTACCCAGTTCGATCCGGTCATGGACCGGATCCGTGTCCCGCGCCTGGCCGTCGGGCGGCCCCGGTCGAAACCGGACAGCGTCAGCGCCGACAAGGCCTACAGCAACCGCGGCACGCGCGCTTACCTGCACAAACGCGGCATTCGCCACGTCATTCCGGAGAAGGCCGACCAGGCGGCCAACCGCCGCAAGCGCGGCAGCGCCGGCGGCCGGCCACCCGGTTTCGACAAGGAGCGATACAAGAAGCGGAACACCGTCGAGCGGGCGATCAACCGGCTGAAGAACTTCCGCACGGTCGCGACCAGATACGACAAGCGCGCTTACGTCTTCCTCGGCACGGTTACCGCTGCGACCCTGGTGATCTGGCTCCGCTCGTGATCGACAGGACAGCGCCTAGTAGTGCTTCGTTAGGTTCTGGGCTGTCTGCGGCGGCTGCGCGGGGTGGGTAGGGGGCGTCCGCAGGTGGTGCATTCACCGGCCCAGCACCTCAGCAGGTCCTGGAGGAGGTCGAGGACCTGGTAGAGGGTCAGGCCGGTGTGCGGACTTTTGGGTCGAGCCGCCGGAGGGTGAGGAATGCCTGGGCGGCGGTGACGAGGGTGACGTGGTGGTGCCAGCCGCGCCAGGTGCGGCCCTCGAAGTGGTCCAGTCCCAGGCCGTGCTTGAGTTCGCGGTAGTCGTGCTCGATCCGCCAGCGCATCTTCGCCCACCGCACCATGTCGGCGACCGGGGTGGTGGCGGGCAGGTTCGATATCCAGTAGCCGGTCGGAGTGCCCTGGCCGTCCGGCCATTCGACCAGGAGCGTCTGGGTGGGCAGGACGCCGTCCCACCGGTTGCGGCCGCCGCCCGCCTCCTGAGCTGCGGCCAGGGCCTGCTTGCCCGCAGGCCGCACGGACAGGACCGCGAACCGTGAGGTCATCGCGCCCTTTCTGCCCTGGCGCCATGTCACCTCGGTGAACCGGCCGGCACCGGCCTCGGCTGCGAGGACCGAGACGGCCCGCGGTGCAGTGCGATACCGGGGCAGCGTCGGCGGCCCGAGCCCGCCGTAAGCGGGCTGGTGCGGCTCGGCATTCTCCGGGTGGGCGACTTCCTTCCCGGTCAGCGCCAGCACATAGGACAGCCCGCGCTGTTGAAGACCGAGCCGGAACGGGGTGCTGACGCCGTAGCCGGCATCGGCGACCACGACCGGCGCCTTCAGCTGCCACTCGCCGAGCGTGTCGAGCAGGCCGAGCGCCAGGCGCCACTTCTCCTGGTGCACCACCTCGTCGGGCACTCCTGCCCTGCGGCACCGCTCCGGCGTATCCGTCCACTCGCGCGGCAGATACAACTGCCAGTCCAGCGGGCAGGACGCGGTGTCGGTGGCGGCATGGACACTGACCGCGACCTGGCAGTTCGCTCGTTTCCCGACCGCCCCGCAGTACTGCCGGGCCACCCCCACCGACGCGGTGCCGCACTTGGGAAACGACACGTCGTCCACCACCCACACCTCGGGCGTGATCACCTCGGACAGCCGCTCGGCGATCCGCCGCCGCACCGGCAGCGGATCCCACGGCGACTGGTTCACGAACTGCTGCAGGGCCTGCATGTTCCCGTCCGGCAGCCGCTCGGCCATCGGCTGGATCGATTTCCGCCGGCCGTCCAGCATCAGACCACGCAGATAACACGCACCCCATCGCCGCTGATCCCGCCGCGGCAGCGAGGCGAACGCATCGGCAACGAACTCCGCTAACTCACCCCGGAGCCGTTCCACCTCCCCCAACCTCATACCAGAACGATGCCCACCACCAGGGAAGATCACACAACGTAACGAAGCACTACTAGTGGAAGTAGGCGCTGGCCCCCTCAGTTCCCAGCAGAACGATGACGAGGAGCGAGCCCAGGGTCGCCAAGAGAAAGCGGAACAGGACCAAGGGGCGTACCCAGGCGGGAAATCCGGCGTTCGCGGCGGCGAGCACGGCACGTGCGTCGATGTCTTGGACGGTCGGGTCACTGGACTTCTTGAAGGCGGCTTCCACATACCGGGTGGCGAAGACCTGGCTGGCGGTGACGGAGCCAACGCCGAGCAGTATGACCGGCTCGATGACCCACGACGCGATCCGGCCGGTGGCGTTCGCGGCGAGGTTGAGCGAAGCAAGGATCATCAGGCATGCGGCGATGGCGAGCGCGAGCGTGAACTCCCAGACACTCTCCTTGAACCTGATCCGGTGCCGTGCGAGGACCTCGGCCGGATAACCCTGCCTGCTTACCTCTGCTTCGGCGGCGCGCTGGGCTGTGCCTCCGGTGACCCAGACGGTGATCGGAATGACCAAGAAGGTGGCTGCGAGCAGGAGTTGCAGGGTGATGGCGATGGCGACAGGGACCGGCACGGATAACCTCCGGAGGGCAGTGAAGTGCCTCGACTTGAACTAAGTACAAGGCGAAGCTAGGGCGCCACCTGAACTAAGTGCAAGTCGTGCCTTGAACTTTGTGCAAGTCGGGGTCGAGTGTCTATCGTGTGGGCATGGCGCGCGACACGCTGACCAAAGACCAGATCGTCCGGACCGCGATCGAACTGCTCGACGGTGAGGGCCTGGAAGGCCTCAATATGCGCAGTCTGGGCAAGCGGCTCGGCACCGTGGCGACCGCCGTCTACTGGCACGTCAAGAACAAAGATGACCTGGTGGCACTCGTCGGCGACCACGTGTGGAACGAGATCGAACTACCCGATCTCGACGCAGTCGACTGGCGCACAGCTGCCACCGAGATGGCCGTCGGTATGCATGCGATGCTCACCAGGCACCCGTGGCTCGTCCAGGCCTTCGGGTCCTACCTCTTCTACGGCCCGGGCAAGGCGCGCTACGACGACCACTCCCTCGCCGTCTATGAAGCGGCCGGCTTCACCGGCACAGACGCGGACCGCGCAGCGGCTACCGTCTTCACGTTCGTGCTCGGCAGCGTCCTCGGTTCATCCGCCACCGCATCGCTGACCAGGCGGCTCAGCCGCAACGGCGGAAACGCCGAGGAGCTGATCCAGGACGCCACGGCGAAGGCGGCCGAAGTCGCCCTGCAATTCCCGCTCCTGCGTAGCCGCCTCGAAACCCCAGCGGCCCACTACAACGCGACACCCGAGCAAACCTTCGAATACGGTCTTGAGGCGCTACTCAGCGGTCTTGAGGCTGCACTTTCAACACCTTCCGCTGCCTGAGCCGACAGACCGCAACGCGTCGAGGTGGCCAAGCAGTCACCCACGAGCCCGCCGGAACCCAGCGGTCGCGACTTCCCTGATGATTGGGTGTGTTCAAGCGTCAGGGGAGGCGTCAGTTGGACGAGTGGTGCCTGGTGTGGGTGCCCGATCCGGGGCAGTGGGGATCGCTGCCGCCTGAGGGGGTTTTGGGGGTACAGGACCTGCCGACCGAGGTCGCCCTGATCGGTCTGCGGCCGGGAGATCCGGTGTTCGTTGCGCCGGACGGAACGGTGGACCAGGGGCTGCTGGATTTTGTCCGATCCGTCGAATTCCGGGATGGAGCGGGAGACCAAGCGGAATTACGCGACGGATATCCGACCGTTGTTGACTTTCCTGTCCTCGCGCGGAGTTCCGTGGAGGCGAGCGGCGAGGCAGGACTTGGCGGACTACCGGCACTGGAGATGTCGGGCTCCGCAGAACCCGCGCCGGATCAGCCCGGTCCCCGCGCCGCACGATGTCCACCGGCAGTGGGGACACCTTCGCCCACCGGAACAACTTGGTGAACGCAGCCGCCTCACGGTTCCACTTCGTCCCGCTGGCGGACTCGGTGAGCTCGCGGGTGCTGTGGCTGACACCGCGGACCTGGGGCTTGTGGTCAGATATCGGGCTGCGCGGCCACAGTCGTACAGGAGTGCCCGTGCCGTTGTGGGAGTCACGGACGGAGCTGCGCAACACCAGCTTCGTGCAGCTGCTGCTCAGCTCCGGCCTGCGCCGGCAAGAGGGCGGTTCGCTGCTCACCTTTGAACTTCCCAGCGGGCGCCTGCGGTTCGGCCGCTACTGCCATGGTCGCGTCGGCGCGGCGGTCACCCGGTCGAAGCAGAGCCGGGTCTTCTACGCGTCGGTGGACGTGGTCGGCCAGGCCGAGGCATACGTCGAGTCGGAGCGCGCATGGGCGGTGCAGCGCGCCCAGGCGGACGGCCGCTATGAGCGGTTGCCCATGATGTTGCTGGTCACGAAGGTGACGCGGGGCTTGCGACCGAAGGTCGAGTGGGTCGACCGGAACGGTGTCGTCGGTGAGCGGGAGCTCAGCCGTCTGGGGTGGCGTGAGCGGCAGTGGCTGTTCCTGGAGGGCCCGGACGGGCCGGAGCCGGCGTGGTTGTGGCTGACGGAGCAGGGCCTGCCGATGACCCCAGACCGGTGGAACGGCGTGTTCAGGGCGGCGAATTTGCGCTGTGCGGAGGTCCTGCTCTCCCCGGGAGAACGGGAGGTTGAACGGGACTTCCGGCTGGCGGAGGTACGCGGCAAGAGTCCTTACGCGACGCCGCACGCCGCTCGTCACTCGATGGCCCTCTACATGCTGGTCCTGCTGAACCGGCTGATGGAGAACCGCTATGGGCTCTCAGCCGCGGACCGGCGGGACTTCGCCATGCTGTTCGGCGATCCGTGGTGGCTGGTGAAGACCCTCCTCGGCCACGCGGACGTGGAGGTGACGAAACGGCACTACCTCGCGCCGGTCGCACACCTGCGTCCGCACCGAGGCCCACCAGGTCCCGGAATCCGAGAAACGACTCCGGGAAACCGTCACCAAGCTCAAGAAGACCATCGCCAATCAGCGAGCCGAGATCGAGGAGCTCCGCCAGCAGGTAACCAGGCCCACGCTCGCCAGCGCCGTCCTCGCTCAACAGAGTAACGAGCAAACGAGATGCGCGCCCGCTCCCGACAACGTCGTCCCGTTCCCCCGATCGACAACCTGACGGACCCGTGATGTCGCCGCCGCCAACCGGCTTACCCAACGGTCGTACCGTCTCAGAGGCGCCGACGACTTCCCAGGAAATGAGCACCATGGGCCGCCCGGACGCCTTGGCTCACGAGATGCCGCGGCCGCCGGCGCACAGCGCGTTGTCGATCAGGGTGCTGGCGGCGTTCTCCTGGGCCAGTGAGGCTTTTCCAACCTCATGCTGAGGGTGCGAGGTGGAGGCTCAGGACAGCTTTGACCAGGTCGGTGATGCGGGTGGTGCTGCAACGTAGTTTGCGTAGGAGTCGCCAGGTCTTCAGGGTGGCCATGGCTTGTTCTCCGAGTGCTCGGATCTTGGCGTGGGACCGATTGACGGCTTGCTGCCTGGCCGAGAGGTTCTCCCATCGACCCCGGTAGGGCACCCGGACGGTGCCGCCGGCGCCTTGGTACGCCTTGTCGGCCCAGCATGGGATGTCGGCTTGGGCGAGGGCGTCGATGATGCCGTGGGTCCGGGCCGCCGGATGTCGTGGACCGCGCCGGGCAGCGCGGGTGATGCCCACAGCAGGTTCCCGAACGGGTCGGCGATCACCTGCACGTTCACTCCGTGCCGGTGGTGTTTTCCGGAGTAGTACGGCCGGTCGGCGGCGATACGGTCGATGGGCAGCAGCGTCCCGTCGAGGATCACGAACGCCTTGCAACCCGCCGTCTGGACGGCAGCAGCCAGATCCGGCGCGCGGGCCGCAAGGATCTCGACGGCTTCGGCCACGTACCGGTACGCCGTAGTGGTTCCGACGTCAAAACCGGCGGCGAGCTGGGCGTAGGGGTGTCCGCACCGCAGATGGGCCAGTACGAGCAGGGCCTGCCGACCCGCTGGGAGCCGGCGCCACCGCGTTCCTCGCTCGCGCGGTCGCGTGACCAGCAGGTCGGACAAGAACCGCAGGGTGGAGCTGGACAGGTCGATACCCGATGGGTAGACAAGCACATGAGGCTGCGGTTGGGCAGGTTGCTCTTGGTCGACAACCCATCTACCAGGAGCTTCACCCCTTCCCGCACGTAGCCCCTGTCAACCCAGCCTGCATGCAGCCCAGATTGGCGAAGACTCACTGCTTCTCCCACACGGGTACCGATGGCAGGCCGAGTTGTGCGCGAGCACGGTCGGTGAGTTCCTGTACCAGCGCCGTTTTGGCTCGTGCATACTGACCCGGTCCCGTACCAGCAGCGACGATTGCCCGCTTGAGCTGTGCGTATCGGATCGCGTCCTCGGGGTGGGCGCGCAGGTAGTCCCGGAAGATCCTCTGGTTCCGGGTAGGCCAACTCTCCAGGGTCACCACGTGCAGGATATGGCTGCGGACCGCGTTATCTGCGCGGACGTACAGCAGCCGGTCAGTCATCCCGTTGTCGTGTGGGTGGAAGCCGAGGCCGGTGAGCGCCGCCTGGTGAGGTGCAGCGTGTGTGAGATCGTGGACGGCGGCCATCAGGTCGATGACCGGCTTGGCCGCCAGTCCTGGGACAGCGGTCGACCCGATGTGCTCGATCTTTACGAACAGCCCAGGTGCCGCTGCCCGTAGAGCATCGATGGCGATAGCGGCCTGCAGGGGCCAGCTCGGGTCATAGTCGGCTACGTGGATGCCGCTGGGCTCTGACACGGCCGTCATCCTGGTCAACGCATGCTGCGATGTCCACCGAGTTCCGCCCAGCCACCACGCCCGCTCTCACCATCCGAGGTTGGAAGAGGCTCAGTATGTGCTCCGGGGTGTCGCCGCGTGCCTCGGACATGGAGACCACGGCGCTCCGACGGCCGTCGTCGGTGACGCCGTTGAGGGTGATGTAGCCGCTGTCCCCGCCCTCGTGGCTCCAGTAGGTTCCTCCGCAGGTCAGGGGACGCTCTACCAGGCCGAGCCCGTATCGGCCGCCGGGCCACAGCTGCTGTACGTCCGCGCTCACGGGGACGGTCTGCTTCATCTCGGCGAGTTGCCGCGGCGGCAGCAGGCGGCCCGAGAGCAGCGCGCGGAGGAGGCGGTTCTCATCCCGCGTGGTCGTGGTGAACGAGGTCTCGTGGTCCACCGCGACCTGCTTGGTGACGTTCACCAGGTCGCCGGGGCCGAAGAGTTGGTAGGCCTCGGCGTGTGGCCGGGGCAGGGAGGAGGAGGTGCCGGTCCACCGGGTCTGGTCAAGGCCGAACGGGCGCAGGACGCGGTCTTCGATCTCCTGGTGGGCGGGGCGACCGGTGGCCTTCTGGATGATCGTGCCGAGCACGACGTAGCCGGTGTTGGAGTACTTCCAGTTCTCGTCCTCGCCGGGCGGGAAGTCCGGCGCGTGGGCCATGGCACGGGTGAAATTTCCCTGCACTGGCGCCAGTTGGCAACCTCCAGCCGTGACGAGGACTTCTGGGCCTTTCACGCCGAGTTCACACGGCGGCTCCCCGACGAGAGCCCCCTGCGCACCACAGCCAAGCCCTGGTTCCTCCACCGGCTCCGCGTCGTCGCCCACACCATCCAGAACATCTCGGCGCACGCCGATGGAGACTGCCAGACCCACGACTCCAAGCCTGCTGGCTCCGGTTGAGCGAGGGCACGGCCCGCGGCCGTAGGCGCATCGCCCGGCTGATGCGGGCCGCCGGGCTCGTCGGCTGGCACTGCAGACGACGACACCGCACCACGATCCCCGACCCGCACGAGGCCACCATCCGGACATGGTCCTGCGCGACCTCCGGCCCGACCCGAGCGCGGCTGACGCCCGCTGGTGCAGCTACGTCACCTCACTCAATGCTCACTGCTGCTTCGGGGCGCGACTGGGAGCGGGGCCTGAGTACGTCGAGCCAGAATTTGAGTCCGCCGACGCCGAGTGTGAGTGTCAAGGTCAGGGCGTTGGTCACTGCGATGGCCAGGTCCCGCCTCAGGACTCCATACATCAACCACAGAGCGATGCCGGCGCCGAAGACCGCAAGGTAGAGCCAGGAGAGATCTGTGGTTGAGCGTGTGCGCCACGATCTGAACAGCTGGGGCAGCCAGCAGCAGGTGGTCAGGGCGCCTGCGACAAGTCCGAGGGTGATCATGGCGTCCTCTCTCTGTCTATGAGTCCACCGACGCGTCGCGGAGTACGTGAAGGAGGGGCCCCTTCCTTCCGTCGCTGCGCGTCCTGCTGTCGGCGCTTTGGGCGAGCGAGTCGTACGGTAGCGGGATAGTTGTATATACGGCAAGGTCGCTGGTTGTGTCTGTGCTGCAGGCTCCCTTCGGGGCCGGCCCGGAGGGAGCCTCGCTGGTCGGGGCGCCGGTCTGCTGCTGAGACTGCGGTGTCGCACTTCGGGGCCTCCGCTGCCCCACTGGTGCGGAGCCGGAGGTGAGGGTAGGCGTGCTGCGCTGAGCAGCAGGGAAGCGGTCATGTGGCGGGAAACAGGGGTGCCTCGTACTGAGTGCCACATCTAGTTAGCGCGAACCTAAATAGCTGTATAGACTGATCGAGTGACTGGACGAGCCCACTCGGATTTCGCGCCTCGCTACTACACCATCGAGCAGGAGCTACGAGCTCGGATCGCCGAGCTCGAGCCGCACGACGCCCTGCCCTCTGAGTCCGAGCTCGCGAAGGAGTTCGGGGTCAGTCGCATGACCGCGCGAGCGGCCGTCATGAGATTGGTCGCGGACGGTCTCGTCTACAGGGAATCCGGACGAGGGACCTTCGTGGCTATGCCGCCGACCCATCGTCGAGCGGACAGTCTGGTGAGGTTCAGTCAGGAGATGCGGGCACAGGGCAAGCGCCCCTCCTCCAGGGTCATCACCAACCTGATGCGGGCGGCGCGTGATAGCGAGCTGGCCAGGCTCAGGCTCCAGCCGGGGGCCCAAGTCGTGGCCGTCACGCGCGTGCGATTGGCCGACGGAGTGCCCATCGCCCTCGAACGCTCTGTCTTCCCCCTCACCGTCGCGGGTCTTTGTGAACGCGACCTGGCCAGCGAGTCGCTCCACGAGGCGCTGAAGGAGATGGGTTGTACGCCCACCATCGGGCATGCCTCGCTGTCCGCAAGTAACGCGAACGAACTGGAGGCCGAGCTGCTAGGGCTCGACCCAGGAGTGGCACTGCTTGTCGAAGAGCGCCTCATCCTCGACCAGCACGGAGACCCGCTCGAATTCACGGAGTCCAGGTACATCGGCGACAGGTACGCGCTCGATGTGACCTTCGACGTCCAGCACGGCGAAGGCTCGCCATAGCCCGACGACGCCTACCAGAAGGGAAAGCATCATGCGCGTATCATCCGCCTCCGCTGCGGGATCCGCCCACAAGCCCAACGAAGACTTTCTTGCCGTCAGTCCGCGCGTCGCGCTCGTCCTGGACGGACTCACCTCGCCACCAGAACTGGGATCCGGCTGCATCCATGGCACTCCATGGTTCGTCGGTCAGCTGGGCACTCAACTGCTGCGTGAGGCGACGTGCCGACCGGAGGTTCCGCTGATCGACTGCGTGGCCGAGGCCATCACCCGTGTCGCCGACCTGCACCGCGACACCTGCGACTTAACGCACCTCGGTACGCCGTCGTGTTCCATAGCGATGGTGCGTGAGGGAACACACACTGTTGACCACCTGTCCATTTTCGACTCTGTGATCCTTCTCGACGGGCCCGGTGGCCTGAAGGTCCTCTCCGACCTGCGTGTGAACGGCTACGCCCAGCAGGAGCACAAGGAGACCACCCAGCATCAAATCGGGACCAGCGAACACCAGCAGGCTGTCAGCCGGCTCGTCGCGGCACAGCGCCCCTACCGGAACGTTCCGACCGGCTACTGGGTGGCGGCTGCAAACCCAGCGGCGGCACACAACGCCGTAACGGGATCGGTGCCGCGATCGGAGGTCACCCGCGCGGCCATCCTCAGCGACGGGGCGTCCTGTCTCGTCGAGGACTACGAGCTCACCGACTGGGCGGGGCTGCTGGATCTACTGGAGACCCAAGGACCTGACGAAGTCATCTCACGCGTCAGGCAGGCGGAGGCGACCGATCCGAGCGGCGAGCGCTGGCCCCGCTACAAGGCCAGCGACGACTCGACTGCTGTCTTCTGCCTGCTCGACGGCCGTGGAACCCGCCGTCCCGTGGTGAGAAGGAGGGGAGCGTGATCGAGAATGACGCTGGCCAGGCGCGACAACCATGGCATGACACCGCAGGCCCGGCCGCAGTCGTGTGGGACATGGACGGCACGCTGATCGACTCCTCGTCGGTGGTGCCCGACGCCTTCATTGCGGCGGTAAGGGCAATGGGAGGACCTGTCCATAGTCGCGCGGAAGTCGTCGCCTTGTACTCCCTCGGGCCGCCACGCGCCATGCTGAGCCAAATGCTCGGACGCCCGTGTGGTGAGGAAGAGGTGGCCCTCTACCACGAGATCCTCTCCGAGCGCGCCGCACAAGTGGCCCCCTGCGCGGGCGTGCGCACGGCGATTGACCGGCTCCGGCGCACCGTGCCCATGGCAGTCTTCACAGGTGCCAGCCGACGGGCCGCTGACATACTTCTGGGCGCAGTCGGCTTGCGGGAATGTTTCTCCGTGGTCGTCGGAGGTGACGAGATCGAGCGGCCCAAACCCCATCCTGAGGGAATCATCAAAGCCTGCTCTCTTCTCTCAGTCCCGACGCGCCGGTGTGTGTATGTGGGTGACGCGCCCACGGACCTCGAGGCGGCCCGTCGAGCGGGCGCTGTGCCTGCAGCAGCAGGCTGGGGACATCTATACAACCCGTCGGTACAGGCGGATCTCGTACTGCAAAGTCCGCAGGACCTCACCGGACGCCTGCTCGGCCCATGAACGTCGGCTCCGAGCGCGACGGACGCGCCGAGATCGATCAAAAAGCCGTCCGCGCCCGGCGATCAGGTCCGCCGCCGACCTGGGGGCAGCACGCGCGCGAGGATCCATCGCGAGTAGCCGGCCACCATCACCAGCACCGGCGGTGCCCGTCTACTCGAAGCCGAGTGGGATCTCGACGGGCGGGAACCACAGGTCACATTGGCCCGTCCCGCCCGGCTCATAGACGGTTCGCGAGGCCGGATCCACCGGCCTATAGACCGGCCGCAGCTCCCGCACCCGGTCCTTGAGCACCGTCATGCCACGGGTCCAGCCTATCCACTCGGCGATCACCGCTGCGGGCATCTCCGGCCGCTGCTCGAGCAGTTCGTGGGGTCTGCGGTTCAACCGCATCAACGATCGAGCCTTTTGTGCCCGAGGTTACTTCGGCGGCGCGTCGCCCGCGATCGCCCTCGCACCCCCGGTCAGCTTCTCCCAGCCGGATCGGTGAGAACCCGCGCCCTGACGGCCGCATGAGGCTGAGGCTGGTGATGCGCACTCTAGAGGGGACTGCCCACGGTTGAGCGGGACGCCGACCACAAATCCGTCCCATTCAACCCTGGGCACCGCAGGTCAGAGCTTCGCCCTGCTCACAGTTGTCTGGGACAGGACACTGGGCGAGCCGACTCTCACTCGGCTCCAGGCGGCGCTTCGATGCTTGAGCGTGTTCAAGCGCCAGGGAGGGTGTGGGTTGAGTACGTGGCAAGTAGTGCGGGTGCCGGATCCCGATCGGTGGGGGCCTCTGCCAGATGAAGGGGTCCTGGGGGTACGGGACCTGCCTGAGGCAGTGGCCAGGATCGGCCTGAGGCCAGGTGATCCTGTGTACGTGCGACCGGACGGCATGGTCGACACCGGGCTGCTGGATTTCGTGCGGTCCAAGGTATTCAGCAGCCTGGAGCGGGAATCGAAGCGGAATTACGCGACAGACATTCGCATACTTCTGGAGTTCTCGTCGTCTCGCGGGGTGTCGTGGCGGGAGGCAACCGAGCAGGATTTGACGGACTTCCGTGACTGGCGGTGCCGGGCCCCGGAGAACCCGCGGCGGATCAGCGGGACGAAGTGGAACCGTGAGGCGGCGGCGTTCACGAAGCTGTTCAAGTGGAGGAAGGTCCATCCGCTGCCGGTGGACGTGTCCTGGCGAGAAGACCGCGCCGCGGATTCGGTCAGTTCGCGGGTGTCCTGGTTGACGCCACGGACCTGGGGCCTGTGGTCCGATGTCGGGCTGCGCGGTCACACCCGGGCAGGAACGTCGGCGCCGGGGTGGCAGTCGCGCACAGAGATCCGCAACACGAGCTTCGTGCAGCTGCTGCTGAGTTCGGGCCTGCGCCGGCAGGAGGGCGGTTCGCTACTGACCTTCGAAATCCCAACCCAGCAGCTGAGACACGGCCGTTACCTGCATGGCCGGATCGCGGGCGCGGTGAGGAGATCGAAGAACACCCGCACGTACTACGCGTCGGTGGACGCCGTCGGCCAGGTCGAGGTGTATGTCCAGTCCGAGCGAGCCTGGGCCGTGCAGCGGGCGCAGGAGAGGGGCGCGTACGAAAGCTTGTCGAGGATGCGGCTGATCACAGGGGTCACCCGTGGGCTGAGGCCGAAGGTCGAGTGGGTTGACGCTAACGGCGTCGCCGGAGGGCAGGACCTGAGCCGAATGGGGTGGCGGGAGAGGCAGTGGCTGTTCGTGGAGGGGCCGCGTGGACCGGAACCGGCCTGGTTGTGGCTGACCGAGCAGGGCCTACCGATGGCCCCGGACCGATGGAACGCCGTGTTCAGGAACGCGAACCTGCGCTGCGAGGAAGTCCTGCTCTCTGAAGAAGAGCGGAAGATCGAGCGTGGGTTCCGGCTGGCGGTGGTGCGAGGCAGGAGTCCGTACGCAACGCCGCACGCCGCGCGTCATTCCTATGCGCTGTACATGCTGATCGTGTTGAACCAACTGATGGAGTCGCGCTTCGGTCTGACCCGGGCGGAGCGGCGGGACTTCGCCCTGCTGTTCGGCGATCCGTGGTGGCTGGTCAAGACGCTCCTCGGGCATGCGGATGTGGAGGTGACCAAGCGGCACTATCTCGCCCCGGTTGCGCATCTGCAGCTGGAATCGATCCTGGCCATGGCCGCGACATCGGACAGTGGTGACCAGCCGGTCACGGATGTGGATGGGGTTCGCGCGGCTGGCGCGGGAGTCGCAGGGCATCCAGGACATCGACAGTCTCCTTGGGGTGCGCCGATGACCGGCCGCGGCCGGCGGGCCGCGCTGCCGCCGGCCGATCATCACAGTTCAGGGTCTTCGCTCCGGCTGCTGCCCTGATCCCGAACCCGGTGCCGACGGTGTCCTCGGACGCCATCTGATCCGCAGCCACCACTTCAAGGGTGTCACTGACGACAACGGTCACCACGTCTCCGCAGGTGAAGTACGTGAAGCCCCCTGGGTCGCTATCACTCCGGTCGTCCACGCGATCCGCGTCCTGGAACGGATGGTCCCCGATGGAGAGCTTCTCTTCAGCGCTAGCTATCACGACTTCGTCCGCCGCATCGCCTACCACGGGGCGCTGAAGAACACCGCCCTGAACGAACGGGTTGAGGACTTCGTGGCGTGGGTGAACCGCGAGGCCGAGGCTCAGGGTCTGCCCCACCACATCCCCAAGGATCCGCACGGCTCGATCGGACTGGCCCGGTTCCGACGCACTCTGGCCTGGCACATCGCACGCCGGCCCGGCGGGCTGATCGCGCTGGCCATCCAGTACGGGCACCTGCGCACGGTCCTGGACGCCCGCACCTCCAGCGGCTACGCAAGCCGCAGCCGACGGGGCATCCACGGCATCCTCGACGTCGAGACTGCGCTGGCCGCCGCCGACACCGCCGCCCGGCTGCGCGACAGCGTCGCCGCTGGCGAAAACCTCTCCGGTCCCGCCGCCCGCAGAGCCCTCACCGCGGCGGCACAGGTTCCTCGCTTCACGGGCCGCATCGTCTCCAACACGTTCGTGAGGAAAGCGGCTGCCTTCCTCGCCCGGGACGGCGTCGTGCTCTTCGACAACCCCGACGCGTTCCTGATCTGCGCGTTCAAGCGAGAAAACGCGCTCTGCGATCCCGATCCAGACGCGAACGCTCCCAGGCAGTACGACTGCCGGCCCGGCTGCGGCAACGCCGTCCGCACCGACACCCACGCCCGTCTGCTGCGCGAGCGAGCCGACGACATCTACCAACTGGCCGCCCACGCCCCGGAACCCGTCGGCAAGCGCATGCGGGCCAACGAGGACGCTTACGGGCCAGCAACTTGCCTGCGACAACCGGGCCGCTGCCGTCGGGCTTGCTGAGGTACTGCTTGCTGCCGGCCAGGCGTTCCCACAACTCCCACGCGGGTCCGCCCTCCTCCATGAACGCATCGCTTCCAGGATTCTCCAAACGTGCGTCACGAGGGATGAGCGACAGCAGGCGCATCCAGTGCCCGTCGGGGTCGGTCAGCAAGTTCATCGCCCCGTGCGGCTCGAGGGAGACACTGAGCGTGGTGATGGCCACCAGGTCGTTGCTGTCGAAGCGGTCCGCGACGTGCTCGGCGTCCCCGCCCCCGCCCAGGCGCTCGAAGTGCGCGCCGGAATAGAACAGGTCACCGCTTGAGCGTCGTCGGGTGAAGTACTCGACCAGCAGGCTCACGGCCGTGTCGTCGTCAGCGACGCGCCAGAGATCTACAGCGCCGATCCTGATGGACCTTGGTCAACGGCGAACTGCCGTCGGTGTTCCTGCGCGAGCGCCATCCCACGTGGCGCTCGCGCCAGGCGCCCAAAGCGCTCTGCCAGACGATCGGGAGTTGGGCGCGGCTGGCCGTGTGGCTCACCGACCAGGGCATCACCACGCTGGGCGACTGCACCACGCAAGTGCTGGGTGCGTACGGCCGCCACGTCCGCGACAGCCCGCATCACGGTGCACAGCGGGCTGTCGTCGCTGACCCGGCTGTGGGTCTTCGACCAGCTCAGCGGCCGGCCCAGCGGGATTGGCTGCCCGCCCTGGGAGATCGAAGGGGTGGGCGACTACCTGCCACCGGCCACTCCGGGCGGCGAGAACGCCACCGAGGCGATCGCCGAGCAGACCATGGGCCCCCTGCTCCTGTGGGCGATCCGCACGGTCGAGGAGTTCAGCGACGACATCCTGGCCGCCTGGGTCGAAAGGAGCCGTCTGCGCGAGGCGGCCGCCGCCAACGTCGCCACGCCCGCCTCGCGGGCCGCGCTCAGGGCCTTCATGGCCCGGATCGACGCTGAGGAGCTACCCATCCCGAGCACGGATTGGTTGGGCAGAACCACGCCTGCGGGCGTCTACATCGCCGCGCTCACCGGCGCCTCGCTCAACCAGGTCTACAACGCCTCACGCGATCACGGCTGGCGGCAGGCCGCGCTTGCCCGGCCCGGCCCCTGCCCGCTCAGCGTCCCGATCTCCGGACTGCTCGACGGCACCGCGTGGCGAGAGGCCATCGACTACACCGAAGCAGCCTTCCTGAGGCGCCAGTTGGGCACGGCGTGCTTCATCGTCATCGCCTACCTGACCGGGATGCGCCCCGGCGAGGCGGCCGGACTGCGCAGCGGCTGCTGCCCCGACCCGGAGCCGGAGCCGGAGCCGGGCAGCGCAGAGCCACAGAGGCGGCACCTGATCACGAGCACCGTGTACAAGACCGCCCGCGACGCGGACGGCAACCATCGCTCCGAGGGCGAAATCCGTGATGTTCCCTGGGTGGCCATCGCACCGGTCGTGAACGCCATCCGTGTCCTGGAACGCATGGTTCCCGATGGCCAGTTGCTGTTCGACCACCACGCCCACGACCTGCGCGGCACTCGAGCCGGCACCGGCTCCCTCACCGTCCACACGCTGGGCATCCGGGTGGAGGACTTCGTCACCTGAGCCAACGACGAGGCAGCAACCCATGGGCTGGCTCCTGAAGTCATCCCGTCGGATCCGCACGGGAAGATCGGTACCGAACGGTTCCGCAGAAGCCTGGCCTGGCACATCGCCCGCCGACCCGGCGGGCTGGTCGCTCTCGCGATTCAGTACGGCCATCTGCGGACTTCGGTATCCGCCGGCTACGCCGCGCGCAGCCGGGACGGCATCCACGACCTCCTCGACGTCGAGACCGCCCGGGCGACCATGGCCACCGTCGCCGACCTGAATGCCGATCTCGAGGACGGCATCGGGATCTCCGGGCCCGCTGCCCGCAGAGCGATCAAGGCCGCCGCCACCGCTGCGCAGTACACCGGCAACATCGTCACGGCCCGGCAGGCCCGCCAGATCCGCGCCAACCCTCAACTGGCCGTCTACGACAATCCCAACACCTTGCTGATGTGTGTCTACAAGCCCGACAAGGCTCTGTGCCACCGCGGCACCACAGACACCCCCAGTCTCGACCGGTGCGTCCCCACCTGCGCGAACATCGCCCGCACCGACCGGCACGCCGCCGGTCTGCGCCGCCGCGCCACCGTTCTTGATCAGCGGGCGGCCCAGGTCCCCGGCCCGCTGGGCGAGCGGCTGATCAGCAACGCCTGGCGTCTGCGCGACCTTGCCGACGCCCACCACCGCACCCGCATCACAGTCCAGGGCGGCATCGCATGAGCCCAGCATCCGACGAACGCGACCGCATCCGCGCGGCCATGGACCGCATTCTGCTGGGCACCGCACAAAACTCCAACGGTGCTCTGACGATCGTTGCCCTGGCCGAGGAAGCCGGAGTTCCCCGCAACGCGCTGACCCAGCGCCACCTGGATCTCAAGAACGATTCCTATGCGCAGGTCAGGGCACGAGGGCACATGCCGGACTCCGAAGTCCGCCTGCGCAGACAGATCGTCAAGCTGAAAGAACTCCGCCGGGAAGATGCCAGGGAGTTGAAACAGCTACAGACCGATGTCGAACATCTCGTCCGCGCCGTCAACCAACTGACCGCGCACAACCGCCAACTACGCAATGCCCTGTCGCAACCCGGTCCCCCCGTCAGGGCACTCCCGACCCAGCCACACCCGAACCGGACCCCGTGACCACCTCAGAGACCGTCACCCCCACCTAAACGGACCCGCAGGATCGGGCACTCCTCCGGCCGTCGTCCAAGCCAGCGCAAAGATCCTCATACCCGTCCCCCCAGGTCCACACACACCACACCGCGGGCAGCGCAGAATCCGCCTGCCTACGGCTCCTCGTCGCCGTTCTTTCAGGTAGCTGTACGGCTGGCGCCGGGGGCACGCGTCGGCGTGGGGCAGGTGATCCGTCCCCGGAGGGCCGACGATGTGACGCCGTCATCCACACCCTGTCGGGCGCCTGGCCGTTGTTCAGCTGGGGCCGGTGTTTCCGGTGACCACGTCGACGGCGTGACGGCGATGGGCGGCGAAGAGTTCGAGGGCACTGTCGGTGTCCCGGACGCGCAGGGCTGTGACGAGCTCACGGTGTTCTCGCGGGATGCGGCCGAGGTAGCCCTCGGTGTCGCGGCCGATCCGGGTCAGCAGGAAGAGGTGGACCTGGCACCGTATCCCCTCCCAGGCGTCGACGAGGCGCTGGTGGCGGGCGGAGGCGAAGACGGCGTCGTGGAAGGCGATGTCGAGGCGGACCATCTCGTGCTCGTCGTCGGCTCGCTCCATCAAAGCGGCGACCTTGTCGAGGGAGGCGAGGTCCTCGTCGGAGGCGAGTTCGATCACACGCCGCACGGCCAGATCCTCCAGCGCACCGCGGAGGCTGGTGAGCTCGGCGACGTCCTCCGGCGACAGCGTCGTCACCGTGGTGCCCCGGTGCCACGCACAGTGGACCAGGCCCTCACGTTCCAGTACCCGCAGCGCCTCGCGCACCGGTCCGCGGCTGACCTGAAGTACGCCGGACAACTCCACCTCGCGCAGCTGCGCCCCGGGTGCGTAGGTCCCGGTGAAGATGGCCTCCCGGATCCGGTCCGCAACCTCGTCGGCCAAGCCCCGGCGTCGCGCCGGGGGCACTTTGCCCTGCTCACTCATCATTTTCCCTTCTCGATGTCCTAATGTTAACATTTCAATTCGTTGTCGCAATGTCAACATTAGGACAAGTGTCACGGCCATGCCTGGGCCGCGGCACAGGAAGGGCAAGGCAATGACCGTTCTCGACTCCCCGATCCCGCGGTTCCACCTGGCCGTGCCGGTCGACGACCTGGCCGCCGCGCGCCGCTTCTACGGGGAGGTGCTGAGCCTTGAGGAGGGTCGCAGCGCGGACACCTGGGTGGACTGGAACCTGCACGGCCACCAGTTCGTCACCCACCTCGCGCCCGAGCGTGCGCAACGCATACACAACCCGGTCGACGGCCACGACGTCCCCGTGCCGCACTTCGGCCTGATCCTGACGATCGAGAGGTTCCACGAGCTCGCCGAGCGGCTGGGCGCGGCTGACACGGAGTTCGTCATCGAGCCCTATGTGCGCTTCGCGGGCCAGAAGGGCGAGCAGTGGACCATGTTCCTCCTCGACCCGGCAGGCAACGCCCTGGAGTTCAAGGCGTTCGCCGACGACTCCCAGGTCTTCGCCGTCTGACACCGGCGTTGTGCCCCTCGTACGGCCTCCGCACGTTGCAAGAGATGAGGAGAAGATCATGAAGGTATTCCAGATCGGCGCCGCCGGAGGTGTCGGCCGCCGGCTCGCGGAACTGCTCACCGCCCGGGGCGATGAGGTGAGCGGCATGCACCGCTCCCCGGAGCAGGCCGACACGGTCCGGGCCTCCGGCGCCACCCCGGTCACCGGTGACCTGATCGAGGACTCCGCGGAGGAACTCGCGGCCAAGTTCGCCGGGCATGACGCGGTGGTGTTCTCGGCCGGTGCCCACGGCACCGGCATGGACAAGACGACGCTGATCGACGGCCGCGGCCTGGAGAAGGCCGCCGACGCCGCGGTGCGTGCCGGCGTCCGACGGTTCGTGCTGGTCTCGGTGTTCCCCGACGCCCTGCGCGATCAGGCACCCGCCGAGGGCTTCGAGCACTACATGAAGGTCAAGAAGACCGCCGACGTGTATCTCACCAGCACCGGGCTCGACTGGCTGATCGTCCGGCCCGGCACGCTGCTGGACGAGCCGGGCACCGGACGGGTCACCGCCGGATGGGCCGTCGAGTACGGCGACGTGCCCCGTGACGACGTCGCCGCGTTCATCGACGCCGCCCTGCACGAACCGGCCCTGAGCCGCGTCATCGTCGAACTCACCTCCGGTGACGCCCCCGTCGCCGACGCCGTCGCCCAGCTGGCGACCTCAGCGACACCCCGACACACCGCCTGAGCCCCCGGCGCGCACCCACTGATCCCCACGACAAGAGGAGAAACACCATGACCACGATCGATTCCTACAGCCACAACGTCTCCGGCGAGGACGAGTTCGGCTTCGCCCAGGCCATCAAGGTCGGCGAGACGATCTACGTCTCCGGGCAGCTGTCGCACGACGAGAAGGGCAACTTCCTCCACCCGGACGACTTCGACGCCCAGCTGAAGCAGTCCTACGCCAACTTCGAGAAGGTTCTGGCCCACTTCGGCGTCACCCGAAACCAGGTCGTATCGGAGACCCAGTACATCGTGGACCTGCCCCGGTACAACAACGCGATGGCGGCCGCCAACCTGGCCTACTTCGGCGACCACCGCCCGACCAGCAGCACGGTCGGTGTCGCCTCGCTGTTCTTCCCCGGCCAGCTCATCGAGATCAGCTTCGTCATCGACACCCGCCTGCCCGCCTGACCACAGGCACGGCGAGGAGGAAGACAGATGCGAGTCGTCATCGCCGGCGGGCACGGAAAGATCGCCCTGATCCTGGAAAAGCTCCTGTCGGAGCGTGGCCACTGCGTGGCAGGTTTCATCCGCAACCCCGCCCAGGCCGTCGACCTCGCGGAGGCCGGGGCCGAGGCCCTGGTCGTGGACCTGGAGAAGACCACGGCCAAGGACGTGGCGAAGCACCTGAGGGGTGCGGACGCCGTGGTGTTCGCGGCGGGAGCCGGACCGGGTAGCGGAGCGGCCCGCAAGGAGAGCGTCGACTGCGACGCGGCGGTCCTCCTCGCGCACGCCGCAGAGGCTGCCGGCGTCGGACGCTACCTGCTCGTCTCCGCCATGGGCGATCACCTACGAGCCGACCCGTCGACCTTCGATGAGGAGTTCGGCATCTACATGCGGGCCAAGGCCGCCGCTGAGGATGCGATCCGTGCCCGGACCGCGCTGCGGACCACGATCATCCGCCCCGGGCTCCTCAGCAACGAGCCGGGCACCGGCCGGGTGGACCTCGCCGAGAGGACCGGCACCGGCCCCATCCCCCGTGCAGACGTCGCCGCGGTCCTGCTCGCGCTGCTCGACGAACCCCGTCTCGACGGCCGGACCGTCGAGGTCATCGGGGGCGGCACCCCGGTCGCGGACGCCGTCGCGGCGCTCGCCTCCCACTGACACCACCCCGGTCTCCCGGGCGGGACTGCCGTCGACGGCGGCGGCCCGCCCGGACGACCACGCACCAAGCACCAAGCACCAAGCACCAAGCAGAGAGGACAGCACTCATGAGTGCCCTGTTCACCCCCCTGAAGCTGCGATCGCTGGAGATACCCAACCGGGTCTGGATGTCCCCGATGTGCATGTACTCCGCCGCCCCCGACGGATCGGAGACCGGCGCGCCGACGGACTTCCACCTCACCCACCTGGCCAGCCGCGCCGCCGGCGGCGCCGGCCTGGTGATGGCCGAGGCCACCGGCGTGCGCCCGGACGGCCGCATCAGCCCCTGGGACCTGGGGCTGTGGAACGACCGCCAGCAGGAAGCATTCGCCCGCATCACCGCGGCGATCCGCTCCCACGGCGCAGTCCCGGCCATCCAGCTCGCCCACGCCGGCCGCAAGGCGTCCGTCGACAAGCCCTGGCTCAGCGACCGGTCCCTGACCGAGTCCGAGGGCGGCTGGCAGCCCGTGTCCCCCAGCGCGGAGCCGTACCCGGGCCTGTCCGTCCCGCACGAGCTCACCGGGGAGGAGATCCAGCAGCTGGTGCGCGACTTCGCCGACTCGGCCCGGCGTGCCCTTGCCGCAGGTTTCCAGGTGGTCGAGGTGCACGGAGCCCACGGCTACCTGATCAACTCCTTCCTGTCCCCGGTCTCCAATCACCGCACCGACGCCTACGGCGGCAGCTTCGAGAACCGCCTGCGCTTCCCCCTGCAGGTCGTCGACGCCGTCCGCGAGGTGTGGCCCGAGGAGCTGCCGGTCTTCTTCCGCACCTCGGCCACCGACTGGCTGACCGAGAACCCCGAGGACCCCCGGGAGGGCTGGACCGGGGAGGACACCGTCCGCCTCGCCGAGGAACTCCGGGCACACGGGGTGGACCTGCTGGATGTGTCCACCGGTGGCATGGTCCCCGACGCGAAGATCCCCGCCGGGTTCAACTACCAGGTGTCCTTCGCCGCCCAGGCCCGCAACGAATCGGGCATCCCCACCGCCGCGGTGGGTCTCATCATCGAACCCGAGCAGGCCGAAGAGGTCGTTGCCTCAGGCGAGGCGGACGCGGTGATGCTGGGCCGCCAACTGCTGCGCAAGCCCTACTGGGCCCACCACGCCGCCACCGAACTCGGTGACGAGGCGCGCTGGCCGGAGCAGTACGGCTACGCCGTCGTCCGCCGCGCCAAGAACAAGAAGAGCTGACCCCGGCGGGCACCGCCTGCCCGCCCCACTCACCACCCGGCCCGCAGGGCCCAGAACACGGCGTTCACGCCGACGCCCACCCCCATAGGGAGCATCCCGTGAGTAACCTCCAGGGCAAGACCATTGTCATCACCGGCGCCTCCTCCGGCATCGGTGCCGCGACCGCGAAGGCGCTCGCCGCCCGCGGCGCCAACATCGTCCTCGCCGCCCGCGATCAGGACGGCCTCGACCAGCTGGCGGCCGACATCCGCCAGACGGGCGGCACCGCGGTAGCCAAGGCCACCGACGTCACCGACCGCGAGCAGGTCCAGGCGCTCGCCGACTTCGCAGTCGCCACCTACGGAACCATCGACGTCCTGTTCAACAACGCCGGCCTGATGCTGTTCTCCTTCTGGAAGGACCGCGCGCTGGACGACTGGAACCGGATGCTCGACGTGAACATCCGCGGGTACCTCAACGCCATCCACGCCGTCCTGCCGGTCATGCTCGAACGCAACTCGGGCCACGTCCTCAACATGGCCTCCGTGGCCGGCCACCAGATCGGCGACGGCGCCGGCGTCTACAGCGCCACCAAGTTCTTCGTCCAGGCCATCACCGAGAGCATGCGCAAGGAACTCGGCGTCCGTGAAGGCATCAAGGCCAGCTCCATCAGCCCCGGCGTCATCGACACCGGCTGGGCCGACAAGGTCAACGACCCCACCGGCAAGCAGGCCGCCCAGGAACTCAACCAGGTCGCCATCAGCCCCCAAAGCGTCGCCGACGCCATCGTCTACGCCCTCGACCAGCCCGCCAACGTCACCATCAACGACCTGGTCATCTCCCCGACCCGGCAGAACTGGTAACCGCAGCCCCACTCCCCTCATTCTTCCCCTCCGGCCTGCGCACCCGCGTCCCGCCCGCCGGCCCGACATCACCAGGAGCAACCATGGCAGAGGCTTACGGCATGGTGCACGACAGCGATCGTGGCGTGTGTCCTGTGACATCGGATCTTGAGCGTGTGTGACCCAACCTTGACCAGCGGAAGTCTGGGACACCTATTTGAGCGGTAACGACATCGAGGAGCCTTTAGAGGTCCTAACAAAGGCGTTGGACGTGTCGGTGGGTGATGAGGCAGGTGGCGAGGCCAAGGAAGGCTTCGTGGATGTCGTCGCGTCTTTCCCAGCGGATGCGCAGGCGGCGGAAGCCGTGGAGCCAGGAGATGGTGCGTTCGACGACCCGGCGGAAGATGCCCAGGCCGGAGCCGTGCGGCTGTCCGCGTTCGGCGACCACGGGCCGGATACCGCGTTCCCACAACAGCCGCCGGTACTTGTCGTGGTCATAGCCGCGGTCGGCGAAGAGCATGTCCGGCCGTCTGCGTGGCCGTCCGACGACGCCGGCCACGGGTGGGACCTTGTCCAGCAGGGGCAGGAGTTGGGTGACGTCGTTACGGTTCCCGCCGGTCAGCGACACAGCGAGCGGGACGCCCTGGCCATCGACAAGGACGTGGTGTTTGCTGCCCGGCCGTGCGCGGTCGACCGGGCTGGGACCGCTTTTGGGCCTCTGCGGGCCGCCCGCACGTGGGAGGAGTCGATCACCGCCCGCGACCAGTCCAGCTGCTTCGCCGACCGCAGCCTCTTCAGCAGCACCAAGTGCAGCTGGTCCCACACGCCGGCCTCGTTCCAGGCGGCCAGGCGTCGCCAGCACGTCATACCCGAACCAAAGCCCAGCTCCTGCGGCAGGTACTCCCACTGGATGCCGGTGTGCAGCACGAACAGGATCCCGCACAGGGCCTGCCGGTCAGGCACTCGCGGCCGGCCCGCCACCAGCTTCGGCCCCGGCTCGGGCAGTAACGGCTCGATGAGCGACCACAGTTCGTCCGACACGATCCACGGCCGCGACTGACGTTTCCCCACGACCCGACCAACGAGCAGACAAGCCCGATGGTCACTTGATCAACAACTTCTGTTAGGACCTCTTAGGAGGCGTGCTGACATCCCGCGACCACGCGGCGGCCCGAGACCGTCTCCCGGGGGAAAGGTAGGTTGGTGTCACCGTCTCAAGGAGATACACGATGCCTGACCGTCGCAGAGTTCTGTTCGTGACCGACCTCGCCTATCAAGCCCGGGGGCGGCGCTACTGCGACGAGGACATCTTCCTGACCTCCCGGCTGCGCGACGACTTCCACATCGCCTTGTGCCACCCGCTGGATGCCGCCGCGCTGATGGACGCCTTCGACGTGGTGGTGGTCCGCAACAGCGGGCCCGTGCTCCATTACCAGAAGGAGTATGACACCTTCCGGGAGCAGGCCACGGCCCGCGGCACCCGGATCTACAACCCGCTGTCCGGCCGGGGCGACATGGCCGGCAAGCAGTACCTGCTGGACCTGACCGCCGCCGGATATCCAGTCATCCCCACCATCGACCAACCCAGTGACCTGCACCTGCTGCCCGAGGTCGGCCACTACGCGGTCAAGCCGAAGGCAGGTGCGGACTCCATCGGCCTGGCCTTCGTGCCCCGGGAGCAGCTGGGCGGCCTTGCCTACGGTGACATCCTGGTCCAGCCGCGTATCGACTTCCGCTACGAGGTGTCCTTCTACTACGTCGACGACGCCTTCCAGTACGCCCTTCACGCCCCTGATCCGGAGCGGCGCTGGGTCCTTGAGCCCTATGAGCCCACCGACGCCGACCTCGCCTTCGCCCGGCGCTTCATCGACTGGAACACCCTCGACCACGGCATCCAGCGCGTGGACGCCTGCCGCACCCGGGAAGGCGAGCTACTCCTCGTCGAGCTGGAGGACCTCAACCCCTACCTGTCCCTGGACCTGGTCTCCGACCGGACCCGTGACTCCTTCGTGGCGAGTATGACGGCATCCCTCCACCGTTTCCTGGACGCTCACCCCCGCGCCTGAGGTGGCTTACGGGTCCGGAAAGTGATGCGCTCAAGGAATCGATGTCACAGCAGGGCCTGGGCCGGAACGCAGAGCGAGCCGCACGAGTTGGGGAGATTGTCACCTCTGCCATGGCCCGTACGGCTCTCTCGCACCGTACCTGCACTGGCATCTCCCGGCGTCGACTCGGTTCGCTCATCGCGGAGTTGGCGCCGGGATGGATGGCGCGGGAGAACTCGCGGCTGCGGGAACGTCGAGGCCACAAACGGCTGCGCGCCGAAGGCGGGCCGGGCCATCAACTGGTCTTCACCGATCGGGTGATCGCGACTCTGGTGGTCCTGCGGTTCCAGCTCCCGCACGCCGCCCTGGCCCTCTTCTACGGAGTCGACCGCTCCACGGTCACCCGGGCCGTCCACGAGATCCGCCCGCTGCTGGCGGCGCGTGGTTTCGCGGTGCCCGGCGAGGCCGGGGTACGCCTGCACACGCTGGCCGATGTCTTCGCACCCCGCCATCAAGGCCAGCGAGATCACCGAAGGCGACAGCCCATCGGCACCCGGAGCGGTCCGCGTGCTCACCGGCACCGATGACAGCACCTACCGCGAGCGTCTCGTCGGCCTCGACGACGCCCACCGCGCCCTGACCTACGAGATCCTCGACTCCCCGCTGCCGGTGAGCGGCTACCGCTCGACCATGCGGGTCTGGCCCATAGCCGACACCCAAGGCGCCTTCCTCACCTGGCACGCCACCTTCGACGCCGCCGACGGCCACACCCCCCAGCAGGCCGTGACCGCCGTCACCGAAGAGGCCTACGCCCCCGCGATCGCCGCACTGCACCAGACGCTCAGCTGACCGCACCGGCGCAGTCGCACCCCCACGCAGCACCATCCGAAAGGACGTGACCGTGACTTCCACCGTCACCGCCTACGCCGCCGCAGCCGCCGGAGAACCGCTCACCCGTACCACCATCGAGCGCCTGGACCTCGGCCCCCGCGAGACCTCCTGGACCGTGGCCGCGTACGAGACGCCCGTCTCCGACCGGATGTGGCACCTCACCGCGACCGGCACCGCCCCCGCCCCCGCGCTCCAGACCCTGCTGCACCACCTCGCCGAAGGCGACGCGTGGGACACCGCCATCGGAAACCCCGTCGGCGACAAGACCGTCACCGCCGCCACGAAGCCCCTCACCGACGCCGGATGGAAGCACACCGTCGACGGACGCTGGATCCGCTGGACCAACCCGACCGGGGACGCCGGCATCCAGTTCGACGCCTTCGCCGCCCAGCAGCCGAACAGCACGCTCGTCGCCTGGACCATCTGAGCCGGCCCCAGCATCGACCGCCCAACCTGGAACGTCACGGCATCCCTCTATACCCCCAGCTCGCTGCTGGCCGACCTCGCCGAGAGCCTCGCCCACGGCACCGGACCCCGGACACACACCCCCGTGAAGGTGAAGCACACCGCGCACCTCATCACCACCCCCACAGCACCGCCTCCGAGTGCAGCCATGGCACAGGCCAGCCGATCCCGCTGACAGGGCTTGAGGTCGGGTGCCCATCCCCTCGAACACTGCGCGTGCCATGGCCAGGCGGCTGGCTATCGCGCGGCACGGGCGCAACCCAGGCTCGCTGAGCCCTGACTGGCGCACTCCGGAAGATGAATCCCTGTCTTTCTTGGATCTTTTGGACTCTAGCTGTTTATGGACGGTTGCATGGAACTGTTCCATGCGGTTCCCTGGAGCGGTATGGGCCGAGAAGAGTCGTTCAAGCCTGAGGTTCTTCGGCAGCTACGGAAACTAGGGGGACTGAGCCGTCGCGCGGTCGCCGACGCAGTCGGCGTCACTCAGCGAACTGTTGCCTACTGGGAGAGCGGTCAGCGCAAACCGGAAGCCCGCCAGCTGCACGCTCTGGTGAGCTTCTTCAAGGTCGATGTTCACTACCTCACGAGCCGCCCCAGGGGAAGCACGACTCTCCGCGATCTTCGGCGGGAAGCCGGGTTCAGCAGTGCTGACCACGCGGCGCAGGCCGTGTCCGGCAGGAAAGTCATGCGCGGTATCAGCTTTGACGGCACCAAGCTGCTCCGCCTTGAACGTGACCTGCCCGTACGCGGTACAGCCTGTTCCACGCCCGAGCACGCTGGCCGCTTGGCCAAGGCCCTCGCCCTGGTGTACAAGCTCCCCGAGCACGTGGTCGTTGATGCATGGCGCAGAACCCGGCCTGACGAGCCCGCCCCGGTGCTGCCGAGGCCGGGCCCCCGCCCGGAACGCCCCTCCCTCATGGAAACCTGGAACGGTCTCAATGACCGCCAGCGGATCTACCTGGAAGCCTGCTTCCTCCAAGACACAGAAGAACAGCAGGCAGAACGTGAGCGCCACGCGCACACCGGCCAGCGTCGCCCCGCCGCCGAGTGGCGGAAGATGACGCTCGCCCTCTACGCCCCGCCGGAGATCACCGGCTACAGCCGTCTTCAGGAACGCCTCCGCGACCACGGCGTCCATGACCCCGGCACCGGCCCCTCCATCGCGGCGCTGAATCGGCGCGGCCTGATCACTGTTCACCACGACACCGTCACGATCCCCGGAGCCGGGCTGATCAAGCGGACCCGGGTCGAGATGACCAAGCGGGGCAGAGCGGTTGCGCGCGCCGGCCTCGGCGTCTCCCGTAGCCAGAGCGCTCCCGCCCCGATGATGTCGGTGTGGCTGTGGCGGACACTGGTGCGCGTTGCCTATGCCAGTCAGCACGGCGGCGATTACGACTTGGTCGGCCGGGCTCGCCTCCACTTGACGGTCAAGACCGGTCCCG
This sequence comes from Streptomyces caelestis, assembly GCF_014205255.1. GTDB lineage: Bacteria > Actinomycetota > Actinomycetes > Streptomycetales > Streptomycetaceae > Streptomyces > Streptomyces caelestis. The sequence goes on along the minus strand of NZ_JACHNE010000001.1, from coordinate 7,257,840 downwards.
GCCAGGAAGCACCCTCTCGGGGCTACCTCGAACACAGACTCCCCGACGGAGCAACCTGGGGGCGGCACGCCTGGTATCCCTCAGCGTCCGGCTGGAGACACATCGCCGACTACCTCTCCCAGTACCGCGAGCTGTATCCAACGGTTCCCACCGACGGCCTCGAAGACCTCATCCCGCCGCAGTACCGCACCCCGACTGTCAGTGGTGGCTCGTAGGCTGCCCGCATGTCCGAGCACGGCGAAGCACACACTGACCAATGGCAGTTCGACGAGACAGTCCTGCGGGCCGCCAGCGCGTTTGTACTGTGCGAGGAGGCCCGCTACAACGACGGTCTCTCCTCGGGGCAGCGCGTCGAGAAGCTGATGGAGGCCCAGGGAGTGATCATGGCGACGGTCGGCCCCGGCCACCGCGTCACCTTCCGGGACCTTCTCGATCGTCTTTCCGGGGACCAGGCCGGAAGCCTCGTCGGTATCTTCCCCGAAGAGGCACTCACGGGCCCCCTGCGTAACCTCCGCTTCCTCGACAGTGTGGGCGTGTCCACTCAGGAGGGCTGCGACCTGCTATGGGAAGCCGCGGAGATCTTCAAGATCGCCGACAAGAAGCAGCGACGCGGGGAGAGGTTCACTCACTTCGAGCTCGAGAGTGAGTTCGGCCAGGAGCAAGTATTCAAAGCCATTAAGGGCGGCCTCTACGAGCGGCACCGCCGGAACATCATCGAATACCCTGTCTGCGACAAGGAACAGCTGGAGGAACTCGGATTCCCTCCTGCCGTGGCTCAGGTCTTCTATCAGGACATCCCGTCTTACTGCCTCTACAAGCGGCAGTGGTGGTTCGGATGTCCCGCCTGCGCCTATCCCATGCAGGTGATTCCGCACGACGACGGCAGGACCTACGCCGTCAGGTGCCTCTACCCGTGGCATCAGGACACCGGAGCCCGCTTCACCTTCACTGCCACCCGCGACCAGGTCCCGGTCCTCCATGCCGAGGACCGCATCTACATCCCCAGCAAGGCCGAGATGCCGCTCTATACGGGAGCATCGCGTGAAACCCCAAGGGCTCGGCCTGCTGAGGGATACCGTGCGCTGGTGCGACGTGTCTGGCGCAGCACCTGCATCCCCGGACTCCCGGAACTCAGGCTTGCCGACGTCCTCAAGGAAGCCGCTGCCGGGACACGGTTGACGGTCCAGGTCTGGCCCGACAACGACCGCGTCGACATCGAGGTCAAAGACGGTGACACCGTCGTCTTCTCCATCGACGTCAAGGACTACACCTGGCCCGGAACCCTGGCCAAGAAGCTCATCGAGGACCGCGGGGACAAGGGCGGAGCCACCTGGCTCGTAGTGCCCGACCACCGCCGCCAGCAGGTCGGCTACCTCACATCCGTCATTCACCGTGAACGCATTGGTATGACGGCCATGGCCGCGTCCGACTTCCTGGCCCTGTTCACCGACCGCCTGAAGGAGTACATGTGAGCAGCGGACGCTCCCTCGAGCAGGACGCCCTCCTCGCCGCGTTCGCCCTGGCAAGTCACCTCTTCCCGGCAACCAGCGACGACGGCACTCCCATCGCGTCCTTCCGGCACGTGGCCCTGCTCGCCGAACGCAAACCCTGGTCGTTGAAACAATGGGACCAGCTCACCACGGAGGAATACCGCGTCTTCGCGCGCGTCATCAGGAAGCTGCCCTCTTCCTACACGTCGGCCGACGCTGTCCGCGTCGCGTTCCGGGCCATGCTGGGCGACGACAGCGAACATTCCGTGGACTTGACCGACGGACTGTTTGCGTTGCCCTCCGACGGCGCGACCGGGCACGTGCTCTGCTACCTGCCCGAGCCGCCGCTGGACTACGCCGACAGCATCATTCGCGGCTACTACACCATGGGCAAACGTCCGCGCGCGCTGGAATTCGCCGGCCCCGGCCACTACACGACCCGCGTCGCCTACCTCGGCAAGGATCTCGGCCGGGCCGCTGTCGGCCTCACTTTCCCCTCAGCCCCGGACTTCACCGAGGCCCCTGGTCACGACGCCCTTCCCCACATCGTCACCGTCCCTGAGATACCCGAGCTCTCGTTCAGCAAGAAGGAGATCCTGGAGGTCGCCGAGCTCCTCAGCCGTCCCGAACGCAAGGCCGGGACCAAGTACATCCGCCGGACCGTGAAGAAGTTCCTGAAGAAGCTCCGTTGCCCCAGCGGCAAGGTCAAGGCCCTTGGGCTGATGAACGGGAGCTTCCAGATCCTCAACGCGCCCACCGGCAGCGGGAAGACGGTCCTGGTGCGGGTGCTGGCCGCGCTGATGGCCAAGCGGGACCTGAGTCTGGGGATTGTCGTCCCGGACGTCAAGGCCACCTTGAAGATGAAGCGGGATATCGGCAGCGATCTTGACTGGCTGTACCAGTTGGAGGAATTCCCTGAGCCCAAGACCTGCGCTGCGCTGATGTCCCCGGCCAAGCGCCACGAACGTGCCTTGGAGTACGGGGCGCTCATGAAGGACACGCCCATCGAGCAGTGGGACGGTAAGAACCTGGAAGATCTCGCCGAGGTGGGCTACGCATGCGCCCAGAAGGCGTACATGACGGTCCAGGACCCGTTCCCGGCCGGCGAGGAGAACTGCCTGACGCTGAGCAAGCCCGGAGAGGGTGGCACCTACGCCTGTCCGTTCATCCCGGTGTGCGACAAGTTCCGGCCTCTTTACGAGGCAACCCGTGCCAGCGTCATCGTCACCAACCACATGAACTTCGTGGAAGGAACTCTGCGAACCGGAGTCGTCTTCGACGGCGATTCCTTCCAGAACAAGCCGCGAGGGACCCGTGGAGCGTCCGTGTTCGAAGCAATGGCACGCATGTGTCATTTGCTCGTCGTGGACGAGGTGGACGCTCTCCAGTTGAGTGCCATCAAGGGATGCGCGAAGGAAGCGGTCCTCGCGTCCCTGATGAAGAAGTCCCTGCTGGACCTCGTCGATGATGACAGGCGCAATCTCCCTCCGCACCTGCGCGAGCTGCTCACGAACCCTCTCAGCCATGCCCGTTTGACGGCCGAGAACCTGCTTCTGTGGCTGGCGAACAAACAGTTGATCCTCAATCCGCCGGCGCTCAGCAAAGCCCGGGACGACAAGGACGACGCCTACCGCGACAACAAGGGATGGCGGACCGCGACGTCCCGGGACCGGGAGATCATCAACTACCTGTTCCCCGATGACCATGACGTCGACGAGCCGATCTCCGATGAGCTGTTTACCCTGCTCAACCAGCTCATGCCCGGCAAAGACTCTGACGAAGACCAGCCCGTGGAGCTGCTGCCGATGCCGGAGGGAGCCGATTGGGAGCGTCTTACAGACCAGCTCTACGACCTTGTCTCTCCACGCGGCCGGCATAACCTGCTTCCCGTAAAGCAGGCCATGCACGAGTCCATTGAGGAGACGGTCACCGACGACACCGTACGTGCCCGTCTCGTCAACCTCATCACCGTGCGCGCCATCCTGCTGGAACTGGGACAGGCTCTTTCTCTCCTGCGTGAACAGGCGCAGAAGGTCCAGGACCACGACAGCGCCGCAGCCCGGGACATCCTCGCCATGACCTACCGGAGCACGGTCTCCAAGCTGTACCCGACCGGCATGCTGGGCCGCGACATTCACGGATACCAGGTGACTGGAATCGGTGACGACAGCAAGCCGACAGCCGAACTCCGCGAGAGCGCCACCATCGGTGACCCTCACACGTTCATCAGCGAACTCGGCCGTCTGACCTCGCTGATGGCAGCCGGGGTACGACGTCCCGTCCTTGGCCTGTCGGCCACTGCGTTCTTCCCCCACGCCTCCGGAGAGCACGTCCACGCTCCCGTGGCCTGGTGGATGCCCGACGTCAAGGAGTCCATCAGGGCCAACAGACTGCCCGTCACCAACAGCGAGGTGCCAGGCGGAGAGGGAATCCAGATCGCCGGCCTCTACGACGAGCACAAGCTCTCAGCGCTGCGGGAGATGGGCCAGGCGATCTACGAGCAACAGCTTCGGGGGCGTCTCGACTGGCTTGCCCGCAACGACCCCGACCGAGCCCGATGCATCCTCCAGGTCAACGGCTACAAGCAAGGGCTCTACCTCGCCATCGGCATGGCGCAGGCGGAGGGGATGACACATCGCGTTTGCGTGCTGCTGCGCCGTGAAGATCTCGCGGAGTACAGAAACATCCTCCCCAAGGGCGTGCGCGCGATCGTCGCCGAGGAACTGGAGGACTTTCACGAGTTCGGCGACATCCTCATCGCCCCCATGGCCCGGATCGCCCGCGGCCTGAACATCGTGGTCGAGACCCGCTCGGCCATCAGCGACGTCTACCTGTGCGTCCGGCCAGTCCTCAGCATCGAGGACCCAGCATGGATGCATGGCAGCGTCAACGCATGCGGCCAACGTGCCGCGCGCTCCTTCAGCGGGGACGACCCATACGAGGCGATCGAGCGCGCCCGCACCGCATCCCGTGAGCACCTGGTGAAAATCCTGCGCTCTCCCACGCGGTTCTCCAGCATGCATCAAGATCTTCAGATGGAGTTGATCAGCTCCATGCTCGTGGAGCTGATCCAACTCGCCGGACGGGCACGACGCGGCGACACCGACATGGATCTATTCATAGTCGATCAGGCCGCCTTGGGCACCAAATACACGACAGGACTCGCAGAGGTCATTCGACTCATCTACGATGCTTGGTCACCGGAGGAACGCGAGATGATGAACCGTTTGTACGGTCGAGCCATCATCGAATTCCTGCGCTACGCCGAGGTCTCGCACTCGTTTTCCTGACCCCGGCCGGTCTGATCGAAGAGAGGTTCCGGCAGCCGCATGGCCAAGCTCACCACCATCTACACCTCTTCTCTCCTCCTGAACGACGCTGTGCTGGCGGGCCAGTACGCGTACGTGTGGTCCTTCCACGACTGGAGCGACTTCGGTGGAGAAGGACGAAAAGACAAGCCGGAGATTCTCGTCGAGTGGCACAAGTATGGTGCGTGGGCTGGGGAGAGCCGGAAGAACAAGAATCTCCCCGAAGGTGTGGACGTGGCGATGCTGTGGCCGCTCAGTATCGCCACCACCGCCCTGCAAGCCCTCGCCGAGGGCTACGTCCACCTCGACAAGCATTTCCGCTACATGATCTCCCTCAAGGAGATCGACCCCGGCAAGCTCGCCAAGCTGTTCACCTACCTCGAAGCCGCGGTCAAGGGCACGTCGCTCGACAGCGCATCCGACACCGGGAAGTCCACGCTGCCGGGCCTTGTCCGTGCCACTACGCCGGCGAAGCTCTCCCTGGCCGATGCCATCCTCAACCGCGGCACCCTGGCCCCCAACCCGCCTGGCTGGGCCTACCAGGCCGTGCGCTGGTGTATGGCCGACAAGTTCGCCGGGACTGCCTTCACCGAGTACGCCATGAAGCCGGTGACGCCGCAGAGCAAGGAGTCCGAACAGCCAGAGGACGAGAGGGAACCAGAGGAGACGGCCAAGCCCCGCCAAGCGGGTTGGGCAAAGGACACCGAAACCGCCGCCACTCTCGCCTACCGGCCACTCAGCGACGGCAGCGTCATCGCCTGGGACCACCCCTTCGGACCCGCCTTCGCACACATCGGGCACCCCCCAAGCGCCGAAGCGACACAACAGATCGCTGACAACTGGTCCGAACTCCCCGATGACTGGAGCGCCCGGGACTACGCGCTCTCCCGCGTGGACACCAAGATGGCCACCTTCACCGGCTACGCCAACCCCGTCATCCACTTCCACGGCAGCAACCGGCGCATCAGCAACGCCGTCATCTACGCCAAGACGGCCATGGTCGACTGCGGCGGTGACAAGCCGGTCCTCTCTCTCAAGCTGGACGGCCCCGGAGGCTTGAAGTCCGCCAACCGATACGGACTGGAGATCGCCGCCCGTCTGGACGTCGACCACACGGGTCTGCTTGCTGTCCAGACCCGGGCCAATACGGAGATCGACAAACGCGGCAGCGGCAAATCACTCACCATGGAGGCGCCCGGCAAGGTCCGGCCCCTGCACGCCACCATGCCCAAGAGCAACGGTGTCGGAACCGGCACCGGCACCCATCACCACCGTCTGATCATGGAGCACCTCCACGCCTCCTTCGCCCCGGAAGTGACCGGGAACGGCGAAAGTGAAAGCGAAAGCGGCGCGGTACCCGTGATGACCCTGGTCAGTGACAGCAAAGGCTTCGGCAAGCGGTACTTCCAGGACACATCCCACCTGCAGTGGGCGCAGGGGAAGGCAAGCGACGACGAGAGCAGCAAGAAGGCAGCTGCCCGTTTCCAGGACAAGGTCGGCCTCCCTTCCCCAGAATCCATCCAGCGCTCCATCGAAAAGCAGGGTGAGATCAAGCTGGTGTATCTCGGCCTGTGGTACCGGTACCCCACGCGGCGGCGCATGGTGCAGGCCCTCGCCTGCGCCTATGGCATCGATCCCGAGACGATCAAACCCTCACTCAGCGAGGTCGAACTCCGCCCCGGTATTCGCCTGGTGCTTCACAAGGCAGAAGAACTCCTTCAGCACGGCACAGGACGCGCTGGCATCCGCCGCGCTGAGGTCAACGCGATCATCAACCGGCACAAGGAGCCGGGGACCCGCCTGGTTGTCTGGTGCGAAACCGAGATGCCCCGCACCGACCAGGACGGTGCAAGCACGCCGGCCAACGGCAGCCGCATGGCCCGGAAGAGGGCTGAGGAGACCGAGAGGAACGAGAAGGACGCCAAGCACGCGGTGCGTGGTCTCTTCGCTGAAGCACGCGTGCCCAGCCAATTCACCATCGGCGCCAAGCTCCAGTACCGCAAGGGAACGGCCGCACCCGTCCTGACCGAGATTCAGCCCCAGAAGAAGGAGTACCACAAGGACCACGCCGCGTTCGCCGCTGTCCTTGACATGCACCGCAGCCTCGGCGTTGTCGACGACCGGTACGAGGCCATCCTGCACCCCGACAAGGACCCGCTGCCCCGCATCGCCTACTGCGGCCTGCACTGCCGTATGCAGACCAAGAGCAACCTCTACCGGGGCGAGCCCCTCTGGATCACCACTGCTGCCGTGCTCATCCCACCCATCAAACCCGGCGGCGTGTGGACCATGCTCGGCTGGAGCAACATCACCAACACCTGGGCCCCGTATTACGACGCGAACACCGCCTTCCACGCCAAGAACTACCCCCTGCACAACGAAAGAGACGCGAGCAAGACGCGAATGGACCGGTGGTGCGAGGTCGGCAGCGACGCTGCCCGTGCACTGGTACAGCTCCAGCAGAGGCCCGAAATGGCCGGTCTCGATCTCGCCGTCATGCTCGATGGCCATGCATGGCGTCGCATTTACCCCGGCTTCCACAACAGGAGCTTCGGCCTGACCCCCGACAGCCTGCCCGAGGACGACAGGCGTCTGTGGACTCCGCACCAGGACATCGCGGACGAGCGTCTGCACCCGATCAGCTACATCCGCGTCAACACCATGCAGGACGAACTTCCCCGCTTCGTCTACGCCGAGAAAGAGGGCACCACCAAAAGCCGGCTGGCCAAGGGACTCGACCCCTTCATCAAGGTCAGCCAGTATCTCGCCTGGCCCGGCCACCGGCCCGAGGGACACCCCTGGTTCCTCTTCAGCGAATCCCGCACCCACAACCGCAGCCGCCTCGGGGACGGCCGCACCCGCTGGCGCGCCAGCGACGAGAGGGATGCGCGGGGTGAGAGTGAACTCAACGGCAACTGGCACTCCATCACCACCCGCGAGATCAATCCCATGTTCACCAACCCCCGCTACTCCCGGGAAGACCTCGCCCGAGCCACCGCCAGCCTCTCCCACCAGGCCATGGCCTGGTCCGAGCGCACCCGCTACCCCGCCCCCCTGCACGCCGCACTCCAGATGGACCTCGACCACCCCCAGTACAGGCGATCCGCCCCCAGCAACAGGGACGCCGACCAGGAACAGAAGGACATCATCGACTCAGCAACCGGAGCCCGCTGAACACCGGCACGCACGAGCGTTCCGCACCCAGAGCCCCCTCACGCGATCAACTCCGATCAGCCACGCAAGGTTGACACGAGAAGACTCACTTCGAAGCCATGAAGACAACCGGTGCCACAGTGACTGGCGTGATTCCCGCACACGTGAACGACGCGCCGCCCCCCGTCTACGCCGACAGCCTGGACATACCTGTGCTGCTCCGCGACGCCCCGGCACGGCGCCCCTATCCCCAGTGGCGTACCGCCCCGCACAAACCCTGGGACACACCGGCCGCCTTCCCAGCCAGCAACGGGTGGTACGCCCCCACCACCACCTGGCGGGAGATCATCAAAGCGGCGACCGAGGTGGGCCGCGATGTCACGCCGAACCTGCAGCAGGTTCCGCAGCTCGCGCGAGGTGAACTCGTCGCCCGGATCTCCCCGCTGTATGCCTATCTCGGTCTTCACGATGTCACGCCCAAGCACCCGCTCCCGCACAGCGCCGGGCGGCGCCTGACCCTCAACGCGGTCTACGAATACGGCACCGAGCGGACTGCCAAGAACGCCCTCGGCTACCGGCTGGGCATGACCATGGCCGAGTGGGCCTGCCGCTCGCTGATGGGCCTCGGACAAACATGGCACCTGGAAGACGGTGGCCCCGACCCGGCGCTCGCCGACGCCTTCAAGGACCCCGCCCGGCGCCTGCCGGACCTATGGGGTCTGCACGAGGCGGAGAACGCGTACTGGCTCATCGAGGCGAAAGGCGGCAACGTCGGCAAGACAACCCTCAAGGACGGCTGGAAGCAGCTGAGCGAAGGAAGCAAGATCCTCCATGCCTACGCGCACCGCCGCATCCTGGTCGGTGCAGCGGTACAGCCCCAGGGCGACCTCTGCCTCACCATCGACCACAACCAGCACCCCGGCCAACCACCTCTCAACACCGTAGGCGTGTCCCCCGCACCGACGATTCCCGACAGCGCTGAAGACCACCTCGGCGCCAGCGATGACGCCCTCATGGGCACGGCCCGCGCACAGATGCTGGTCTACCTCGCCCTACGCTCCGCGCTGCCGTCCCAACTACGCACCATCGCCCTGTCCGCCGACCGCACCACCCGCCGTCGTCGGAGAGAAGGGATCACCACCCCACTGGAACGAGACGACGCCACGCGCGCCCTGCGCGCGGACGCCCGTGGTGCAGTCGGCAGCCTGGACGACGAGCAGACTCTCCGTGAGGGGGCCCGTCGGCTGGGCCTGGACGACTTCCTCAGCTGCCGTATTCCCGGCACCGAAGTGCACTTGGGTATGTCCCGCCGACTGTTCGCTGCCTGCGCACAGCTGCACTACGAGGACCGGATGATCGCCGAACGCACCCCTGGGCTGCGCGCGGAAGATCAGTATCTCACCGAGGAACCAGCTGACGAGGAAGCCGCGGAGGAGCGCCGCCGCAGCCAGCGGCACATTTTCCGCGAGCAGCAGGAAGAGGCCCGCCCTCGGGTCCGGAGGCTCGTCCGCCAAGCATACGAACAAGGCGCGGACCGCGAGTGGAGCGACCTTCTCCCGGACAATCAAGAACCTCGGCTCGACCTCAATGACCATCCGGACCTACTCGAAGCCGCCACCCCGGAGACCTACCTCGCTCTGCGCCAGGACGACCTTCCTTACCGCCGCCGCTGAGTGTCGGGACCTGCGTGCGCTGACCAATTGATGCTGCACATGGCCCTGCCTCACGGTGCTCGCTCGCTCCGCCGCACGACTGCAAGTGATCACGGAGCGCGGGATCTGCGCCGCAGGACAGCCGAGTGCCTGGTCTGTCCCCCTCCGATGTGCATCCAGCGATAGGAAACGCGCGGTTGCGTGGAACGCACCCTGCTGCGAGGCGGAGCAACATAGCGCGGGATCGGGCTTGGTCCCGGGCATCTCCGGGACACTACACATCTCCGATGCATTCAGGATGCGTCGGCCATCTCTGGCGGTGCCCGTCCCGTTCGTTACGGTGTAGCAGTCCTGGACCCGTGAGACGCACACGAAGGGTTGCTCGGCACCTTGACATGTGATACTAGATCAGAGCCGCGAGCCGCGAGCCGCGAGCCGCGAGCCGCGAGCCGCGAGCCGCGAGCCGCGAGCCGCGAGCCGCGAGCCGCGAGCCGCGAGCCGCGAGCCGCGAGCCGCGAGCCGCGAGCCGCGAGCCGCGAGCCGCGAGCCGCGAGCCGCGAGCCGCGAGCCGCGAGCCGCGAGCCGCGAGCCGCGAGCCGCGAGCCGCGAGCCGCGAGCCGCGAGCCGCGAGCCGCGAGCCGCGAGCCGCGAGCCGCGAGCCGCGAGCCGCGAGCCGCGAGCCGCGAGCCGCGAGCCGCGAGCCGCGAGCCGCGAGCCGCGAGCCGCGAGCCGCGAGCCGCGAGCCGCGAGCCGCGAGCCGCGAGCCGCGAGCCGCGAGCCGCTGACCGGCTGGAGGCGCAGATTTGTTAGAGGCGGCCGCCTTGTCCGGTAATCAGCCTCTTCGCGTGCCCGTGGGGCACGACGCCCACCGGTGGGGCACCTTCCGCGGAGAACGGACGCTGGTCGTCGCCACGCGCACGGTCACGTCGGCCGTACGCATCCTCGAAACGCTGCCCGCCGTGCTGCGCGGCGACGATCGCGTGACCGTCGTCTTCGCTCACGACCCGACCTCTGCCTTCGGCTCCGGTGTCCTCGACCTTCTGCACGGCGCCGGCTGCCGGGTCATGCCCTGGGAACAACTGGAGCGCATCGCCCCCGACCTCATCCTCTCCGCCAGCGAGAACATCGACGTACCGGAGGGACACTGCCCGGTCCTGGTGTTGCCGCACGGGGTGGGCTTCCAGAAGCTGGTGCCGGACTCGCGCGGTCCGCGGGAGAGGCTCTCCGGTGTCGTGCCGGACTCCCTGCTGGAGTCGGGCCGTGCCTGGCTGGCCGTATCGCATCCGGCCCAGGAGGAGCAGCTGCTCGCCAGGCACCCGAAAGTAGCCGGCCGTACCCTGCTGGTGGGTGATCCCTGCTTCGACGAACTCCTGGCCAGCCGGGAGAGCAGGGATGCGTACCGCGATGCCCTGGGGGTCTCGGCGGGCCGGCGCCTGATCGTGGTCAGTTCGACCTGGGGGCCCACGTCGCTCCTGGGACGTCACCCGCGCCTGCCCGCGAGTCTCCTCGGCGAACTTCCCGGTGATGAGTATCTGGTTGCTGCGATAGTCCATCCCAACGTGTGGGCCGCGCACGGCGCGTGGCAGACCCGGGTCCTCCAAGCGGCTGCCCTGGACGCGGGACTGCGTCTCGTGCCCCCTGTTCACGCGTGGCGGGCCGCGCTCGTCGCGGCGGACGCCGTGGTCGGCGACCACGGCTCGGTGACGCTGTACGCCGCCTCGGCGGGTACGCCCGTCCTGCTGGGGGCGTTCGGTACCGACGCGGTGCCCGGGACCGCGATCCACGCTCTGGCAGCCGTCGCGCCCCGGCTCGACCCTGACGGAGACATTCGCCACCAGGTCGAGCACGTAATTCACGAGCACACGCCCGAGCGGTACGCGGCCGTCGCCCAGTCCGCCTTCGCCGAACCTGGACAGGCTCTCCCCCGACTCCGTGCCGCCCTCTACCGACTGCTGCGGCTCCCGGAGCCGTCCTCCCCGCCACCGTCTGCGCTGGTGCTGCCCCGGCCCGACCCGCCGGCCTCACCAGTCACCTCCTGGCAGGTGATCACAGAGGTCGAGGGGATCGAACAGGACCACGTGCCCTCGGCTGTCGTCGTACGCCGTTTCCCGGCCGCCGCGCACTCAGGCGGTGGCACGGGCGCCAGCGCGCCCCTGTTCTTCACCCATCTCGCGTGCTCCGACGGTGAACGCGACCGGCGGCTGGTCGAGAGTGCCTCAGTGATCCTGGCCCACCGTCCGGCGCCCAACGCGGTGGGCGCGTTGCGGTGGATCCAGGGCACCCTCGAGCGGCTGCCCGGCAGCCTCCTCGCCGCATCGGCCGTCCGCCATGGGGGCTTCCTGATCGGGCTCAGGGACGGCCGGATCATGGAGGCGGCCGTCACCGGCCCCGAGCTGGACGCGGGTCTTCCGGCTGCCGTGGTCTACGCATGCCTGCGCGCGGGTTGCCCTCTGGATGACGCCTACGTCACCCTGCGGATCGGAGATCTGCGGACCGAGGACGTCGTCCTGCGGCTGCGCCCATCTCCCACACCGAGCGGCCCGCGGTGACCGGCTGTCACCGGACGAGGTTCTCCAGCCGCCGACGCAGGTCCTCGGCCAAAGGATTGCCGTTGGCCTCGTGGAGCGTGACGGCCCGGGTGAGCCAGCCGCGCACGCTGTCCTGGTAGCTTCCGGTCCGCTCGGCGATGTCGACGAGGGTGACGAGGGCCTCAGCCTCGTAGTGCGTCGCTTTCTCCTCCTCCAGGACACGAACCGCCTCGCGCAACGCGCGTACCGCCTCTGCGGTGGCGCCCAGGTGGTCATGGACGGCACCGATCGCGGCCATGGCCCGCGCGGCCATACGCGGGTCGGGTTCCTCGCGTGCGAGCAGGTCGTGGTGCGCCATGCGCAGGGTTTCCAGCGCTTCGGCGTACTCGCCGCGAGCATCCAGCGCGCAGCCGAGGAAGTAGGCGGCGATGGCCGCCCCACGGCCCTGGCCCGCCTCCTTGTTCAGCTCGTACGACCGCCGGTAGGCGGGGACGGCCTGAGCAGGGTCGACCCGGTCCAGATAGCGTCCGAGGAACTCCTGAACGGAGGCACGCAGAGTCAGGTGGTCGGTCACCTCGGCCCGTGCGGCGGCGGTCCGCAGCTCCCTCCCGGCAAGGGCGGTCTCGCCGAGGTCCATCAGCGGGCGGGACAGCAGGCTGCGCAGCCGCGCCTCGGCTTGTGCGGCCTCGGCGATCTCGTTCGCGGTCTCAGCCGACTCGGCGAGGGCGGCGGCCGAGGCGACGCCGAGTTCGAGCGACTCCTTCCACGCCTCCAGGTAACGGTGGCGCAGGAACAAGGCCGTGAACGCCTCGGCCAGTGGCCAGACAAGGCTGTGCAGCCGGTGCCGGCTCGCGGCCCGCAGGACGGCCAGGATGGCGTGGCGCTCGGCATCCAGCCACTCCAGGGGGGAGGGTCCCGTACCGACCGCGAAGGGATCGTCAGCGGTGCGCAGCAGCGGTGACAGGTCGGCGATCCGCAACCGCTCCTTCCTCAGCGCCCGATCGGCGAACGCGGCGAGAACGAGGTAGTGGGTGGCCACCCTCCTCGTCATCGCCTTCTCCTCCGCCGGCGGCTCCTCCTCCGCGGCGCGTTCCCGGGCATGCAGCCGCACGAGGTCGTGCATGCGGTAACGGCCGTCACGGCCGGCTTCCACGAAGCTCGCGGTCATGAGCGTGCGCAGCAGGCGCTTCGCACTCGGGGTGTCGAGGTCCGCGGCGACCGCGGCGACTCCGGCGTCGAAGGCGCCAGTCGGCAACCATCCAAGGAGGCGGTAAAGCCGGGCAGCGTCGGGCGGCAGCAGCCGGTATGAGGAGCCGAGCAGGGCGGACACGGAGTACTCCTCCCCGGGGAGAGCCCCCTGGAATCCTGGCAGGGCCAGGGCGGCAAGCCGGCCGGCTTCGTCCTCCAGTTCCTCCGACAGGGACGTCATGGTCAGACCGTCGTCCGTGATCAGGCGGGCCGCCGCTATCTGCAGCGCCACCGGCAGGCCCCCGCACAGCTCGACCAGGCGCTCGGCTGCGGCCCGCTCGGCTGCCACGGCTTCCTCTCCGCAGCGGTCGGCCAAGAGGGCCAGGCCGCCCTCCGCGTCCAGGGGTTCCAGTGAGATCAGCTGTGCTCCGTCAAGGACCAGTTCACCCAGCTTGCCGTGGCTGGTGACGAGAACTGCGCTCCCCGGGCCCTTGGGGATCAACGGCCTTACCTGTGCGGGCTGGCTCACATCGTCCAGGACGAGCAGCAGGCGCTGATCGGCGGAGCGCGAACGGAACAGGTTGGTCCGCTCCGCGAGCGACGCAGGCATGCCGGCGTCGCTCACCTTCAGGGATCTGAGAACCATGGCCAGGGCTTCGGACACGTCGGCGCCGACGGTCCCACCGGTGACGGCCTGGTCACGCAGAGCCGCGAAGTCGACATACAACTGCCCGTCCGGGAACAGCTGCCGGGACATGCTCGCCCATTTCCGCGCCATGGCGCTCTTGCCGACCCCCGGCAGCCCGCCGACGACCGTGACGTCGACGCCGCTCTGCCGCCGGGCAGCCGCACCGCACATCGCGTCCAGCAGGGAGATTTCGCGCCTGCGGTTGCTGAACGGGACGGTGAGCACCGGAACCTGGTCCGGCCGGGCGGTCTCGTCGGCCGTTGGCGTCGCCGCCGGAACGTTGAAGGTGATACCGCCGTGGATCTGCGCACCCTGGAAGGCGGGGCTGTGGTTCACACCACCGCTGATGACGGTGTGCGAGACGTTGCCCGCCCATTCGGCCAGCAGGCTGCGCAGCTCAACTGCGGCGGCGGGCTCTTCCCGAAGAACGACGAGCAGCCGCTGCCGCCAGTCCGCCTCGATCTCCTCCTCCGCGGCAGTGTCCCCTGCCGCCCGAGCACGGGCCAGCTCCTCGCTGGCTGCCTGGAGTTCTTCCTCCGCATCCCCTGCCGAGCGGCGCCGGGCGAGGAACCTCGTCAGCCTCTCCTTGGCGCTCGTCCAGGAGTCGGAGATCATCAACCCGACCAGAGTCGTCGCCCCCGACGCCGCGAGCGCCGCCAACTCGGCTTCCACCAAGCCCCCTTCGCATCACTTCCTGCCCTGCGGATCAGGAAAGGCCACGGTAGAACGATCTCGCCGAGTTGGACAGCTCGCCCCACCGAGCAGCCACAATCATCACGTCGCAGCACACGGCCGAGCACCGAAGACGAGAAAACAGGCCCTATGGCAACCCGGGCCCACACGGCCCCTGGCTGCTGCGCCTCGGAACGCCGAGGGCGGATTCGGCGGGTCGGGCGTCTCCTGACCGGGACGGGCGGGGGCATTCGGCGTCAGGGCGAGCGGGCTGGCCTGCTCCAGCAGCCGCGTCACCCTGCTCGAGCGCGTTCATGAGACCCCGGCCCAGGAGACCACGAGGACCGTAATCGCCTACGAGACACCCGTCTCCGACCGAACGTGGGTCCTCACAGCGACCGGCTCCACCCCCGCCCCGGTGCTGCAGGGGCTACTGGACCACCTCGCCGACGGCGACGGCTGGGACACGGCCATCGGCACCCCGGTGGACGACGGTGGTGTGCGGCTGCGTGAGCAGCCGTCGGCTGACCGGAGGGGACTGCGGGGGAAACGCCGACGTCATCGGGGTCTGTCCTTTCTGCGCCCGTGAGCAGGCAGCAGCCCAATTCCAGCCTCGGGAACAGTCCGGCCGGGTGCGGTCAGGAGGGCTGCCGGCCGGCCGGGTCTCCGCCGGGGTCGTCGGCCAGCTCGATGACCAGCTGCACTATGCCCATAGCCCGAGCTGACAGCGGCAGCCCGTGCACTGCCTGCACAGACACGAGGAAGTCGCGGGCCATGTCACGGGCCTCCGCGATCTCCGCACTCCCCTCGAACGCGGCACCGGCCCTGATCGGACGGTCGACGAGCGGCTCCTGGCCCTCGTCTTGCCCAACAAGGTCCATGGAACCTCCTCACGTCCGAAGCGCCCCTATCGCCCACCTCGCATACCAAGCACTGACGGGCAGGGGATCGGGCTTCGGGAGCGGGACTATGGTGAGATCGGTTGCGGTGGCGGCGCGAAGGCGTCACCTCAGAATGATGGGAGTCAGGAGTTGACAGGTGGCAGACGCTGACCGGCTGCCGTTGCCGCTCAGACCGGACGCGCGGCTTTGGATGACCGTCTCGCCGCAGCGGAGGGTTCTCGGTGTTGTGCACAACATCACGTCAGCCACCCGGCTCCTGGACCTTCTTGCGGTCTTCGACGGCGACGAGCGGATTCAGGTTGTCTTCTCCTGCACAGATTCCTCCGCCCTGGACGGAGGCGTATCCGAATTCTTGCTCCGCCGGGGAATGCTGATGACCCCTTGGCGGGTTGCGGTCGCGGAGAATTTCGATCTCGCTCTCGCTACAAATCGAGGCGGAGACTTGCACAAGCTTCGATTTCCGCTTATTGGCGCACCCCATGGGGCAGGCTATAATAAATACTTGAGCCGGGAGCCGGGAGCCGGGAGCCGGGAGCCGGGAGCCGGGAGCCGGGAGCCGGGAGCCGGGAGCCGGGAGCCGGGAGCCGGGAGCCGGGAGCCGGGAGCCGGGAGCCGGGAGCCGGGAGCCTTCGGGCTCACGGAGGAGTGGCTCCTGCACGATGGGGACGTTGTCCCGTCAGCGATCGTCCTGTCCCACAAGGAGCAGTTCGATCGGCTTGCGGTCAGCTGTCCGCAGGCGTTGCCCAAGGCTGTTGTGGCCGGCGACCCGTGTATCGACCAACTGCGTGCCAGCCTTCCCTTCCGTGAGAGCTACCGGCAGGCGTTCGGGTTGTTGCCGGGTCAGCGGCTCGTGGTCGTGTCCTCGACCTGGGGAAGCGGTTCGGTGCTCGGCTCACCGCGCGCCGACGTTCTCCGTCGAGTTTTGGCCGAGCTTCCCACTGAAGAGTTCCGCGTACTCGCGGCTATCCATCCGAATTCCTGGCATGGTCATGGCTCGTGGCAGCTGCACAGCTGGCTGGCTCCGTTTCTGGATTCCGGGCTCCTCCTGCCGGTTCCGGAAAGCGACACATGGAAGGCGGCCCTCTGTTCGGCTGATTTCCTTCTGGGAGACCATGGTTCCTTGACCATGTATGGAATTGCGTTGGAAATCCCCTGCATTCTCGGCGCCTTCGACGAATCGAAGGTGGCACCGGGATCCCCCATGGCCAGGCTCGGCCGGATACTGCCTCGCCTGACCGCCGATCGCCCCCTGCTGTGCCAGCTTGCCGCCTTGGACGGGCAGCGGGACGATCCGGAACTCCAGGCGGTCGGGGAGACCGTCACGTCGGAACCGGGCCGCAGCGCCGAGTTGCTGCGCCGACTGTTCTACACCTGGCTGCGGCTGGACGAACCCGGCCATCCCGCGTCCGTGTCCGCGATACCCGTTCCGTCGCCGCCCTCTGGACCGGGCGCCCGCCGCGTTCCTCATGAGGCGCCCATGTTCGTCACCGCTTGCGTGACGGACGACGGCACTGGGGCAGCTGACGGTGAAGTGGTCGTCCGCCGCTACCCCGCGGCGCGGCAGCACGGCCATGGCCCGCACATCGCCTCGGCTCATCTGGCCGCCGACCGTGACGACCCGGACCGCCGATGGCCGCGTACCGCGGACGTGCTGCTGGTTCCGCGCGGGCGCACGGCGGCGCGTCCGGAGGACGACCCGTGGTGCGCCTATGCCGCGGAATCCTCCGGCTGCGGGCTGCTCGCCGCGGAAACGGAGGAGGACGGGTGCCTGGCGCTGCTCCCGGACGGCGGTCGTGTGCGGGTGAGCTGGCGGGAGCGTCCCGCCTGGGCGGCGTTCCCCCTTGCGGCATCGGCGGTCTACGCGTGGACGGTGCGAGAGCGCGCTGCGGGGACGGCCCGTGCCCGCCCGACACGGTCGGAGCGGATCGTCGTGCGCGCCGGCGACCTGCCCGACCCGGGACAGCTCGACCTGGCCTACGTCTGAGCCCGCCTTGGCGGCGGCCTGTGCGTGGCCGGCTCCTACGCCTGCTCTCCGCCCTCCTGCTCCAGGCGGTGCCGTGCCTCACCCTCGTGAATGCTGCCTTCTTCCGCGAAGAGCGCGCGGGCGGACGTCCAGTCTTCGACGGCGGCCTCCCGCTGCCCCAACTGCACGCGGACGTCTCCGCGCAGCAGGAGGGCCTGCGCGGCGTAGTAGGCCGAGCCCACGCCGGTCATGCCGTCCACCGCCAGGTCCAGCGCCTCGACGGCTTCGCGCAGTCGCCCGCAAGCGCGGCGGTTCTCGGCGAGACGCAGCCGGGCCTTGGCCATGTTGAAACGGTCCGGTCCGTCCGGAAGCCCCTTGAACTCCTCGACCGCGCGCAGAAGTTCACCTTCCGCGGCGTCGTGGCGCCCGAGCGCCGTGTACGTACTGCCCAGGTGCAGAGCGAGGAGGGCCTCGCCACGAGGATGGTCGATCCCCTCCAGTGCCGCTTGGGCACGGCTGAACAGATCGATCGCGTGCCCGGGGCGCTTGAGCTTGCGTTCGAGCAACCCCAGCCCTTCCAGAACGCTGGACTCCGTGCGACGTTCACCCTCGCTCCGTCCGGGCACACCGGGGTTCACCAGGCTGAGCGCCTGTTCGAAGTGCTCCCGGGCCAGCCGCGGATCGCCCTCCTCCACGTTCCAACGTTCGAGGTGCGCGAAGCCCACCTCGTAGGACGCACGGGCCACCGCCATCGTGTCACCGGTCTCCAGCGCCGAGGCGAGACCGATCTCGGCCGCCTCGATCCACTGGGTGTGGCGCCCGGTACGGAGGCAGAAGGTCCGGATGGCCTGACTCAGCCGCCACGCCTCCAGGTCAAGCCCCGCCTCGGCGGCCAACCGCACCGCGGCGAAGATGCCCGCCTCGCGTCGAGCCAGCTCACGCAGCGCCTCGGTCTGTTGGCGCTCGTCGGCTGCCGTGTCCGCCGGGAAGGTGTTCATGGGGTTGTAGAGCCAGCGCGTCGACAGCGTCTGCTCACCCCGCTCGGTGATCCGCAGGAAGTGATGGGCGATCCGCCGCCGCACCGCCTCGCGTTCACTTTCCGTCTCGTCGCGCTCCGCGACGATCGACGCGTGGTCGTGGACGAGGATGTGCATGCGGTACGTGTCGAGACTCCGGCGCTCGACCAGACCGCCCGAGATCAGGGCGCTCAGCGCGGTGCGCGCCTCCGACGGCTCCCAGTCCGGTACGAGCGCGAACACGGTGTCCAGCTGGAAATCCGCACACATCAGCAACCCCAGGCGGCGATAGAGCTGCGCCGTCCGCACGGCCATGCGTCCGTAGGCCAGTTCGAGCGCTTCCGGCAGGGGGTTCGGATCGTCCACGTCGAGCAACTCCTGTCGTGCGGCGCGGTCGGAGAGCCGGGCACCGATGTCCTCCACAACGCCGGGGACGGGCGCCTTCAGATGTCCGGCGATCAGCCGCAGCGCCAGCGGCAGGCCGCCCAGGTACCGGACAATCGGTTCGAGTTTGGCCGGATCCTCGGTGGTACGGCTCACCTTGACCAGCAGCTCCAGAGCGTGCTCGTCCCGCAGCGCCGGAACCGGGAGCGGAAGGAACTCCAGGAAGTGCGCCAAGTCGTGCGGCGCCTCCTGCCCCGTCATGAGGACGACGCCGTACGGCTGGTCGGTCAGCAGGTCACGCACCTGACGGGTCGTCGTGACATTCTCCAGCAGGAAGATAGCCGACCGGTCACGCAGTTCGTGACGCACCCGCCGCGCCTTGGCCGGGACGTCGACCGGACGCTCGTCCCTCGGCACGTCGAGCTCTTCCAGCCAGCGCTCCAGCACCACCGCCGGGTCAACCATCCGCCCACCCCGCATCCCAAGGTCGGCCTGGAGGAACACCCCGAAGAGGACGTCCCGGTGCGAGTGGATCCACTGTCGCGCCGTGCTGCGCTTCCCCACCCCTCGTACACCGCTCAGGAACACCGACGTCACGGTCCCGGCCGCCCGGCACGCGCGCCAGTGACTGTCCATCTCCCGGAACAGAGCTGTGTTGTTGACGTAGTGGAGAAGAGCCGACGACGCCTCGGCGGGCGTCGCCCTCGTCAGAGCCTCTCCGACGAGCTCGCGCGCTTCCCGCACGGCGTCGGGACGTTCAGCGAACAGTTCCAGCACACGACTCGACAACTCGTCCGTGATCTCGGTCACCGTGTCCTCGTCGCCGGCCTCCTCCGCCTCCAACGCCTGGCGACGAGCTTGCTCCAGTTCGTCGTCAACCGCCGCCTCCTCGGCTCCGTCACGGACGAACAGGGCCACCAATCGGCCCCTGCCCCAGGTCCAGACGTCCTGCACGGCGTTCCCCACCAGGCTGCTGATCACGATGCTCCCGAGAGCAACGATCTCCGGGTCCACTGCACTCCCCACGAACGATCTGGAACTGTTGTCACTTCACCGTAGGGATCACACGTGCGCGTCCGCAGGCATTCGAACCAACCAACCACGTGCAGATTCACGCACGACTCCCCGGCCACAGCTGTCTGACCGACGGAGCGGGACCTGCGCTGGCGAGCATCCACCACACAAGCCTCGCTCGACGTCAGGCAGGGCCGCAGTTAGGGCGGCGTGTGCTGGTGGTGTTGGGAGAGAGTGGCATCGAGCGCCTCGCGTATGTGGTCGGGCAGTTCTCCGTCGGCGGGCCAGTCGACGAGGGCCTCGGCCACTGTCCGGAGTTTCGTGTTGGTGCTCATCGACACCTCACGCAGCAGGTCCCACGCCTCGTCGGGAGTGATGCCTCCCAAGGCGACCAGCACCCCCATGGCCTGGTCGATGCGGGCGCTGGCCGGCATGGCCTCTTTGAGTTGACGGTTCTCCTTCCTCAGGGTCAGCAGCTCCTCCGTGGCACCTGCCGCGGAGGTGTGACCCACTGGAAGGTGCCCGATCTCTGGGCGCCGATCAGCAGAAGTCATGTCCCCACGCCTGCCCAGGCCGCGACGCGTCATCCAGGACCGCCGGTGAACGGCTGCTAAACCGCGACGACGCCCAGCTGCGCATGCTCACGGGCGCGCGCTACCTCACTGGTGGCCCCGACACCAGCTCACTCCGGGGCGTTCCGCGGGCGACCGTGCAGGGGGAGTGCCCAAGCGGAAAGTCCGCCGGGTGCCGGCCGACGATGGTCTAACGGCAGTGGGGGTCAGTGCCGTCGGGGGTGGTGAACGTAAAGGGACTCGAGCCGGTTCCATTGCTGACTCAGGATCTGCTCCGCTTCGCGTACCACCCGCTGGGCGCTGGGGTCCGGCGCCTGAGGCTGCCGTTTCGGTATGCGGCCCAGCCTCGCGGCACGCTGCGACGGGTTGCGGTGGGGGCGATGCCACGGCAGGAACAACAAGCGGATGCGGTGGCGGCGCCGCTCGCGGGGAGTCGCCCACCAGCGTGCCAGCAGGATGCAGGCGGTGACGGCTGCCGCGGTGAAGGCAAGAGGGGGGTGTGCGGTCACAGGTGTGCCCTTCCTTGCGGAAAGCCGACCGCCCGTCGGCGTCCGCCCAGGCCGGGACGCCGACGGGAGGGGTCAGCCGGGCCAGGTGCCGGTCAGGCGGCGGGTGGCGGTGGCGCCGCCGCGGTCGACGACGGCTTTGACGCCGGCGAAGATCGCGCCCTGCAGGACGGCTGCCGACAGGACCTCGCGCCAGGTGCGGTGCTCGTCGGTGGCGTCGGGGGCGTCTTCGTCGTGCCCGAGCTTCTTCCAGACCTGCTTGAACAACCCGCCGGCCAGCACGCCGCTGACGGCGCCCATGGCCAGGCCAACCGGCTTGTAGGCGATCTTGGACGCTTTCATCGGTGCCTCCTGGAGCGGCGGATGAGCAGCAGCGCGATGAGTGCGCCGGCCGCGGCGAGCAGCGGGGCGCGGTTGGCCCGCGCCGCCTGCATGCCCTGGTTGGCCTTCTCGCGTACCGGCTCCGGGGCCTTCTCGCGGGCCAGCTCTCCGACGTGCACGGCCTTGTCGCGGACCTGGCCGGTGGCCGCGGCGGCTTTGGAGCGTACCGGCTCGGGGGTCTTGTCCTGCACCATGTGGGCGGCGTGCGTCGCCTTGTCTCGCAGCTGGGTCCTGACCTGTGTGGTCTTCTCGGCGACCTGCTGCTTGACGGCGACCGTCTTCTCCTGGGCGCGGGTCTTCACGTCGGTCTTGGCCGCGAGTTCCTCGACGGTCTCGCCGAGTTCCTCGCGGGTCGCCTCGACCTGCTCGCGCAGTTCTTCCGGGGAGGGTGCTGCCTCGTCGCCCGTGTGCGGCTTGTCGTGGGTCATCGCTGTGCCTTCTCCTTGATCTCGGCTACATCGGCCTTGACGCTGTCCATGGTCTGCTCCGGCGCCGGCGGGGATGCCTTGCTGATCTGCTGCTTGCCCAGCGCCGCCATCAGCGCGGTGACGGCGGCCAGGACGGCGGTGACGATCAGCGCCGCCACCCACACATCCATCACGAGCGAGAGCGCGGCGATCACGGTGGCCACCAGTGCCTGCAGAGTGAGGACACCCAGGCCGGCGCCGCCGAACAGGCCGCCGCCCTTGCCGAACCGCTTGCCCTTCTGGGTCATCTCCGCCTGCGCCAGGCGCATCTCGTCGCGGACCGGCTGCGACAGCTGCTGCGAGGCACGCTGGACCAGGTCGCCGACCGGTTCCTGCGCTCCGCCGCCGGTGCGGGGGGAGCCTTCTGCTGTCATGGGGTGCTCACCTACCTGCCCTTCGTCGGCGTTTCGGGCAGGCCCTGTGACGTTCGGCGTTCGTTCGTGCTCGCCAGAGGTCATGGGCTGCCCGTGGGGGGAGCGACCAATCGGCGATCTCCTTCCACCGTCTGATCGCGGGTCCGAGTACCCCCGCAGCGACGCATCACCGCCCGTCAGAGCACACGTCGCCACAGCAGCCGCGGTGCGGCCCGTACCAGCACGGCTGCGACCAGTCCGATCGCGCCGCCGGCGGCCACGTCGGTGGGGTAGTGCGCACCGCTGTGCAGCCGCTCCGCGGCCACGGCCACCGCCGACACCGCACAAGCGGCACCGGCGGCTGGCCATACCGGCGTGACGGCACCGGCGAAAGCGAAGGCGGCAGCGGTGTGCCCCGAGGGAAAGGAGGAGCTGTCCGGGCGATCCTGAAGCTCTTCCGCCGGCACCCACTCCTGTGGCGGGCGGCGCCGCCGGTACAGCTGCTTGGCGACCGCGTTGGACAGCACCTGCGCCGCCGCCATGCCCGCCACTCCAGCGGTTGCGGCCGCACGGCCGCGCCACCCGCCGGCGGCGGCCATCACCCCGGCCGCCGCCCACCACAGCTTGGTGTGCTCGGCCGCCTCCTCCACCGCGGGCGCGAACCGCCGCACCCAGGGCGGCCCCCACGCGATCGACCACCTGGCCAGCCGACGATCCCCGGCGCGCAGTTCTGCCATCACTTTCATGACCAGCGACTTCCCCTCCGGGCCGTCCCACATCGATCCCGTGATCGAGTAGGCGCCTCCGCCGCGCAAGGCCCGGGAATGGGCCCGCGAGGGTGATCTCCACCGCTCAGGATTCAAGGCGGCGGCGGTCCTCCTCGTCCCACTTGCGAGTGTCGCGCGGCTGGACGTACGGCTCTTCTCCGGCTGGATGGCCGCCCGCGACGGCGCGCTGGCGGTGCATCTCGGCGTCGAACTCCAGGCCGAGCAGGATCGCCAGGTTGGTGATCCACAGCCACACCAGGAAGATGATCACGCCGGCGAAGGTGCCGTAGGTCTTGTTGTAGGAGGCGAAGTTCGCCACGTACAGCGCGAACCCGGCGGAGGCGATCATCCAGATCAGCAGGGCGAGGAAGCTGCCCGGAGTGATCCAGCGGAAGCCGCGGACCTTCGCGTTCGGTGTCGCCCAGTACAGGATCGCGATCATGATGGTGACCAGGAGCATGAGCACCGGCCATTTCGCGAACGACCACACCGTCAGGAACGTGTCCCCAATGCCCAGCGCGGTGCCGACCTGCCGGGCCAGGGGGCCGGTGAGGACGACGATCAGCGCACTGATCACGGCGAGGATCATCAGCACCACGGTGACGCCGACGCGGACCGGCAGCACCTTCCACACCGGCCGGCCTTCCGGGACGTCATAGACCGCGTTCGCGCTCCGGATGAACGCGGCGACATAGCCGGATGCCGACCACACCGCGAGCGCCAGACCGACGATCGCCATGATCGAGCCGATCCCGGCGTTGCCCTGCAGCTGCTGCACCGCGTTGCTGAGGACGTCCCGCACTGCGCCCGGAGCGAAGTTCTGGATGTTGTCCAGCACCTGCGTCGCGGACTGGCCGGCGATCCCGATCAGCGAGATCAGCGCCAGCAGCGCCGGGAACAGCGCCAGGATCCCGTAGTAGGTCAGCGCCGCAGCCCGGTCGGCCAGCTCGTCCTTCTTGAACTCTTTCAGGGTGCCTTTCAGCACCGTTCCCCAGGAGCCCTTGGGCAGGTCCGTCGGAGTGTCCGGCGCCTGCTGCTCCACCTGCTCATCCGGCCCGGCACCCGTCCCCCGCCCGGCCTCGACCTCCTGGTCGGCCGCGGTGTGCCCGCCGTGCCTTCCATGCCGTTTCACTGTCCGTGCCATCTCGCACGAGTATCCGCAGCGTGTGCCCCTCATGCCCGCATCCATGAACAGAACTGTCTGTGCGTTTTGCGGGCGTTTTGTGGTTAGCCGGAGGGGAGGTCAGCAGAGAGGTAATCAGGATGATCAGCAGATCCCGAACGTACTGGACCCCGCCGCCTACGACACCGACGGCAACAGGCGATGCCAAGCACGTGTTCCTCGACGACGTCACCAGGCAGCCGGAATGGGGCAGCGTCAAGACCGGCCTGTTCAGCATCAGCGAGTCATTCGTACCGATCTCCGACGCCAGCCTGGTCGAAGACCACCTGGAAGTCCCGTACCCCAGAGGCCGGTGTCGGTACCCGCAGATCCAGAAGAAGTCCGCCGCACCCGCCGACGCATCTTCCGCGAACAGCAGGACGTGGCCCGCCCGCGCGCCCAACCCCTTCTCCACCAGGCGCACGAACACGGCGGCACACGCCCGTGGAGCGTCTTCCTTCCCAGCGGTCAAGAACCTCGACTCGACCTCGACTCAGACCCGGGCCTCCTCGAAGCCGCCACCGCCGAGACCCACCTCGCCGTGCGGCGGGAAGACCTGCCGCATCACCGCCGATAGTTCTGGATTCACACCACAAGAAAACACTGCAGCCGTTCCCAAGAGCAGCGCAACATAGCGCGGGATCGCCGGTTAGCCAAACCGGCGATCACCCACATCGTTGGTAGTCCACCGCCACGACCTGCCCATCCGTCGAAAGGAACGTCCGCGACGTAGCTCCCGATCTTTCCGCAGGCGCCACGGCCAAGGCGACCGTCGACGTGTCACGCTGCCGCGTAACTCGCGCGGAACAGCTCCAGGGCGCGCTCGACATCGCGCTCCGTGCGAAGCTGCACCTCCAGATCGCCCGTCCCGTGGTGGCCGAGCCCGGTCACGTCCCGGGTGAACCCAGGCACGAGGTCGACCTTTTTCGGGTCAGCCTTGAGGTAGACGAGGAGTTTGGTCCGCTGAGGCGGGCAGACACAGGCAAAGTTCCGCAGACGCTGGTACGCCCTGTACTGCTTGCGATCGACGCGGTTTACGCCGTATCCCCACGCCGAGCAGCGCCTCGTCGACCTCCTGCGCCATGTTCGACCAGCACCGGACTCTGACCGTTCTCACAGCGGGCCGCCGTCGCCTGCTGGCGCCCCCGCCGCGCTGCCTGTGCACGGACGCCGACGGCCGCAATGGTCTCCAGGCCCAGCAGGTCGTCTCCGAAGAACCGGTAGCGGACCAGATCGATGCTGCGACGGTGCTCGCGCACCGCGTGCAAGTCGTAGCGGGTGAAGTCGCCGGCGACGCAGATCAGCCTGAGTGCGCTCCACAGGACCCGGGACGCTGTGTGGGCCCCGAACCGGTCATGGACCAGGCCCCGGAAGACGCCCTTGTGGGCCATGAGCCACGACATGTAGTAAAGACCCTGATTGATCACGCCTGCATCGGTGCCGCGCTTGAACTCGACGACCACAGGCGCATTATTCTCGTCGATCCCCAGCGAGTCGATCCGCCCGCCGTCGACACAGTCGATGACGTACTCACTCGCCAGGAACCGCACCCCCAGCATCGCCTCCATGTGCGCCTCAACGAGGCCCTGCACATCCGCCTCGACCTCAGCCAGACGCGACGCGACCTCGGTTACGCCGCTACTCGTCGTGTGGAACAGCTTCAGTCCCGACACCTTCCCCTCCTCGACTCGAAGATCGAGAACGCGACGGAGGGCAGGATTGTTTCCGCACGGCACTTCGAGCGCGTGAAGATGATGTGAGGCTGACGCAGGGTCGCCGAAGTGCACTGGCATCCCACCAGCCCCAGAAGCCGCTTTATCCCACATACGTCCCACAAAATCACTGACAGGCCGCCAGTAGGGAACGAACGCGCAGGTCAGGGCGCCTGCCGGGAAGATGAGTCAAGCGCCGTCTAAGCACCTGGTGCTTCCGGTTCGGATTTTCCGGCACAAGTCGCTTGCACTGCACGACGATCGTCCGGAAGCCAGCCGACGCGGTCGGCAGCGCGTCGTTCGTACCACTACCCAGCCGTTCCTCAGCTGTATGCCGGCAAGACTCACGACTCGTTCCATCGAACTCGCCGGCCGTCAACGAATTCGCGACGCTGCAGTCGAGGGTGGGGTGCACCTCCTGGCGCAGGGGAGCCACCCGGCAGTGCCCGCCGCCTCCCCCAGCCCCAGCGGATGCATCGAACACACCGGAGACTGGCATCGAACAGGCACACACGTTGGAGTGAGGCGATTAATGGACCCCTGATGAAGTTAATCAGAGGCCATTAGACGGATTGCCCGACAGGCGTACCAAACAGAATTCGAACTGGTGACAGGGAAGGCATTGCAGTAACGAAGCGACTGTCAGTGCTGCTTGGTACACAGTTCGTCGCTCGGGGAGCAGGTCCCCGACGTGACGAGTGGAGGCACCTCGGTGCAACTGACCTCGAATCAGCTGGCAGCGATCGACACCGTGGACCAGCACCTGGGCATCGTCGCGTGCGCTGGATCCGGAAAGACCGAAGTCATCGCCCGGCGGGTGGTGAAGTTGCTCCGGGTGTCCGGCGTGGAGCCGCGGCACATTGTCGCCTTCACGTTCACCGACCGGGCGGCCGGAGAGCTGAAGCAGCGCATCGTCTCTCGTGTCCGAGAGGAACTGGGAGATGTCCATGGATTGGCCGAGCTTTTCGTCGGCACCATGCACGGCTACGCCTTGAGCATGCTGCAGTCCCAGGTGCCGGAAACGTTCAAATGCACTGTCCTCAGCGATGTGCAGGCTCGTGTTCTGATCGACCGCAACAGCCGGGCCAGCGGTCTGACGACAACACAGATCCGTACCAAGGGCAAACCGACCCGCCCGATGAAGCGCTACGTCAACTCCCGTCTCTACCAACGGGTTTTGGGCATGCTCCGCGAGGACGAGATTGACCAGGACGAGTTGCCGTCGGACGTACTCGACGGCCTGAGCAGTTACCGGGCGTTGCTCCAGCGCCTTCACTACCTCGACTACAGCGAGATCCTCCGCCTCGCCGCGGACCTGCTGCTCCCGCCGCCGAGTACGGGAGAGCCGGCCACCGAACCCGTGGTCAATCTGCGTGCCCACGTGCGGGACACGGTCCGCTACGTCGTGGTGGACGAATACCAGGACACCAACCCCGTCCAGGAGCAGTTGATCGCCGGCCTCATCCAGTTCGGCGCGAACCTGTGCATCGTGGGGGACGACGACCAGACGATCTACCAGTGGCGCGGAAGCGCGGTGAACAACATCCTGACGTTCACCACCCGTCACAGCAGCGCCAAGACCGTGACGCTCAACGAGAACTTCCGCTCGTCCAAGGCGGTGGTGGACCTTGCACGCCGGGTGGCGGAGGGCATCGATCCCTCGCGTCGGCTGAGCAAGTCGATGATCGCCAGTGGCCACCAGAGCTATGACCGCGGCGACCTGCTGGCCCTCTCCTTCGGTACGCCGTATGAGGAGGCCGCGTGGATCTGCGACCGCATCGAGTGGATGATCAGCCTGCCCTTCACCGACCGTGCCGGCGCGCCACCACGGGGCCTGGCGTACTCGGACTTCGCCGTCCTCTTCCGCAGCGTATCGGGCGACGCCGACCCACTGGTCACGGAAATGCGCGCCCGGGGCATCCGCTACATCATCAAGGGCCTGAGCCGCCTGTTCCAGACACCCGAGGTCCAGGCCGCCAAGACCTGCTTCGACTACATCGCCGGAACCGTCGACGGTGACGCCGTCGTCACGGCCTGGACGGACGCCCGGCTCGGGCTCCGCGAGGAGGCTCTCAAGCGCGGGGTGAAGATCCTCGACGAGGCCCGCGGCTGGGCGGAGGGCATGCCCTGGGACACCTACACGATCCAGGGCACTTACCAACGTTTCCTGGGCGAGGTCGGCGTCCGCGAGGAACACCTCACGGCCGAGGTCGGCCGCGAGCGCAGCGAGCTCGCCTTCTACAACCTGGGACGGTTCAGCACCGCCATCGGCGACTACGAGCGCATCCACTTCCTCAGCAGCCCGCCCGACCGGTTCGCCACCTTCGCCAAGTGGCTGGAGCACCAGGCCGGCGACTACTACGAGGAGAGTGACGCCGGCGCCGGATACGCCCGACCCGACGCCGTCACGATCGCCACCGTCCACCAGGCCAAGGGCATGCAGTGGCCGGCGGTGTTCGTGCCCTGTATGCGGCGCAACCGCTTCCCCAGCAAACGGCAGGGCGGACTTGGTGTGTTCCACATCGTCCCGGAGGCCGCCGTCAACGACGCCGACCGCTACCGCGGCAGCGAGGACGACGAGCGCCGACTCTTCTACGTGGCCGCGACCCGCGCTCAGAAGTACCTCGCACTCTCCTTCTCCCCCGGGCCGGGCAAGCTCTACCAACAGGAGTCGCAGTTCTTCGCCGAGGCGACCCGCAACACCTACGTCCTGACCCGGGAGGCCGCCAGGCCCGACGAGTCCACGCTGAACCGGCTGCCCTCCACCCCCCTGGCCGACACGCCCGACATCGTCTTCAGCTTCAGCGAGCTGAAGTACCTGTTCGAGTGTCCGTACCAGTTCAAGCTGCGGTTCCTGTACGGCTTCGACTCGCCGTTGCAGAAGGAACTGGGGTACGGCAAGTCGCTCCATGACGTGATGGCGGAGGTGCACAAGCGCGCCGTGAAGGGTGACATCGTCGACACGACGGAGGTGGAAGCACTCGTTGACCGGCACCTGCACGCTCCGTTCGCACCGGAGCCGCTCAAGGATCAGTTGCGCAACGCAGCCATCCGCTCCGTCCACCGCTACCTCCGCGAAAACGGCTCGCGACTGGCTCTCACCGAGCACTCCGAGCAGCCGGTGGAGGTGCACCTCACGCCGGGGGTAACCGTCAGCGGACGCATCGACCTGATCCGCCGGATCGACACCGGTGAACAGTCCATCGTGGACTTCAAGTCCAAGGAACGCGCCCAGGCTGACGCTGTCACCCGGGACCAACTGCACATCTACGTCGCGGGGTACGAGGAACTGAGCGGCAAACGCGCCGACCTCGTCGAGGTCCTGAACCTCGACGAGGGCAGCCGCAGCAGCCGCGAGGAGGTCAACGACACCCTGTTGAAGGAGATCTCCGGCAAGGTCGCCAAGGCCGGAGACCAACTCCGCCACAACGACATGCCCCGCAAGACCTCGTGGTGCGGCACCTGCGCCGCCTGCGACTTCGCCGCGATCTGCCGGGACCGGCCCAGCGCTCCGTAACACTGCTCGACCATGTCAACCCGTTGGGCCGCAGTGTTGTGCAATACCGACGCCACGGCCCAACCTCCACACCTCCGACGCAACACCGGCGGCGGAATCAGGAACCCGGGCCAGGTCAAGGCGCTCTGGTGGTGATCACTCGTGCACCGTGTACGCGACTTCTCCCCCGGCGAAGGTATGCGGCTCGATGATGGCCCGGACCGTGAGTGTAGAGGTCTTGCCGCGAATGCGCTTCCGGAAGCCATCCAAGATCCAGACCTTGAGCCCTCCCTGGCGCTCTCGTGAGTCGCACATGCCGATGGTCATCTCCAACTCAATGCCGCTGTACTGAAATCGCACGTAGCTATTGGCGGCCCCGCAGGCCGCAGCCGTCTGCTCGTCATAGACCTTGCCTGGATCGAGCACTACGGCCTCGGTATCGACCACGTTCCTGGGCACGACCGTGATCGTCATCTGCCCGCGGCCTTCCTATCAGATCGGCTACCGTACGTGCTGTGGGTGGGACGGGGCAACAAGATCAGCCTGGAGCACCAGCTTCTCCTGTACAAGTACCGCACCGTCGGTACGAAACAGGGCTCTACTTCGCCCAGGCGAGACCACAGCCGGAACCCCAACCTTAAGGTCAGGGCATAACCAGGAACGGTTCAATGGCCAACGAGCAGTTTAAACTGGATACAGCGGCGGCCGAGCAGACCGTCGTTTCTGTGTTCAAGCAGATTGTCGCTGTCCTCGCGCGCCAGGCCAACGCAGCGATCGATGACGCGGCCCTGTTCCACCTGGCGAACACGCTGTTCGCTGCGTTTGCCCGGGCGGGTGAGGACGGGCTGACAACTGAGCAGATCAAGGCGGCATGCGCCGCCTTCCCTGACGATGTGATCGAGAACCGCCTGAGCGTCCTGCGAAAGCTCGGCGCGATCCAGCCCGCGTTTGAAAAGCCCTACCAGCGCGAGTACCGGGCCTCGTTCACCAGCTACGTCTCAATGCTGTTCGTCCAGCGGATGCTGGCCCGCGGAGGCCAGTCGGAATTGCACCAGCTTCTGACGATGGAGAAGGTCAGGCTGGAGGGCGGGGAGAGTACAGCCGAGGAAGCCCTTGAGGTTGTCGTCGGAATTACTACGGCGCTTCGGCTCCTTGTCGCAGAGCTCGTAGCGTTGACCGTCAGCGGCACGGTGGAGACTCTGCGAGAGCGCGCGCCGCTGCTGTGGAACGCGAAGTCGCTAATCGACCAGGCGTCCGCGGTGCACGAGATCCTTCTGGAGTTCTGGCCAGAGCTCAGCCGCATGTGCGGGGAGCTGCGATCGGCGATCGCAGCTTACGAAGATGCCTCAACTAACGCGTCGGCACGCCTGATGGCCGCAGCCGGGACCTCTCGGGCACTGAACCTGCTACCACCCGAGATGTGGAAGCGCTTCGCGAAGCGGGCAACCGTAGATGAGCTCGCGGCGGTCCTGGCTGATCAGGTCTTCGACGCGCCGTCCCCATGGCACGATGCCGCTGACCTGGCGGAGGCCGTTGCGTGCAGGCCGCAGTCAACCGGCAACCGTTCGACGCCACCGCGTTCCCGTGTCCCCGATGACAAGGAGACGCCCTACCAGGAATGGAGGGACGCGGAGGCCGAGCGGCTGGCGGCAATTGCCGAAGAGCTGCTCAGCGGCGAGGACTCTGTTGCAGTCGAACACCTTCTGTCGGACGTGGACTGGTTGACAGCGCGCCGACTGCTGGCCGACATGATTGCCGCGAGCAACAACGACAGGCTCGGCTACCGGCTGGCATGGTCCGGCCCGGTCCAGGTACGGGCAGGCAGCGTGCCGTCCTGGCTTACCTCTGGCGTGTTCGAGCGAGTACGGAGGCCCGTGTGAGTGATGCGGACGCGGCGCTGTGGTGGGCGAGGGTGCGAGCCGAGGGCCCGCTGCGCATGCCGGCAGCCACGAGAACACCGGCGGGCATGCTGCGAATGGTGGAGCAGGGTGGTGAGCGCTGCTGGCTGCTGCCCCGTCCACCCGACGACGTGACGCCGGCCGTACTGCGCGAACTGCGGATGCCTACGCTCCCCGTGGAGTTTCCAAATGAGACCAATCGGGTCCTTGCTGCGGCGCTGCGGTGCTGCTGGGCCGACATCCAGGCAAGCCCGTGGCCGGGCCAGTCGGCAACGATGCACGAGGTACTGGACGTAGTGGACCAGCTCATCCCCGGACGCGAAAAAGAAGTGCTGCACCGCTTCGGAATGGGAGCGTTCCGCCGTCTGCAATCCAGCCGATGGTTGGACATCGATGATGAGGCACAGACAGTCCGCCTCGGCCCCCGGGCTGCTACATGGTCCGACCAGGACCTCCCCGTGCTGCGGGATCTGTGGCGGGAGCTGCCGCCCCCTCGACCTGACGGGAAGTCGGACCGATGAGCGGCCTGTTCGATGACCTGCTCCAGCCGCTCGGCGACAAGCAGCGCGACGCGTTGGTCTCGGCCTGGGCCGCACTTGAGTACGGCAGCGAGCCTGCCAGCGAGGCGGCGCTGCCCGCTCTTCGGGACGCGGCGCTGCGTCACCTGCTTGACCAAATGCTGCACAGGACCGGCCGCACGCTTGTCCCCGCGGGCGCCTACCTCTGGACATCGGGGTACCGGGACGACATCGCTGCGGAACTCGTGGCGAGCGGCTGGGGGATACTGCCGCCACTGGAAAGGGCCGCGCTGATTTTGGTGCTGATCCACTCAGTTGCGATCCCCAGGGCAGAAGGACGCCTGACTGGGGGTGACTGGCAGTCGAACCACCCGACGACACCGACCCGACTGCGGAAGCTTTCGCAGATTCACGGGCAGCGGCGTCTGTCCGATGCCCTGCAATGGCTGCGCGCGGCCGGGCTGGTCCGCGTGGCGCGCGCCGCTGACCGCGAGACAGCAGGGGCCTCCTACGTCCCTGGGCCCGCGCTACGCCGGCTCACTCCGGCCGCGCGCCAGCGACTGCAGGAGAACCTGATCCTGGCCGTGGGCCCGGACACCGCGCTCGCTACAGCGATCACGGTCCGCCGGAACCTCGGCCACCCCCAGAAGTGACGATTTCTCCGAGGAGCGGTGCATGAGCGACAAAGAGCCGCCAGAAGACATTGTCGGTGAACGTGTCCTGGTCGGCCTTCAAAGCGTGCGAATCTCCAGGCTTTCCACGCACCCCATCCCGGTTGCAGCTGGCACTCTCATCGCCGTGGCCGGGCAAGGGCCGAAGGACTCCAACGGGGCAGGGAAGTCGTCACTGCTGGCTCAAATCAGTTTGCTGCATGCCGATGAGCAGTGGCGATTCGGCTCCGGCGCCCCCGCCGCGGTCGACCTGCTGTTCAATTCCGAGGACGCTGGCGGTGAAGACCGCTGGGGCAACGCCGACCACGGGTACCTCATCGGCGTGTTCGCACCCGCCGTCGGAACCCTCGATCAGCTACAGGCCGGCGCCCTGACCGTGTGGATCCGAATCGACCGCAGCAGCCAGAAAGGGCCCCGGCTGAAACTGCGCTGGCAGGACGGTCTGCTTCTACCCGCTGGAGACAGTGAGGCCGAACGGGAACAGGCCGCCGACTCGGTGTGGCAGGCCCTGCCCCCGCGGGCCGGACGGCATGACGTGGCGGCCCGTGACCTTCCGCGCACCCTCTACGGGGAGCACGTGCGGTGCGTGTCGTTCCTATCGACATCAGTGCGGGCCAGCGCCGCTCCCAACCTCCTCGCCCAACCGCTCAACGAGATCTCCGAACGGCGGATCTTCGAGGCAATCGCTGCGCTCACCGGCATCGACCACGAACTACAGCAGGAACGCCAGGCACGCCGCAACGAGTACGACCGCCTCCAGGAAGCCAGCAATGCCGAGTCCGACCTAGCCACCTGGGAAGAGCGCACCCAGGTCATTGAGGACGGTATCGACGCCCGCGACCAGGCGCGCCAGCACGTCGTCGAAGCCGCTGACCGCTGGCGGTCACACATAGCACGGCGGCTGTACAACACCCTCCAGCGCGACGCCGACATCCAAGCCGAGATCGCTGGGATCGACACCGAGATCGAGCAGGACAGCCGTACGGTTCAAGAGTTGGTCAGACGAGCGAAGGAGCTGGCCGACGACGAGGCATTCACACAACGGCAGCAAGCTGCGATGAGCACATTCGACAGGCTCGACAGCGTCGACCGGGACCTGGACAAACAGGTTGCAAAGCTGCAACAGAAGATCGAAGAAGCCGACGGCCTGCTGCGCGAGGCCAGGCGAAAGGCCCGTGACGCCGACGGACGCGACGAGCAAACCGCCAACCAAGAACGCGCCGACGCGGACGCTCACTTAGAAAAGATGGTCAAGGCAGTCGGAGTGGCGGAGAAGGCGCTATCCGACGCCAAAGCAATCCTGGAGGACGCGGAGAGCGGCAGAGACCTGGCCCGGCAGCAGATCGACGTCCTTGCGACCGAGAGAATCAGCGCCATCTGTCTGCTCGACGCCATTGTCCTCACCGACCAGCAGAGGCCAAAGTGGGAGCCGGCCCTCTGGCCGTACCGTGAGGCCGCCGTCGTGGACTCCGACGATCTCGACAGGGCCAGTGCACTCCTCGCGGACCTACCCGGCTCGACCCTGATCGCGGCCAACCTGACCGCAAGAGCGGGGCACGTTGACCTCCCAGGCAATGCCGACCCTCAATACGACCTGAGTGGTTTCCTCGCGGCCCTGGACACGCGAGTCACCGCCCGCACCAACCCTGACCGCGTCCAAGACGACGCGGGCATCGTGACTATCGGCGGCTTTCCCAGACCCGTCACCGACCGCGCCGCCCGCATTGCCGCCGCACGAGAGCGCGTCCATCAGCAATCCGACATTCACCAGGAGGCCGAGAGGAAGCGGAAGGCTGCCGTACTGCAGGTCACCGTGGCTGAGCGCCGGCAGAAGGGCGTAAGTGCCGCGGCCGAGGCCGATGAGCTGGACAGAAAGATCAGCAATCTACAGGTGAAAGATCAGGCCGCTCAGGATGAGCGCGCGAAACTGACCCCTGAGCTCGCCGCTGCAGCCGCCGAACGGGACGAGGTGCTCCGCCTGGCGGCAGTCCGCGAAAACCAAATCACGTTTCTGCACGAGCAGAAGGCCGCCCTCGACGAATCAAACAAGGGTCGGCGAGAAAAAAGCGGAAACCTCAGGAAGGAGCAAGCGCAGCTAGACCTTGACAGACTGAAATCCCACTGGGACGGCACCCTCGAATCCGTCAGCGAGTACCTGCTCGCCTTGCCGGATAACCAGCAGTCCTGGACGGCGGAAGACTGGTGGGAAGAAGCCAAGAATCTGATCAGCACCGCGATATCCAAGTGCTTCCCTCCCACCGCCTCTGAAACTATGCCGACGGAAATCACTGGTCTGCTGGCAGAGTTCAGTCAGCGTGGACCCGGCAGCAGCACAAGGGCACAGGCCGTCTTCACCCCGCTGCGCCACGCACTCCATGTCTACCTGCGCCAGCACGAAGACACCGACCAGTACGAGCGCCAGCAGATCGCCATTCAGCGCAAGGAGCGCCGCGAGAGCCTGGACGCCGCACGGATTGGCCACGAGGAGGCTGTTCAGGCCAGCCGGGCCCACCGAGGGGCGCTCACCTCTGCCATCAAGCAGAAGCTGGTCGACGTCGCAGCGGCGTTCGACCGGCTCGATATGGCCCACGGCGGATACGGGGCCTGGCTCGACTGCGCCGAACCTCCACCGCCGGTCGACCCCACCGAGGACTGGGACTGGAAGGTCACGCCGATGTGGCGGCGCGCCCGCGGACGCCGACACATCCCCTACAACCGGCGGGCCAACACCGCACAGATCGATGATCGGGCGATCAAGCTCGTGTGCGCCGCCGCAGCCGCAAGCAGAACGGGCCGGCCACTCGTCCTTGTTCTCGACGAACTCGGCCGCAACCTCGGCAAGCAGCACCGCCGCGAGGCGGTCGCCCTGCTTGGCCAGATCGGCACGGAGAGCGGCATTACCGTCGTCGGCGCACTGCAAGACGACATGGAGTCCTACGCCATCGACGCCTGCGGCGAGTACGTCAAGCTGCGCCGCAGCTCAGACTCCAGCCCGTACAATGAGCAGCCCGTCGTCGTCGGCCACGACGAGCACGCCCCACGTGTCGAACTGCTCAGGGCCTGGCTGACCGGCAACGAGTACCAGGAGCCGGTATGACCACGCGCTCCCGCCCGCGCGGCTTCGCCATGCGTCACCTCAGCGTCTACCCCGGCCTCACTACATACGCAGTCCCCCTCCCCGATGGTGACTACAGCACCGACCGCCACGGCAATCCCAAGATCACGCGCGTCACTCTGGAGCCCGAAGGCTTTCCCACACCCCACCGCCCGCACGGGCTGACCGACAGCCAGTGGGCCTTCGCCACCAACGGCCCCCGCCGTTGGCAGTCCGCCGTGACTACATTCGGCGACCGCGCCGAGGAGATAGCCGCAAAGCTTGCACGCAACGGATGCATCGTCCTCGAATGCGACTTCCGCGACGCCCGCGTAGTCCTGCCACCCCGTGGCTGGGCTCCTCATCCTGACCTGTATGCGGCCCAGCAAGAGCGCACCAGCCAGCGCGCTGCCCAAAGGACCACTCAGGACAACGAAGCACGCCGCCTTTCCGCCGAGCTCGCCCCCTATCCCGCCACCCAGCCATTGCAAGCCATCCTCAAAGCACAACGCCACGGTGCCTACCGTGACCACGTCATCGAGGCCGCCCGCGTCCTTCTCACCGACGAGACCATCACCGGCATGGGCGAGGTCGAGCCCTGGGCTGCTGTGCACTGGCTCAAGCGTGGAACGAAGTCGGACTATGAAAAGGACCAGGAGCCGCTCGCTGAGGGCGGCCAGGGTGCTGTTTACGGCGGCGTGCACAAGTACGCCCGCATTCCCGTCGCCCTGAAACAGCTCCGCTACGGTGACGAGGACTCTGTGCACCGCATGGGTCGCGAGATCTCCATCGGTCACCTGTACGGACAGCACCCGAACGTCATGCCGGTGCTTGACTCTGACCCAGACGGTCGATGGTTCGTCATGCCGCTTGCGAACGGCAGCGCCGCCAGCCACTCGGAACGTCTGCGGAGGGAGACCGGAGCTCTGCGGGACCTCGTCACAGCGGTTTGCGAAGGACTGCGCCGTCCGCACGCCGACGATCGGATGCACCGCGACATCAAGCCAGCAAACGTTCTCCTCCTCAACGGCAAGTGGGTCGTGGCGGACTGGGGGTTGGGCCGTCAGCCCCGAGGAGAGACCAGCGTTCCCCACCGAACACGGACCGGCACCGGCTTCGGGTCCGAGGGATTCGCCGCGCCGGAGCTGGCATCCGGAAACCCCCATCATGTGGCGGCCAGTGCTGACATCTACAGCATCGGACGACTCATCGCAGCCATCCTGACCGGTGAGCGTCCCGAGCAGAACGTCTCCCTGCTACCCGCAAACGGACCATGGCGAGCCGTAGTAGCGGAGGCAACCCGCCACAAGCCGACCGACCGACCGCAGGACGTGGACGAACTCCTCCGCCTGCTCAAGGACATTCCGTGACTGTTCCCACACCGTCTCAGCGTTGCCAGCCACTGAGACTGGTCCGCCCCAGCTAAAAGGATCACGTTGTCGATGACGCGCATCGCGCTAGAGCCATACTTCCTCCACCAGGACCAGGTTCAGTCCCTCCTCGGCGAGCAGCGGACGGAGTCCGCGCGGGCCCGGGCTGCCCGCAGGAGCCAGCCCGAATCAGCGTTGCCCTACGTGCTCGCCACAGAACTGGCCGAGGCTCTCTCCTCGCTGGGAGTCGGCGAGCTGGCGAGGTGCGTCCTGGAGCAGAACCTGCGCACAGGCCAGGTCGTCGGCGCTGAGCTGGAATTTGCGTTCCAGCGGGACCGGGGCCACGACGCCCCAGGCTTCAAACCGGTCAGCTTCACTGCGGTACTCGATGCGGGCAAACCGGTGCGCGTCACAGGCACATTCAACTCGGCAAGAACCGCCAGCTCGTCCGCGACCGGCAGTCTCGCCGGGAATAGGCGGGTCTATCTAATCGGAACGGTCACCAATCTCAGCGCATCGCAAGTTGAGCTCAGACCGGTCTTCATCGGAATCAGGTCAGTCATCGATGACCGCCTTGCCGCCGGGGGCCCGGCGCCGGGAGCGCGGGTGTACCCCGGCGATATCGGCCAGTTCAGCGCGATCGACTTCGCATCTCCCCTCACAGAGGCCGAGAGGGAAGCGGTCCTGCGCGTGCCGGAGGACGTGGTGAAGCACGCCTTCGCCGGGCTGATCGGCGAGTCGTACGTTCCGAAGGACTGGGGTGGCGAGCGCTCCGATCTCTACACCTCACGAGTGTTCGCCCGCGGGCGCCAGGTTTCGGCCGCCTGGCTGTTCAAGGGGCCCGGCTACCCTCGCGCCATGGACGTCAGGGCCCTGGGCAAGAATGGCGACCAGATTGACCGGCTGTTCACCGAGCCCGCGGAGCTACTCGTTCTGCAGCACTGTCACCAGATCAAGCCGAGCGTGGTTGGCATGATGGACACCTACGCCCACGACGCCCGACGCCCCCGCTGCTACATGATCATCGACGGAGCAGACACCGGACGCATACTGAGGTCGCTGGGCTTGCTCCCGGCAATCCCAGCAAGTCTGTCTCGGCAAACCAAGGATCGGGAGCCCCAAGGCACTGAGCTTTTTCAGCGTGGCCACTGATCGAGTGACGGGCTCGATGCTCGCGACGCACGAGGCTCCCGTGCCGTTGGGGGAGG
This sequence comes from Streptomyces caelestis, assembly GCF_014205255.1. Classification (GTDB taxonomy): domain Bacteria; phylum Actinomycetota; class Actinomycetes; order Streptomycetales; family Streptomycetaceae; genus Streptomyces; species Streptomyces caelestis. The sequence goes on along the minus strand of NZ_JACHNE010000001.1, from coordinate 7,219,707 downwards.
TGTTCGAAGTCTCAACCCGCAGGCGTAGGAGCCGCGTTGGTTCCGTATTCTGCCGCAATCGACCTGCCGCACGCCCTGGCCGAGCTGGTCACCATCCCCATCTTCGCCCGCGAGGGTGCCCGCGCGGGTAGATCGCTCCGCACTTCGCCGAAGGTCGAATGCCGGTCCTTCTGTCGGACGGTAGGCGAGGGTCGAGCGCATCGGTACGCCCACTGTGGACCCGCCGCGCGTCAGTCGGCGGGTGACTCTGTCCCCGGCATGTCGTGATCGATTCCGGCATGCAGGGTGCGGCCGCCCGGTGGGATCACCTCGATGAGGCGTTCCTCCTCCTCACGGGATAGATCTGTGAAGAGTCGAATGGAGGTGTTCACGAGTTCCAGTAGGGGGACACTGCCGCGAGGCGGTTTTACCGAGGCAGTCCGGGTGGAGAAGTTGTACCTCACTGGTACGCCACTTGGCGGCAGGGCTTCGAGATTCCTGACCAAGGTTCCCGGTCCGAGGGATTCGCTGAGGTGGCGGAGGCGGTCCCCATGCAAAGCGCCCACCTCCCCTTCGTACGCCACTTTCCCGCCACCGTTGACCAGTGTGATGGCCTTGAGGCTCAGCCCTAGGAGCGGAAGACGCTTCCCGACCTCGTCGAGGGCCGGCAGTTCGTACACGACCCCTGCCGCCGACGATGTCAGGTGGTCGACCTTCTGGGCGAGCGTGAGAACGAAGCCGGGTGCGTCGAAGCTGAGGACGCCCTCGCTCTTGGTCCAGCGCGGGAAGGCTGTGCCACGGCGAGCGGCGCCGCGGGAGGAGGGGACTACGGCGCAAACCCGTGCGTTCCATGTGCTCAGCGCCGCGCGCATGAGGTGCTGGAGGTTGTCGGTGCCGGTGATCCTGATGTGCCGCAGCAGATCGATCAGAGTGATCTCACGGGCGATACGGTTCCAGAAGTCCCCATCAGGAATCTCCTGGCCTTCGAGGAGGTAATCGAGTGACGACTCGTCCAGCTGCTGCGGATACCTGGGAGCACGTTCGAGGGCGGCTACCGGTGCACCGCTAGCGCGCCACATGGTCGCCAAGAAGGCCGTCAGACGGCGCGCGATCGGTGGGGGCAGCGTGTCCGAAGCGAAAGCAAGCGCGTCCTCAGTCGCCTCACGATCACCGCGGCGGGCCGCCTGCGCGCCCGTCGTCATAGCACGGGCCAGCCGGGACACGGAGCGCTCGTCAAAGAGGCCCTGGCCGCCTTCGATGACGGTGTTCGCGATCAGACGCCTCAACGCGACGTCGGCCGAATCGCCAGATGCCAATTCCGCGAAAGCCGCCAGGTCCAGCACCAGGGTGTGTTGGTCGATCGCGAGCGAATCCAGGGCGCGGGCGTCGAAGGGCGGGCGAAGGGCGCCGAGCGCCAGAACGATGGGCCGGTCCTGGCGAGCGAGGCGCGTGACGTCGAACCCGAGCTCGTCCGCGTCCGTCGTGCTACGCAGGTAGACGTACCGGTCGCTGAGGCCGTCGTCGTGCGGCCATCGCATGACCAGGTCTGGCATGTGGGTGTGGTTGTAGTATCCGGTGCTTCTGGTCCGGATCTGCGGATTGATCTGCCGGATGTGCTGTTCGAGGAGTCGTTTGATCTCGGCGAACGAGCGGTACGGGTCGTCCGCCTCGAGTGCCTCCGCGATCGACGATGCGACGGCGTTCACCACTCCCCCTTTAGGGTCAGCTCATGCGCCAGGATGGCCCGCCACTCGGTGAGGGGCAGCAGTCCCTCCTGCTTCTCTGACAGGACGATGCGCCACACGCGCTCGGACACGCTCTGCACCGCGGTCGCATCGATCTTGCTCCTGGCCTCGTCCTCTGAGACATCACCGAAGATGCGTTGCCGGTGCTGGACGACAGCGGATTCGATCTTTTCCGGGACATTTGATACGAGGATGCCGCCGCACCTCGCCTGACCTGCTACTTAACGGGTCAAGGAGGGGTGCGGCGGCATCTCTGGGACTTCTCTGGGACTTTGGGCCCGCGGTGCGCTACGAGCCGCGCTCCAGAGGCTCTGCCGACCGGCCGTGGCTACGCGAAGATCGCGTCGATGGCGGCGCTGCCTCGTGCACCGGCGCGGGGCAGGAAGTGGGAGTACTTCCGCAGCGTGAACCCGGGGTCGGAGTGCCCCAGCCAGCGTGCCAGGGAGACGACCGATTCGCCAGCCTCCAGTTCCTCGGAGGCGTAGAAGTGGCGCAGGGCGTGGAAACCGTGCTCCCGGGACGGCTCCCACACGCGAGCGCCGTCGGTGCTGCCCTCCTCCAGCGGGGCGATCACGCCCGCCGTGGCCAGCGCGGGCTTCCACACGTAGGAGTTGAAGTAGTTCCGGTTGACCGCCTTCCGCTCGCGTCCCGTCACCAAGAGGTTGTAGGTCCTCGGCCGCCGGTGCTTGGCCTCCACCGGCGTCTCGGCAGCAGTCGGGTCGTCCCAGGGCAGCGTGACTGGCACCGGCGCGAACTGCGCCATGTGCTGCTGGATGGCCCGGGCCACTATGGACGGCAGCGGCACGTCCCGGACCTTGCGGCCCTTGGGAAGCGCGAAACAGAGCTTCGCCCGCACCATCTTGATCTGCCGCCGGACGTGAACGACTTCCTTCTCGAAGTCGATGTCGTCCACTGAGAGCCCGAGCGCCTCCCCTTGCCGGAGCCCGAGACCTGCTCCGATCACGAGGAGTAGCCGGTAGCGGTCGGGCAGGGCGTCCCGTACCGCCAGCACCCGTTCGGGCGGCCACGCCTCGACCCTGCCGGGGTTGGCGGCTGGAGGGCCGACCGTGCTGGAGCGGCACGGGTTGCGTCCGAGGCGACGGTCCTCGACGGCGGCCTGGAGGATGCTGGAGAGCGTCGCCCAGACAAGGCGGATCGAGGTCGGACCGAGGTCCTTCTCCAGCCGCTTCTTCCAGTGGCGCAGGACTTCCGTTCCGATGCCGTTGAGCGGCTGAGACCCTAGGTGGGGAACGATGTGCCGGCGCACCCTCTGCTCGATCCGCTCGATCGTGGACGGGTCACCGCTCTGGGTGGGCCACCAGTGCGTCGCGATGTAGTCCTTGAGAGAGATGGCCCCGTCGCGCGGATCGACGAACTCGCCACGGCGAGCGTCGGTCTGAGCCTGGGCGAGCCAGGTCTTGGCGTCCTGGAGGGCGTCGAAGGAACGGTCCTTGACACCGGGGGTGCCCTTGACGCGATAGCGGGTGCACTTGCCGTACATGGCGGTACGGTCACGTTTGCCGGTCTTCGGGTTGGGGCGCTTCTTCAGCCATCGGTCTTCTATGTAGCCGGCCAGGTGGAACTCCTTGGTGACGGGGATGGAGGCAACGCTCCACGGCGCTTGGGGTTTCAGGCGTTGAGGAAGCGGCTCGACCGCTCCTGCAGAGGGGTGTTGAGCGGGTTGAGGGCCGGGTTGGAGCGGGAGTCGGCCTGTTCCTGTTCGCGGACCCAGGCGTCGAGCGCTTCGAGCCGGTACATGACGCGACCGCGGGGTCCCATACGGAAGCTCGGGGGTCCCTGGCGACGGTGGCGCCAGACGTAGAGCGTATGGGGTGAGAGGCCGAGATAGTCGGCGGCGTCCTTCACGGTCAGGAAGGCGGCGGATGTGGCGCCTGAGGAAGCGGTAGCGGCAAGCGAAGATCGTCCAGGCATCGGTGGTGTTCTCTGTGAGGTAGGGGCGGAGTGAGCCCGGGTGGGCGGAAATCCAATCCCGCCCACCCGTCGCCTTGTCATGCGGCAGGAAGGGAATCGCAGACGATCCGCAACGCGGAACAGCGCTACGGACGGCGCACGGCGGTCGGGGCCGGCTCACTCGACAGGTCAGGAAGGGCGAGGGCAGCTTCGAGCCGGTCCCAAGGGATTTCATCCCGTGTCGGCTTACGAAGGCAGTGCGCGAAGCGTTCGGCGAGGCGAGGAGCGCTCATTCCGGCGCACTCGGCCACCACGAAGATGTGCGCCGCGCTTTGGTCACCGTTCTTCAGCCACGCCGCGATGCACGCGTCACGCAGAGCGGAGATATTCCTGCCGAGCGACGAGTCGGCCTCGTGCGCTTCCAGAACCGCCGCCCGCGCTTGCTGCCAGATCTTCCGGTAGACCGGGGCGGTCAGCGGTCGCCCGTCGTCGAGAACGAATATCGCGTCATCGGGGCGGAGGTCGCGCCGGGTGATCTCCGCCTTCAGGAGCGCCACCAACTCCCGGCAGGTGGGAACACGCCGTTCGGCGCCCGCGCGCTCCGAATCCGTCTCGCGGCGCTCTTGTCCCTGAGGCTGGATCAGCAGCCAACCACTGCCGTCGTCCGCGAGTTCCACGTCTCGGACACGCAGCACCAGGGCCTCCTTCGGCTGCAGCGCCGCGAGGGCGATGGACGCCAGGAAGGCCCGCAGTACGAGACCGTTCTGCGGCTGCTCGGCGGCCCAGTCCAGGATCGAAAAGCACTGCCGATCGGTCAGATGAAACGTTTTGGCGCCAACAACTGCGGCCATGTGTGAGCTCCTTGTGGTGAGGCGTGGGGTAGGCACGGCAGTCCGGGCACCGTCTGTGAATCGCACGGCGACCGAACCTCTCCAATAGTCCGGAGGATCGCCGGTTTGGGTAACCGGCGATCCCGTGCTATGTTCCGCCGACCACGCAGACGATCTTCCGTGAGCTGCTCTAGGTTCACTTGCTTCGCCGCGCAATTCCAGTCCCTTCCGGGCTCAATGCGTCTGCCGTGAGCGAATCACCATGCCGACCCAAAATCGCTGACGCCCAGCCACCGAGCGGTCGATCTGAACGAGCCAAACGCCGGAATAGAGCAGGCGTCTTCTAAGCGCCTGCTCTATCTCTAGCACCGCCGGTCCAACTTCTCAGGCCGCACCAAGAGGCATCATCACGTCCTCGAAACCACCACGCTTCAGCGGTCCTCCACGATGAAGCTGGCCCGCTCGTAGAGTTCGTCGAACGTGATGACTTCGACATCCTGGACGGACCGCCTGTACTGCTCGAAGGAGGCGATCTTCTCCGGGTTCGCCGCGCCGCGATTAGTGAACTGGCTGAGGCTTCCGATTACGAGTACCTGCCGGGGACGGGCCGTGGAGATTTCGATATCGGTCGGGGAACCGTCGTCCCGGTAAAGCTTGTGCAGCTCGCCGGTGACCAGTCGTAGAGCCTTATAGGCAGTCTTCTGTACTTGCGCCACGGCACCGACAACATCCTTGGAGACGTGGTAGACGTCCGGGGCCCGGTAAGGCGCGCTGGCCAACAAGGGCGTCATATGTGTCTTGATCTCACAGAGCAGCAAACTACTGATGAAGCCCTTGGAGCGCATGACAGCGTCGCTCCGCTTTCCCGCCCCTGTGAAGATGTTGGCGCCAGTCGTGATGCGCTCCAGTTTGCCGTCGTCGAGGGGTTCACAGGCGACGAGGTTGAGGCCGTACCCGAAGATCCACGGGTTCTCCTCGAAGAAGCTTTGCCAGACCGCTTCTGGCCCTGCCACCCGGCCGCGCTCGCGTTCGAAAGCCTCTGCGTCGGTCAACAGCTCCTTGAACCGCTGAAGTTGCGACTTGCGGTTGCTGATTCTCCGGATGTCCTCATCGGTGAGGGCGCCGCCGATGGCGGCCCTGACGGCTTCGAGGAGCGTGGTGCGGTCCTGGTCGGCGAGCAATCTGGCCAACTCGGCCTCGTCGCCGACAACCAGCCGTCGGCTGCCTCCGGGGATGTTGTCCGGCCCGACGCAGTTCTGGATGAAGCAGATGACCTTCCAGAAGTTCTCGTGGGCATCGCTGGTATCGACGAGCGCCTTGACGATCTGAGTAGCTTCGGTACCGGGTATCGCCTCCATGACTGCTGTCCTCGCAGCCTTGGACTTGTCCTTCTTCCACAGTTTGATCCGAGGCGAGAGGACGCCGCCCTTGTTGATCAAGGTGACGTGACACAGCGTTGCCACTAGCGGCCGGTCGTCGAGGAGGAAGTCAGAGATCATTCGACCCTGGCGGGTGTCGTAGAAGTAGGCAAATCCGTTGCCTCTCACCTCAAGGTCCGCGAAGTCCTGCCGCGCTACGTCGAATTCTGTGGACGGCAAGGCGATGCGCAGGCGTCGAACGGCCTCCGGAACGGGCTCGGCTGTCTGGTTTCTCCAGTTCTGCGAGACAGCCGGTAGCGGCCCGATGGTGCCCTCGATCTCAAGGGACTGCACGTCTTCGCGCTGGAGCCGGGTGAGCACGGACTCCAGACGCTGCCAGATCGCGTCGGTCACGGCTTCTGTGAACGCGGGCAAGAGGGCCCGATCCACAGTGAGAACGGCCTCGTATGTGTCGGCCGTCCATCCGTCACCGGGCATGTGGTGGAGGAAGCCGCCGTCACGGCGCAGTGTCAGGACAGCAGGGCGGAGCAGGTCACGGGCGGCCTCCTCGCCGTCGCGGTCGAGGAGGCTGAAGGTCTGCCCGAGAACGAGGTCGAGTTTTACGGTGTCGTCGTCATCAAGGGGCAGCGAGATCAGCGGGCCGGTTGCCTGGGTAGGGAAGGGGGTGTAGATCGGTCGGCCCGACAAGAAGTCGAAAGGCCGGAGGGCCCAACCGTCCGGTCCAAGGAGGCGGTTCAACTCCTCGACGTGCCGGGAGGAATGGTCGACGTCGGACTGCACGTCTGGATGAACGAACCGTGCCAGGAAAGCGAGGAGTACCTCGTCATGGCCGTCGAGGAGTTGGAAGCGCGGATCTTCGAAGACCCAGTCGTCCGGCCAGTCCATCGGGTTGATGACCCGGTGCTTGTCGATGTCCTCTCGCGCGGTCGTGAACCGGGGGTCCGTCGACGCCAGCCGGTCGAGGTCGTACAGGTCCTCCAGAAATTCGATCTCTTCGAGCCGTCCGCACCAGGGGCCGCCCTCACCACGCAGGTAGTCAAAGATGTCGCGCCGCGTCAGCGCCGTGATCTTCGGAGTGCCGTGCGGTGTTGGCGAAGGGGCAGGCTGAGTCATTTACCCAGGATGGACACCCGTCAGCTCATCGGGTGGGTGAATGGGCATTCTTGGATCCCCTGGGGCTTCGCCGGTGTCCTCCGCCTGAGCCGAACGGCATATCTTGGCGCGCATGCAGTCCTGCACAATGCCAGGCCGCGAGGCTACTCGGCGTGAGTCCGGACACCGCGCGGCGGTGGGCGGACGCGGGCCGGGTGGCGACCCGTCGTGACGAGAGCGGGAAGCGGGTCATCGACGGGGAGGATCTGGCCGCCTTTTCCGTGGAGCTGGCCGGGAGCGGTGAGGAGAGTGCCTCCAGCACCTCGGTGCGCAACGCCTTCCCCGGCATCGTCACCGCGGTCAAGCTCGGTGACGTGGCGGCGCAGGTGGAGATCCAGGTGGGGCCCGCGCCGGCTGGCCCTGCTGACGCGGGAGGCTGTGGAGGAGCTGGGTCTGGAGGTCGGGATGGAGGCCACCGTGCGGGTGAAGTCGATGGACGTGCACATCGACCGGGTCTGACGTGGGCGGGTCAGGTGGCGGTGGCCTCCGTGGCTCACTTGTTGACGGAGTAGGAGTGCGCGCCGGTGCCGACGAGGCCGCCGCCGTCGGCGATGAGGTACTCGTCGCGGATCGGGCGGCCCGCGAACCAAGGCTCCAGGGTCTCCCGGGTGCCGGCCGCGTAGCGGGCGACGATCCGGAGATGTGCAGGGTCATGCCGTGGTGCGGCATCGTGCGCCAGGGGTGGTCGGCCGGGGCTGGCTGCGGGTACCAGACGTCGCCCGCGTAGCCCGCCAACTGCCCGCTGCGCAGGGCGCGGTCGACGGCGTCCCGGTCGACGATCTTCGCCGCGCGGTGTTGATCAGGTACGCGCCGCGCTTCATCGCCCCCAGCAGCTCGTCGCCGAAGAGGCCCTCTCACAGGGGAAGTCTCCTTGATACCACGCAGCCTGATAACTCCTGGCCAGCTCCGTTGCCAACTCACGAAGGGTCAATCCCGTGTCCTGCTCGGTCAGTTCAAACGCTCTACACGACAATACGGGCTGCCCGCCTGGATACTCGCTCACTCCGCAACGGCGGCATCCGGCTCGGACACCACCCACTACAAAAGCTGGACGGCGTGCCTGGCCGATCGCCGTCCCTGACACCTTAACGACGCCTTCATACAGAGAGCTGGACGTTCACACCCAGCCAGCCAACCGCCTTCAAGTCACGGACCAGCCACTCATAGGCGAGCTCAGTCGCCGGGCGGGATGACCCGTGGACAGCTCGCGATCTACGTAGTACGGCCGATGGAAATTCGTCTTGGCATCGACCGGACCACCGGGGAACGGAGGTAGGGCCGAACCCCGGCTCGGTCCACAGGTCCAGGTCCACCTCAGGTGGGTCATTGCGGCGCCCTGCCGCCTTGGGGCGGAGGGTATGGATCAAGCCGCTGTGCGACCCGTCCGTGTCGTCCTCCGGCATGACCACCATGCCCTCGGCGCTCACGGGCAGAACGCTGTAGAGGCCCAGCGCAGGGGCGAGGGACGGGAAGTTCAATTCGACCAGCTGTCGGTAGCCGATGAGGGCGTCCCGCAGAATCTGTCTGGTGATCCTCAGCGTCAGCAACGGGGAATACCCCTGCCACATCCGTCCGCGCCGAGGGATTTCCTGATCCGGTTCGCCGTACGGTCTGCGCAACACCTCGTCGATAACACCGGCCAACTGGGAGTGCAACCACCGGATGTCCGCCGTGTCGTAGGTGTAGCCCGCAACCTGATGGGTGTACCGCACGGATGTCCGCACACGCTCCATCATCGCCTCAACTCGCCGGCGCACTTCGGGCACGGAGACGCCATCGCGGGGCACGTTTCCCTGGCGGAGTCGCTGCGCAAGGTGCCACAGCCGCTCATGGGCCAACGGAGAATCCGGCGGCACCAGAAGAGCACCACGTCGGACTACACGCTCAAGGGGCTCGCGGATCCGTCCGCGGGCCCAGCCCCACCTGCCCAGCGGCTCTCCAAGAAAGAGGTGCTGACTCCACCATCGCCATTCGAGGTCTTCACGGTTCGACGGGTGTGAGGCCAGTGGAGTCACCGCGGGCGGCTCGGAGGAGTATCTCGACGGAGAGATGGCCACCCAGCCCTCCTTCGCCCACACTCCCCACCGAGGCAGCCGTCCATCCCGCATTTCAACAAGCGAGCCGCTCAGCGGACCGAAACCCTCAACAAGGGCTTCGAGCGCCTCCCGCAGCCAAGTGCCTGCGGTTTCAGCCGTTCGGAGTTCGTCGTGGTCCGCCCGGACCAGTCGGGCGATGGTGGTCCTGGCCGTGTCTTCAGCCTCTCGCATGCCATGGTGTTGCTTCTTGCCCCGGGCAATCTCGTCGAACGTCCAGGAAGCGGCCGCAGGGTTGGCCCGAGCAAGGCGGAGCATGAGGTTCTCCGCTTCGTCCGGGGCACTCGCGCTCACGGCGAACGCGATCGCGTAGCGCCACCGAGGGAAAGCGTCGGCAGTGACGATCTCCTCCGGCAGTACGGAGCCCTTGCGCAGGGCCTGGGCGCCGAAGTGCTGCTCGAAGACAGGCAGGGCGAAGCGGAGTCCCGCAGCTTCCTGGACGACCAGACCGGTGTCGGTCAGCTCCCACACCTCGGCTTCATGCCCGAAATGCTGAGCGGGGACTGAACCTCCGGCATTCAGGATGTGTACGGCGAGACGAGCAAGGCGGTCCCAGGTCTGTGAGGTTGGGGAGCCCTTGCGTCGTCCTTTGATGACGGAAGCGGCCAGACCGGACAGTAGCTCCAGGCTGGACACCCGTGCGTCTTCACCGGCCAGGAGGCGGGAGGCGACGGACAGTGCTTGAAGGGGGCTGGTCAGCAGGTCCTGCACTTCACGCTCTTCGAAAAGCATCCGCGCGTCGCTTCCGACAACAAGGTCCAGAAGTTCCGCGCCCCTCCGAACTGACCACGGGGCGACCTCGTGCACCACAGCCCTGCCCAGCTCGATTCCAGGTCTGCATGTGGCGAGAATCCGGGCGGTCGGGTGGGCGGCCAGCAGAAGCCTGGGCTCGTACAGGAGCTGTGCAACCTGCTCGGGTGAGATCCCATCGAGATCGTCGATCACGATACGTCCGAGTCCACTCGCCGGCTCGCCGCCCGCGCGCGGGATGGCGTCCAGCAGATCCGGTACGGCCTTGCCAGCATCCACCCATACAGGGATCACCACGTCAGGGTCACCCGCTGCCTCGCGGAGCCCTTCCCGCAACCAACTTTCGGCTTCCTCACTCTTGCCAGCTCCCATGGGCGCGACCAGAACCGCCAGAGTGCCGGCTGGGACAGTCACCACCGGCAGTGAGGACTTGTCAGCCCAGTCCAGAACGGCATCGGCGCGCTCCTCGGGCACAAGGCTCAGTCGTGCCTCACGGCGGTGCTGCGAGGCACGGGCCGCATCAGTGAGGGCATCTGACCTGGGCTTGTGTCCGGCGGACACGGCGTCGAGCAACTGTGCGAGGACGTCACCGGAGGTGATGGCACCGGCGTAGGTACGGCGGATGGAGTCGTACCGATCCAGGTAGCGGCACAGCTGGTCGTGGTGCCACACCGCCCAGCCCTTGAGCCCAAGGCGTGCCGCATACGTGGACACGAATTGCTCAATCTGGGCAATGCCTCCGCTGCCCCGCACGGGAGTCAGGATCACATTGGTGGTGAAGATCAGATACTCGGGCAGCCGCTCTCGCTTCGAGGTCGGGCTCAGCCACGCTTCGAATTCCTCTTTGACCTGCCCCTTCAGCCACGAGACGGCATCCTGGGGCTGTTGATCCGTGCGCTGCCGGAACTTGGCCTGCACGACCCCGTAGCCGTCCCATGCCTCAAGCTCGCTCGGATAGGGCACCCGCCCCTCGAACGTTGCCTCACGCCCGCCGTCCTTGCCGTCCCCAAAGGCCGAAACGCCCGGCCCGAGGATCTCCTGGGCCAGGGCCTGCGACACGTGCTCGAACTCCCGGGTGCTCAGCCCGCTGAGGTTGTAATCCACCCCGCCATGATGCCGCCGCGGCTATCTCCCGACCGCCCAACGGAACTTTTCCCCGGCCGGGCCTCTGCGACCACGCCGATTCACGTGGCTTGACCAGCCCAGCAACACGCCTGACAGCCCATCAGAACGAGCGTCAAATGAGCGTCACGAGCGTCATTTCAGCGTCAAGATATCGCCCGTAACGCCCACACCGCACATAATGCACACGGGTAAAACCGCAGGTCAGGAGCCCTTAGCCGCCGGTTCAAGGATGGCGACGCACTCCACATGATGCGTCATCGGAAACACGTCACCCCAGGAGGGTTCGATAAACTCGCAGGTCAGAGCTGGTTTTCTGACTCTCTCGGGAGCGATTAGACGCGCAGAGCGTCAAATGAGCGTCACGCCGGACAGCGGTGACGCCGCATGCCGACCTACTGCGGCGCCGCCCCTGCCCGCCGCGCGTGCAGGGGCAGGGAGAGAAAGCTCTGTCACGGGAGTGGGCGGTCGAGCGGGGCACAGCCCCGGGGCCGATCACTCCGCTTATGCCGGTGACCCGACTCGATCGACCATGACCGGCCGAGGCGGGTCACGTCAGCGCCGCCGCTGGTCAGCCCGCAGCTCGAAGTCTCCGTAGCTGTTGTCGACGGGGTTGACCGTGACTCCGGGGGCGACGATCTCGTCGATGGCGTCGAGCACGTCGGAAGACAGCGTGATGTCCGCGGCGGGCAGGAACGCCTCCAGCTGCTCCATGGTGCGCGGGCCGATGATCGCCGAGGTGACGCCGGGGTGGTTGATGACGAAGGCGACGGCCAGCTCGATCAGGGTGAGACCGGCCTTCTCCGCCAGGACGGCGAGCTGTTCGACGGCGTCGAGCTTGCGCTGGTTGGCGGGGGTGCTCATGTCGAACCGGGCCTGGGGGCGCGCCGCGGAGGCTGGGCCCTCGGAGGCGTTCTTGCGGTAGCGGCCGGAGAGCCACCCGCCGGAGAGCGGACTGTAGGTGAGCGTGCCCATGCCGTGACGGCGCACGGTGGGGAGCACGTCCTCCTCGATGCCCCGGACCAGGATCGAGTACGGCGGCTGCTCGGTCACGAACCGCTCCAGGTGACGCTCTCGCGAGGTCCACTGGGCCTCGACGATCTGGGAGCCGGAGTAGGACGAGGAGCCGATGTAGCGGATCTTGCCCTGATGCACCAGGTCGGAGAGGGCGCCGAGGGTCTCTGCCACGTCCGTGTCCTGGCTGGGTCGGTGTACCTGGTAGAGGTCGATGTGGTCGGTGCCGAGCCGCCGCAGGGAGTTCTCGACCTCGCGGATGATCCAGCGCCGTGAGCCGCCTCGCTGGTTGGGGTCGTCCTGGTCCATCGGCATGAAGAACTTGGTCGCCAGGAAGACGTCCTCGCGTCGGTCCTTGAGCGCCTTGCCGACGATCTCTTCGGAGACGCCGGCGGAGTACACGTCAGCGGTGTCGACGAAGTTGATACCCGCGTCGAGGGCGCGGTGGATGATCCGGATCGAGTCGGCTTCGTCCTCGTTGCCCCAGGGGCCGAACATCATCGCGCCCAGGCAGAGCGGGCTGACCTGGACGCCTGTGCGGCCGAGCGGTCGGTACTGCATGAAGTGGTTCTCCTCGATCGAGGGTGGTCAGTCGTTCCGGGAGGGCACGACGGTGCCGGTGCCCGCCCAGCTGGCGAGGAGGCCGAGAGCCTCCTGCTCCCGGGAGTCCGGTTCGGGTGTGTAGAAGTTGAGGCGGAGTCCAGGGTCGGACGGCAGGTCCATCGCCTCGTAGGGCAGGGCGAGATCGCCGACCAGCGGATGGTGCAGGTTCTTCACGCCCGAGCGGTGGAACTTCACGTCGTGGCGGGCCCAGCGGCGTGCGAAGTCGTCGCTCCTGGTGGTCAGCTCCCCGACCAGGTCGGTCAGCGCCTTGTCGTGCGGTGCGCGGCCGGTCTCGGTGCGCAGGAAGGCGACCGCGTCGTCGGCCCCCTTGTCCCAGTCGGCCCAGAATTCCCTGCTCGCGGGGTCCAGGAACATGAAGCGGGCGCTGTTGACCGGCCCGCGTTGCGCGAACAGCGGTGAGTCGTAGATCGGCGCGTACATTGCCCGCCCCAGGGTGTTGGCAGCCAGGATGTCGAAGTGGGCGTTGCGTACATAGGCCGGCACATCGGCCATGGAGTCGAGCAGGCGCAGGATCGTCGGCCGTACCCGGGAGGCGGTCGCCGTGGGGCGTCGGCCCGACGGTGCCGCCGCACGGGCCAGGTCGTAGAGGTGGGTGCGCTCGGCCTCGTCGAGTTGCAGTGCGTGCGCGAGGGCTTCGAGCACCGAGTCCGAGGCACCGCTGAGGTTCCCGCGCTCGAGCCGGACGTAGTAGTCCACACTCATTCCCGCGAGCAGGGCGACCTCCTCGCGACGCAGCCCCGCCACGCGTCGCTTTCCGCCGTAGACCGGGAGCCCGGCCTGCTGCGGGGTGAGCCGCGCCCGTCGGGTGCTCAGGAACTCGCGCACTTCGGGGGCGAGGTCCTTCTTGGTTCTGTCGGCCATGCTCAGATCCTGGTGTTGTCGTCGGCCGCGCCTACGGCGGACAGCGGCGGGCGCGGATCGGTGTGGAGCGTGCTCGCCCCGAGCTGGGCCCGTGCGCCGTCGCGCAGGACGTCGCCGAAGCGGGAGGGCGGCGCGGGACAGACGGTGCGGCTCAGCCGACGGGCTGGTGTGGATGCCGGAGCCGGGGGCACTGCGACCTCCTTTTGATCGTCCTGCGTGTCGTGCCGAAACCATCACGTTAGGTCTGTCCGAGCCGGCCTGCGAGGTACTGCCAGTACCTGGAAGAGCAGTGACTCCCACTCGTGGGCCGACGTGCAGTTACCTGGGGAAGGCCAGAAGTGGCGGTCCGAGACCGGGCCTGAACTCACAGCCGACTCGAAGGAACACCGTGCGCGCAGCACCCACATGCGAGGCCGGCGACGTCCGTGCCGGGCACGTCGCCGACCCGAGCCGTCCGGGCAACCCCCCGTGTGCCGAGCGACCCAGGGGTCACCACGCCGTCCCCGCGACGCGCCCGGACCGGTGCGAGCAGCGCGGGTCCCCGGCCCGCTCGACACTGATCCTCGCGATCATCTGCGTCAGCTACTTCATGGTCATCCTGGACAACTCCATCGTGTTCACCGGGCTGCCACAGATCCGGTCCGACATGGGCTTCTCCGAGACCGGCCTGTCCTGGATCACCAATGCCTACGTCCTGGTCTTCGGCGGGCTGCTGCTCCTGGGAGCGCGAGCCGGTGACCTGTTCGGACACCGCAGGGTCTTCCTGTTGTCGCTGATCGCCTTCTCGCTGGCCTCGCTCCTGGTGGGCGCCGCGCAGACCGCATGGTGGCTGATCGCCGCGCGGGCGCTCCAGGGCGTCGGGGCGGCGGTGCTGGCTCCCTCCGCGCTGTCTCTGCTCACGCGCAGTTTCGCCGAGGGCCGGTCCCGCAACCGGGCCATGGCCGCCTACAGTGCTGTGGCCGGTCTCGGTGCGGCCTTCGGCCTGGTCGTCGGGGGGCTCGTCGCCGACCTGGTCTCGTGGCGGGCCGGGTTCTTCCTCAACGTGCCGATCGGCATCGTGATGATGGTGCTGGCCCTGCGGTTCCTGCCCGAGACCGACCGCCGACGGGGCCGCTTCGACATCACCGGGGCTCTGCTGGCGACGCTGGGCTCGACCGCCCTGGTCCTGGGGATCGTCGATGCGGCCGACCTCGGCTGGACGGCTTCTGCCACCCTGCTCCCCCTGGGGGCCGGTGCGGTGATGCTGGGCCTGTTCGTGCAGGTGGAGCGGCGGGCCGCGCAGCCGATCGTTCCGTTGCGGCTGTTCGCGAGCCGGGAGCGCAGCGGCGCCTACGTCACCCGGATGCTCTACATGGGCGCGATGATGGGGTTCTTCTTCTTCACCGCGCAGTTCGTGCAGAGTGTCTACCACCGGACGCCGTTGCAGGCCGGGCTCTCCTTCCTGCCGATGACGCTGGTCAACTTCGTCTTCGCCGTCCGGGTGCCGCGGCTGCTGGAGAGGTTCGGCAGGCCGCGGGTGCTCGCCGCCGGAATCGCTCTGACCACGGTGGGCATGGCCTGGCTGAGCCGCCTCGACCTGCACACGCCCTACCTGACGGGAGTGGCGTTGCCAATGGTGCTCATAGGCGCCGGCCAGGGGCTGGCGCTGGCCCCGCTGACCTCCAGCGGCGTCGACGGCGTCACCCCTGAGGACGCGGGGGCCGGCTCGGGCCTGGTCAACACCGTTCACCAAGTCGGCAGCGCGCTGAGCCTGAGCATCCTGACCGCTGTGGCCGCCGCCGTCTCCACCGGCCATGCGGCCGCCGACATCGCGTCCCGCTCGGGCGCGGCCCTGACCGGCTCCACCGTGCTGCTCGCCCTGGCCGTCGTGGCCGTCCTGACCCTCATCGTGCCCGTACGGGCCACCCGGAACGAAAGGTCTCTGTGATGCAGACCCTCACCCTCAACAACGGCGTCGAGATGCCCGTCCTCGGGCTCGGCGTCTTCCAGACCCCGCCGGACGAGACCCGGGCGGCCGTCACGGCGGCCCTCGACCTCGGCTACCGGCACATCGACACCGCCGCCGCGTACGGCAACGAACGCGAGGTCGGCCAGGCCATCCGCGAGTCCGCGGTGCCGCGCGAGGACATCTTCGTCGAGACCAAGATCTGGATCAGCGACTACGGCTACGACGAGACCCTGCACGGCTTCGACAAGAGCGCCGCCAAGCTCGGCGTCGACCGGATCGACCTGCTGATCCTGCACCAGGCCCTGCCGTCGGACTTCGACAAGACCCTCGCCGCCTACCGCGCCTTGGAAAAGCTCCTGGCCGACGGCAAGGTCCGAGCCATCGGCGTCAGCAACTTCATGGTCGATCACCTGACGGCGCTGCTCGACGCGACCTCCGTCGTGCCGGCCGTCAACCAGTTGGAGATCCACCCCTACTTCCAGCAGCGCGCCGTACTCGGCTTCGACGACC
This sequence comes from Streptomyces caelestis, assembly GCF_014205255.1. Taxonomy (GTDB): domain Bacteria; phylum Actinomycetota; class Actinomycetes; order Streptomycetales; family Streptomycetaceae; genus Streptomyces; species Streptomyces caelestis. The sequence goes on along the minus strand of NZ_JACHNE010000001.1, from coordinate 7,203,789 downwards.
GGCACGGCATCCTCAACCAGGCGTGGTCCCCCATCGGCGGGATCACCTTCTACCCGGGCTACGGCGAGGACCGCAGGAGCGTCCTTGACGACCCGGCCGTCACCCGCATCGCCGAGGCGCACGGCAAGAGCCCGGCCCAGGTGCTGCTGCGCTGGGGCCTCCAGCAGGGTCGCTCGGTGATCCCCAAGTCGACCAAGCGCCACCGGATCGCCGAGAACATCGACGTCTTCGACTTCGAACTCACCGCGGACGAGTTGAAGGCCCTCGACGGCCTGGAGACCGGCCGCCGCGGAGGTCCCGAGCCGGAGAACGTCACCCTCGCCGACTTCGGCCGCGCCATCCCCGAAGCCTGACATCACCTGCCATCCGCGAAACGGAATCACCGTGTCCACCACTGTCAACGCGTTCGGCACCCACGAAGCAGGCAAGCCGCTCGGCCCCGTCACCAGCGAGCGCCGCGATGTCGGACCGCACGACGTCAAGCTCGACATCCTGTACTGCGGCATCTGCCAATGAGCAACCGTCACCACGTATGGGCCTGTACGGCACCGTCCTGCACGAGGGCCTACGCGATGGCCTTCCCCACTACCTCAGCCAGGACCTGCTTCTCCAGCTGTGGCCGTGCTGCGCACTCTGGTCGGTCGCACCGTGCGCACGGTGTGGGAGGACGCCTTCCTTCAGCTCGCCTCGCGCACCCGGGCAGCCGCGTGATGGACATGCCGGAGCTGCACGCGCGGCTTCTTGCGGACGTGATCACGCTCGGCTCTCCGTACCCGCTTGTCCTCACCGGCGGATACGCCGTCCGGGCACGCCAGCTCGTGAACCGTCCCAGCCAGGACCTCGATGTCGCTACCGTGACGGTGACGTCGGTGATCGCGCCTTCGTCAAGGGTGACCGCCACGTCGATGGATCCCGCTGCCGCCTCTGTACTCGCCGTCCGCGTATGCCCTGACCGGTCAGCGCGAGCCGACCGTTGACGGTGAGCAACTGCCATCGGCCAGGGCGCCCGCGCTCATCACTGCGCATCCAGCAAGGCCGGATCGGCTGCGCGATGAATTCCCTTGGCTTTGCATCAGCGACCTCGATAGCGCCGGCATGGGGGCACGCTCATGAGTACCCGCCGTCCAGGCGACCACCCGCGGTCCCCACGTGCGCCGCCGTACGGGCCCCGCTCTTCGGGGGGTCTGCCAGTACCCCTTACAAGGCTCCGGCGGGCACAACGCCGTCCTACGGTGGTCCCATGGACCGCAGCAGCGAGATCCGTGAGTTCCTGCGCACCCGCCGGGCCCGGATCACCCCCGAGCAGGCCGGCCTCACCCCACACCCGGGGCCCCGCCGCGTGCCGGGGCTGCGCCGCGAGGAAGTCGCCCAGCTCGCCGGGGTCAGCGTCGACTACTACGTCCGCCTGGAGCGAGGCCGCACCCAGGGCGTCTCCGAAACCGTCCTGGACGCGGTCGCCCGCGCCCTGCACCTCGACGAGACCGAACGCGCCCATCTCTTCACCCTCACCCAGCCCAAGCCCACCGCCCGGACCCGCCGCAAGCGCCCCCTCGCCCCCCAAAGGGTCCACCCGGTCCTGTACCGCGCCCTGGACTCACTCAGCGTCCCCGCGGTGATCGAGGGGCGACGCCTGGACGTCCTGGCCGCCAACAAGCTCGCCTGCGCTCTCTACACGGACTTTGAAGCCCGGCCCCACCGCGAGCGCAACTTCGCCCGCTACGTCTTCCTCGACGAGGCCGCCTTCAGGCTGTACGCCGACTGGGACCAGGTGGCCGAGACGTGCGTGGCCAGGCTCCGCCTGTACGCCGGCCGTCACCCCGATGACGCGCAACTCACCGAGTTGATCGGCGAGTTGTCCCTGCACAGCGACACCTTCCGCAGCATGTGGGCCGATCACAACGTCCGCGCCCATACCACCGGCATCAAACGCCTGCACCACCCGCTCGTCGGCGATCTCACCCTCGAATTCGCAGTCCTGGCCGTCGAGGGCGACCTCGAACAATCCCTCGTCATCTACACCCCCGAACCCGCCTCTCCCTCCGCCGAGGCCCTCAACATCCTCGCCAGCTGGACCACCACGCACACCACCAGCCCCCACACCACCGGACAGACACACAACCCCGCCGGCTGACACCCGCGACGCAAGCGCCGGATCGCATCCGGAGCAGAGCGGCAACGACGGTCGCGCGCCTGATGGGTGCAGCTGACCTGCCGACGCATGCCCTCATGCGCAGACGCAGCATCCGTCATCGCCGGGCGACGGGCAGACCAGCCGGTTGCCACGCCTTGGAGACGACGCCAGTCCCCCTGCAAATGCGCCGATGAGCAAGGCCGTTGACCTTCCACCGAGGAGAAAGCGTACGCATGTCTACTGAAGTCACTGATTCAGCTGTTCCTCCGCCGGCCACGCCCCCGTCGGAACCGTCCCGACGCACGTTTGTCGCCGCGACCGCCGCTGTCGGTGGTGCTGTAGTGGCGGGCGGCCTGGTCGCGGGACCGTTCGGCCTGGGCGCCGAGGAGGCGGCCGCCGCTGACGCGCCGCCCAGCGGCCGTGTCTCCCTGACCGTCAACGGCAAGCGGCACACCGTCACCGTCGACAACCGGACCTCGCTGCTGGATCTGCTGCGAGAGCATCTGGACCTCACCGGCAGCAAGAAGGGCTGCAACGCCGGTGCTTGCGGGGCCTGCACGGTCCTGGTCGACGGACGGCGGGTCAACTCCTGCCTGACGCTGGCGATACGGCTGGAGGGCGCCGAGGTCACCACCATCGAGGGTCTGGCCGACGGCGACGAACTGCACCCGCTGCAGCAGGCGTTCATCGAACAGGACGCCTTTCAGTGCGGCTACTGCACCCCTGGCCAGATCATGTCCGGCGTCGGCTGCATCCAGGAGGGCCACACCGGCTCCAAGGACGAGATCGGGGAGTGGATGAGCGGCAACATCTGCCGCTGCGGCTGTTACGTCAAGATCGTGCGCGCGGTCGAGCAGACCGCGCACGGGAAGTGAGTGCCATGTACCCCTTCTCCTACACCACGGCGGACAGCACCCGCGAGGCCCTGGACGCGGGCCGGCGCGGCGGGCGGTACATCGCCGGCGGTACCACCCTGGTCGACCTCATGCGCGAGACCGTCGAACGCCCCAGAACCCTGGTCGACATCACGGCTCTGCCCCTGCGGGAGGTCACCGTCACCGAGCGCGGCGGCCTGCGCATCGGCGCCCTGGTGCGGATGGCCGAGGCCGCCGCCCATCCCAAGGTGCGCACTCTCTACCCCGTGATCTCGCAGGCGCTGGAGCTGAGCGCGTCGGCCCAGTTGCGGAACATGGCCACCATCGGCGGGAACATCATGCAGCGCACCCGGTGCACGTACTTCCGTGACGTCACCGCGAACTGCAACAAGCGCGAGCCGGGCTCCGGCTGTGCGGCACTGGAAGGCTTCAACCGTACGCACGCGATCCTGGGCACGTCCGCGGACTGCGTGGCCACCCACCCCTCGGACGTGGCCGTCGCCTTCGCCGCGCTGGAGGCGACCGTCCACCTGCTCGGCCCGGCCGGGGAACGCAGCGTCCCCTTCGCCGACTTCCTGCTCCGGCCCGGCAGCACCCCCAACCGCGAACAGGCCCTCCGCCCCGGTGAGTTGATCACCGCCGTGGAGATCCCGGCCCACCCCCGTCCCCTCAAGTCCGGCTATCTGAAGGTCCGCGACCGGCAGTCGTACGAGTTCGCCCTGACCTCCGCGGCCGTCGCCCTGCACGTACGCGGCGGGCGGATCCAGGAGGCGAAGGTGGCCGCCGGAGGCGTCGGCACCGTGCCGTGGAAGCTGCCCGCCGTCGAGCGTCACCTCATCGGCGAACGACCGTCGGAAAGCCTGTGGGCCGCGGCGGCCGAACGCGCCGCCGAGGGGGCCCGCCCCTTGGAGCACAACCGCTTCAAGGTCGAGTTGCTGAAACGGACCGTCGAACGCCAGCTGCGCGTCGTAGGAGGTACCAAATGAGCCCCCAGCCGCAGGCAGCCGTCGGAGCGCCGCTCTCCCGCGTGGACGGCCGGCTGAAGGTGACCGGGAAGGCGACATACGCCGCCGAGCACGACATCAAGGGCGTGGTCCACGCCGTCGTCGTCGACAGCACCGTCGCCCGCGGCCGGATCACCGGCATCGACACCCGCGCCGCCCTCGCCCAGCCCGGCGTCCTGAAGGTGATCAGCCACCTCAACGCGCCCAAGCTGGCCTACCGCGACAACCCCGCCTCGATCGACCCGCTGGAAGGCGACAGACTGCACGTCTTCCAGGACGACCAGGTCCACTTCCACGGGCAGCCGATCGCCGTCGTCGTCGCCACCACGCTGGAGACGGCGCAGCACGCGGCGAGCCTGGTGAAGGTCTCCTACGACGCCCAGCCGCCGTCGACCGACATGGCCGACCCGGCCGACCGCCCGGACTGGAAGCCGATCACGTACGCGCGCGGTGACGCGGACAAGGCGCTCGACTCCGCCGCTGTACGGCTGGACGTGACGTACCGGATGGGCCGCAACCACCACAACCCGATGGAGCCGCACGCCACCATCGCCCGCTGGGACGGGGACAAGCTGACCCTGTGGGACAAGACCCAGTGGGTGCCCGGCACGCAGGTCGAGCTGGCCGCCGTGTTCGGTATCCCGCAGGAGTCGGTCCGTGTCATCTCGCCGTTCGTCGGCGGCGGGTTCGGCGGCGCGATCCGCTCCTGGCCGCACGTCACGATCGCGGCCGTCGCCGCCCGTGAGACGGGCCGCCCGGTCAAACTCGTGCTCTCGCGCAAGCAGCTCTACTTCGGGGTCGGTTACCGGCCCACGTACGAGTTCCGGCTGGGCCTGGGCAGTGACCGGCGCGGACGCCTGACCGCCATGGTCAACGACGTCACGGCCGAGACCTCGACGTACGAGAACTTCGTGGAAGAGGGCATCCTGGCCCCCGGCAACATGTTCTACAGCACCCCCAACGTCCGCCAGGAATACCGGACGGTGTCGCTCGACGTGAACACACCGTGCTGGATGCGCGGGCCCGGCTACGCCACCGGCTCCTTCGCCGTCGAGTCGGCGATGGACGAACTCGCCCACGAACTCGGCATCGACCCGATCGAGCTGCGCCGGCGCAACGAGCCGGCCGAGGACGAGTCGAACGGACTGCCGTTCTCCACCCGGCGGCTGCGCGAGTGCTACACCACCGGCGCCCGCGAGTTCGGCTGGCACCGCCGCAACCCCAAGCCCCGCTCGACCCGCGACGGCGACTGGCTGATCGGCACCGGCATGGCCGCCGGCGTCTACCACCACCTCTACTGGGCAGCCCAGGCGTCGGTCCGGCTCAACGCCGACGGCACGGCTCTGGTCGAAGCCGCGACCAGCGACATGGGTCCCGGCACCTACACCTCCCAGAGCCAGCTCGCCGCCGACGCCCTCGGCCTGACCATACGCAACGTGACCTTCCGTCTCGGCGACTCCCGCATGCCGGTGACCCCGCCGCACGGCGGCTCCATGACCATGGCCAACGTCGGCTCCGCCGTCCAGGACGGCTGCGACAAGCTGCGCAAGCAGGCGATCGAACTCGCCGTCGAGGACGAGGACTCGCCGCTGTACGGCGCCGACGCCGACACCGTCGTCGTACGCGGCGGGCGGCTGTACGTGAAGGACAACCCCGCGCGCGGGGAGACCTACCAGCGGCTGCTGGCCCGCAACAACCGCACCCACCTCGAAGTGCTCGGCTCCTACACCCCCGAAGAGTCCCACCGGGCCTCGGTGCACTCCTACGGCGCGGTGTTCACCGAGGTCGCCGTCGACGCCCGCCTCGGTCTTGTCCGGATGCGGCGGATGCTCGGCGTGTACGACGTGGGCCGCGTCATCAGCCCCAAGCTCGCCGACAGCCAGGCCCTGGGCGGCATGGTCGGCGGCATCGGGCAAGCCCTGCTGGAGCACACGGTCATGGACCAGCGCGACGGCCGCATCGTCAACGCCGACCTGGCCAACTATCTCGTCCCCGTCAACGCCGACATCCCCGACCTCAAGGCCATCTACCTCGACGGGGAGGACCACGAGGCCGATCCCATCGGCGTCAAGGGCATCGGCGAAGTCGTCCAGCTCGGGGTGGCCGCCGCCCTCACCAACGCGGTCTTCCACGCCACCGGACGCCGCATCCGCGACCTGCCCATCACGGCCGAAGCCCTGCTCTGAGCAACCAGGCTCGCCACGACCGCCCTGCGGGCCACCCCCCGCCACGCAGGGCACACCAGGGCCGCCGCCGCGAACTCCGTCCCCCCGGCGGTGCGGCGGCGGCCCGTTCACCACGTCCTCGAGGAAGACCCGTCCATGCTGAACATCGCGGAAACGCTGCACGCCTGGTGCGGGGAAGCCCGTCCCTTCGCCCTCGCCACCGTCGTCGACGTCAACGGCAGCGCACCCCTGCCCCCCGGCACCGCGCTCGCCGTGAGCGCCGACGGCGACGTGATCGGCAGCGTCTCCGGCGGCTGCGTGGAGGGAGCGGTCTACGAACTGTGCCGGGAGACACTCGAATCCGGCGGTGCTCCGGTACTGACGCGCTTCGGCTACTCGGACTCCGACGCCTTCGCCGTGGGCCTGACCTGCGGTGGCGAAATCGAGATCCTGGTACAGCGGGTGGATCCCGCGGTGCAGCCCCATCTCACCGCAGCCCTCGCCGAAATGGTGGCGGGCCGACCAGCCGCGGTGGCCCAGGTCGTGGACAGCCCGGAAGAACTCCTCGGCGGCACCCTTTACGTGCCTGCCGAGGGCCCGTACGACGGAACCCTGGGCGGGCAACGCGAGGACGAGGTTGTGGCGGCGCAGGCGCGTGCGCTGCTGCGGGCCGGCCGCACCGGCCGGATCGAGGTCGGCGGGGACGCCGACACCTGCCCCGAGCGGCTGTCGGTGCTCGTCCACACCAGTGCCCGGCCTCCCCACATGCTGATCTTCGGTGCCGTCGACTTCGCCGACGCGCTGAGCGAGGCGGGGCGTTTTCTGGGCTACCGAGTCACCGTGTGCGACGCCCGTCCTGTCTTCGCCACCCGCGCCCGCTTCCCGCACGCGGACGAGGTCGTGACCGACTGGCCGCACCGGTACCTGGCCGCCACCGAAGTGGACTCCCGTACCGCCATCTGCGTCCTCACCCACGACGCCAAGTTCGACATCCCCCTCCTGCGCCTCGCGCTGAGCCTGCCGGTCGGCTACATCGGGGCCATGGGCTCGCGGCGCACCCACGAACAGCGCCTGGAACTACTGCGGGACACCGGCGTACCGGAGGCAGACCTCGCCCGCCTCAACTCCCCGATAGGGCTCGACCTGGGCGCCCACACACCCCAGGAAACGGCCATTTCCATCACCGCCGAGATCATCACCCACGCCCACGACGGCACCGGCCTGCCCCTGTCTCGCCGTACCGGCCCGATCCATGCCCCGGTGACGGCGTCGTGGAAGGGGGCACTGGCGGACCCCCCGAAAAGCAGTACCCCGTACGCGGGCCCGGTCGTGGCCGACGGGTGGTTGCCTGGATGAGGGGCGAGTGCGCCCGGAAATCGGAAACCTAAGAACGGAGTTATCTGATGCAGCACGTCTCACTCGGTGGGCTGAACGTCTCCCGGATCGGCCTGGGCGCCATGGGGATGTCCGCCTTCTACTCCGGTGCGAGCACCGATGACGCCGAGTCGATCCGCGCCATCCACCGGGCACTGGACCTGGGCGTCACCCATCTCGACACGGCCGAGATCTACGGGCCGTTCATCAATGAGGAACTGGTCGGCCAGGCCCTCCGAGGCCGCCGTGACCAGGTCGTCCTGGCCACGAAGTTCGGCATGTACTCGCACGCCGGCGGCGGACCGTACGTCCTCGACAGCAGCCCGGCGAACATCCGCACCGCCGTCGAAGGCTCCCTGAAGCGGCTCGGCACCGACTACATCGACCTGTACTACCAGCACCGGGTCGACCCCGACACCCCGATCGAGGAGACCGTCGGCGCCCTGGCCGAGCTGGTCGCCGAGGGCAAGGTCCGCCACATCGGCCTGTCCGAGGCCGGGGGCGAGACGATCCGCCGCGCCCACGCCGTCCACCCGGTCGCCGCACTGCAGACCGAGTACTCGCTGTGGACCCGTGACCTGGAGGCCGAACTGCTGCCGCTGCTGCGCGAACTCGGCATCGGCCTGGTGCCCTACTCGCCGCTCGGCCACGGCTTCCTCACCGGCACGTTCCGCTCCACCGACGACATCGCCGACGACGACTGGCGCAAGACCAACCCGCGCTTCACCGGCGAGAACCTCCAGCTCAACCTGCGCATCGTCGACGAGGTCCAGGCCATCGCCACCGAGGTCGACGCCACTACGGCTCAGATCGCCCTGGCCTGGCTCCTCGCGCAGGGCGACGACATCGCCCCGATCCCCGGCACCAAGCGGGCCGCCCGCGTCGAGGAGAACACCGCGGCCGACGGCATCGAGCTCAGCACCGGGCAGCTCGACCGGCTGAACAACCTCACCCCGCCCGTCGGTGAGCGCCACGACGAGAGCGGCATGGCCGCCATCGAGCGCTGACCGCCGTCCAGCTCTGTGCCGGACACGCGGGTGGCCTCGGCCTGATCATGTGCTCCACCAAGGACGCACCTGATCAGACCGCGGCCGTGGAGAAGAAGAGTGTGCTGCAACAGGGGGACCAGTATGAGGTGTTCTCGACGCTGTCACGCTTCCGTAGCGACTTCTACGACTGCCTGCCCTGACGCGGTGACGCGCTGTTCGAGCTCACCGACGCCCTGCTGAGACGCCTGGCGTTGACCGGCTGCGGCGGACGAATGCCGGGCTGCCGCTGTCGAAGGCGGCGGTCGGCCGCCTGGTCCTGGCGGACGACGTTTCGCCTTGGCTGCGGCCGGACGCCGCCACTTGCCCGAACCGCTCCTCCTGCCACACCTACTGCCGGGGTGATGCCAAGCACCAGATGACCCCGGGCCGGGCCTACTCGGTCGTGGCCGCGCTGGAGGCCGGCCGCACGTCGTGGATTGCGGCGCTGGATGCGCTCCGCCTTCAGCCCGGCGTCAGCCTTGCCGCTGTCACCAGCGTCCAGCTGCGCGATGTCGTCGAGCGGCTCAACGCCGCCGGGCAGTGGCACGAGGCAAACCCGAAGAGTTGCGGTGGTCCTCGGCTCCGGCTACGACGCCCCGCGCATCCCCCACAAATCGCCATCCACGATTCACGGCCAAGTACTCACAGCAGCACGAGCAGCCGAATCGCCAGATTAGTCACGCCCGACCAGGGCAACCCAACAAGATCGTGTTACGAGCTCTACGGGGGTACTGGCAGACCCCTGGACGAAGGAGACCCCCTCCAGCAGCCGACACCGGGTCTGCGGATGCTTAACTGAATTCGAGCAGGGGGACGGCTTGGCGAGATAAAGCATAGTCCCGCGAAAGCAGTCCCATCGCAGGTCACGAATCGTCTGACTGTGGCTTGAAAGCGGCCAGGCCGACCAACACAGCGATTCAGGAATTACACAATCGCCTCAGCCGAGCAGAAGGTCGCCGTCCCTGCAGGCCCAGTTTCACGCCTACCGCGACCTGTCGGAATCTCTCGCGCTCAACGATCAGCCGCCTTCAGCAAACCCAAGCTGAAGTAAAAGAACGAAGAGGAGAAGAACCGTCGTGAAACGCCGTGGATTCATGGCCGCCGGCCTTGGAGTGGGCGCAGCATCTGTCCTGCCTCTTTCAACCGCTCAGGCGAAAACACCAAAACCGTCTGCGCCGAATTCAGGCCCGTCGAGCACGCAGCGCCGCATGCTCGGCTCACTGGAAGTGTCTGCCCTGGGGCTCGGCTGCCAGAACTTCGCCGGGATGTATGGACCGCCGATCGACACGAAGGAAGCGATCCGGGTAATCCGGGCGGCCTATGACCGGGGCGTCACGTTTTTCGATATCGCCGAAGTCTACGGGCCGTACCTTGGCGAAGAGATAGTCGGCAAGGCACTGGCGCCGATGCGCGACCAGGTGGTTATCGCCACCAAGTTCGGGTTCGACATCAGTCGGGACGGGCAGATTCAGGGACTCAACAGCCGTCCTGACCATATCAAGCGGGTGACCAATCAGTCGCTCCGACGCCTGAAGACCGATTACATCGATCTCATGTATCAACACCGCGTTGATCCCAAGGTGCCCATCGAGGAGGTGGCCGGGACGGTACAGGAGTTGATCTCCCAGGGCAAAATACGCCACTTCGGACTTTCTGCCGCGGGCGGAGCTACCATTCGGCGCGCGCACAAAGTGCAGCGCATCACGGCGGTGCAGAACGAATACTCCGTCTGGACCCGCGATCCGGAGATAGAAGTTCTCCGGGCCTGTGAAGAGCTGGGTATCGGGTTCGTGCCGTGGAGTCCGCTCGGGATGGGTTATCTGACCGGCACCGTCACTCCGTTGATGGTGCATGGCCCCGCGGATCTGCGGGCTAGCCTCCCCCGCTTCACCCCGGAGGCCCGCCGCGCGAACTGGCCCGTCGTCGAACTGCTGCAGCGCGTGGGTGCACGCAAGCAAGCGACGCCTGCCCAAATAGCGCTCGCCTGGCTGCTCGCCCGCAAGCCGTGGATCGTGCCCATTCCGGGGCCGATCACACAGGGGCACATGGACGAAAACATGGACGCGCTTCAGGTCCAGCTGACCGCCGCCGACATCGCGGACATCGAGGACGGCTTCGCTCAAATCCGGGTGCAGGGCGCGCGATTGAGCGAACCGATGCTTGCGATGATCGACGTCGGGGCCAAGCTGGGGACGAGCTCTGACGGTGGGCACGGCAATTCGCCCCTGCCGTAGAAGCCTTCCGCTTACCATTCGACGGTCTTGATCAGTCGGACACGGTTCCTGTTCGGGTGATCTCTCGGCAGCCGTGGCACAACGGCAGGGCCTCCTGGGAGCTCGGGGTTGCGATCCCGACCGAGCAGCGCCAGGAGGCCCTGTGCCGCAGTCTTTCGTGCTCGCCCTCCGCAGAATCCAACGCGACGTCACCATGGCGTGTGACTGCCTCGCGCACAGGCTCGACAACGCGGCGGACGGTCCGGGCAGCGTGCGGTGTTACGGCTCCGATCTGACGCAGGCGGAGTGGCAGATCGTTAGGCCGTTGCTGCCGGTTCCCGCATGGCTTCAGGGGAGGGGCGGACGGCCGGAGGGCTATGTGCCACCGTGTGCTGCTGGATGCGGTCCGCCATGTCGTCGACAACTGCGTCAAGTGGGTCAACCTGGCCCGTGACTTCCCGCCGTACCGGCGTGTGCACGTGTTCGCCCGCCGCTGGCGGGTGACGGGTCTGCTCGCAGAACTGCACGACCGGCTGCGCGACAAGGTCCGTCAGCAGGAGGGCCGCTCACCGGACCCGATGGTTTGCCATCGTGGACTCGCAGTCGTTGTGGGCGGCGGCGCACATCCCGCGTTCAACGTCCAGCTGGGACGGCGGGAAGAAGGAAGATGGGGGCAGGCCACAAGCGGCACCTGGTCGTGGACTGTCTCGCCTCCATCCACCTGGTCTGGGCGGACGACGGCTATGCGGGCCGGCTGGTGGACTGGGCGGCCGAGAAGTGGGGGCTCACCCTTCAGATCGTCAAACGCTCCGACGACACGGCGGGTTCGTGGTGCTGCCGCGCGTCGCGGCGACCTCCTCGTCCTTGGCGAGGGTGTGGATGGCGCTGATCTTCTTCTGCGGCTTGGCCGGCTTGGCGACCTGACGGCCCGTGCGGCGCTTGGCCTCGTCCGGCGTCCCACCGCGATCTGCCCGGCGGCGGCATGAGGATCGTCGCGAATCGTTCCTCCTCGTCGGCGATCGACGCGAGGATGTTGTGGACGGCGAAGGACACCTCCGCGACCTGGCGGGCTACGCCACCATGGGCGGCCTCGGCCTGGCTCCCCTGCTCGTCCTCGCCGCCGTACATGCCACAGGGGCCGACATGCCCGGGGGACGCCGCAGTGAGCCGCCTCCCCTCCGGTGGCCCCAAGACCCTACCGGTCGGTTCGGAGCGGGCCTGCCCGGCCATGTCGGGTGCCCGTTCCGGCTGGCTCAGCAGTGCGGCCGGCCGTCGCGACAGAGCCGGTTGCGACCGGGCGTGCGGCGGGTGACTGGCGGCGCGGATGTGCCTACCGATCATGAAGCCGGCACCGACCACGGCGGCTCGCAGAGCAGTCATGGGTTCCTCGCTCCGGCGGCGGTGGTGACCGGACGGCTGCGGTAGCGGTGGACGAGCTCCCGGGCTGCCACCTGCATGCGCACCGGCGGCAGTCCCGCCCGGATCTGCAGGAGGTCGTCGAGGACCATCTCGCCGATCTTCTCGAAAGCAGCTGGGATGCCGCCGGCCCGGTGCGCGGACAGGACGAGCCCCTCCACCGCACGGGCGGGGTGCTCGGCGGGCACCGGCTCCTCGGGCCACACGTCCAGTGCCGCGACGAAGCGGCCTTCTCTCACGAGCTCGACCAGGGCGGTGAAGTCGGCGACCGCGGCCCGGCTGACCAGGACCAGCCGGGTACCGGGGCGCAGTCGGCGCAGCCGTGCCTCGCTGAGCAGTCGCTCGCTCTCCTCGGTGATCGTGGCCAGGACGAAGAGGACCTGGCTGCCCTCCAGTACCTCGTCGAGCGAGGCCGGTGTGACTCCGGCCTCCTCCAGGTAGCTGTCCGGCAGCCAAGGGTCGTAGACCCGGACAACGGCCCTGAACGGCACCAGCAGTTCGTGCAGCGCGCGACCGAGGTTGCCGAAGCCGATGAAGCCGATCTCGGCGCCGCGCAGCAGAATGGAGTCGGAGTTGGCCGCGAAGGTGTACCCCTCGGTGCCGGCCCGGAAGGCGCGGTCCTCGCGGGTGATGCTCCGCGCCAGGTCGAGCGCGAGGCCGAGGGAGTACTCGGCCACGGCCTGTGCGTAGGCGGGTCCGCAGCCGAGCACGCGGACGCCGCGGTCCGCGCAGGCCGCGTAGTCGACGTTGGGGAAGAAGTTGCCCTCGACGTTGCACAGGGCGCGCAGGCGGACGGCACGCTCGATGCGTCCGGCGGGCAGGTCGGGCTGGCCGACCACGGCGAAGGCCCGGGGAAGCGCCAGGTCCAGCTGCCGTTCGGCGTCGGGGTGGCCATCGAGGTCGAGGACCTCGAACTCCTCGTGCAGCCGGCGCAGCGTTTCCGGGCTGAAGATCCGTTCGGTGGACTGGGGCGCCGGGTGAAGGACGACGAGTTCCTTGGGCTGGGTCATCAGACGGCTTTCTGTGGCGGAGAAAGGCGGGCCGGAGGAGGTACGGCGTTCAGGAAGGGGCACCGCGGCCGAGGCAGTGGGAACTGCTCACGGAACACCTCAACGGAACACCGGCGACCACGACCGGAATCGTCTCGCCGGTGTTCCGTTGACTGCGGTCAGTTCGCGGAGTGCTTGAGCTGCTTTCCGAAGAACTCAGCCAGCTTGGGCACCGCCCTGTTCACGTCCTTGTCGTACATGCTCATGTGAGTACCACCCGGGACGACGAAGAGTTCCTTCTCACCGTTCGCCTCCTTGTACGCCCGATCGCTGTGCCACTTCGAGCCGGCCTCGCTACCGGCGATCAGGAGCAGCGGCTGCGTCAGCAAGGTGTCGATACCGTCGAAGGCGTCGAACGCGTAGATCTTGTCCATGCTGCTCTTCAGGAAACGGTTCGGCGAGTTCTCATGCTTCCACCGGTCCGCCTGCCGGTAGTACTCGCTGGCTTCCACCATGTCGGGCTCGGTGACACCCTCAACCGAGTCGGGTACGTACGGAAGCATCGTGGGTTGAGCGCCGTTGGCCACTGCTGTGCGCTCCTGAGCGACATCCTCAAGACCGGCGCGCAGCTCCTCGGCGGTTCCCGTTCCCCTCCAGCCCTGACGGACACCGTCACCGTAATTGAACGAGGCCACGCCGGCGACGGCCTTGATGCGGTGGTCGGTCATCGTGGCGTTGATCGCGTATCCGCCGCCGGCGCAAATGCCGAGAGCTGCAATCCGCTCACGATCAACGGTGCGAAGCGTAGTGAGGTAGTCGACCGCGCTGCGTACGTCTTCCACCCGCTGTGCGGGGTCTTCGAGCAGACGGGGCTGCCCTTCACTCTGCCCCTGGTGGGACGCGTCATAGGCCAGCGCGATGTAGCCCTGCTGCGCCATGCGGTAGGCGTAAAGGCTTGCGGTCTGTTCCTTGATCCCGCCGGCCGGATGCACGACGACGATCGCCGGGTACTTCTTGCCCGGCTTCATCTTGGCCGGCGCGAACTGCACGCCGGCCATGTCGAGTTCCCCGTTCTTGAACGTGACCTGCTTGCGCGTGACAGTGCGGTCTGCGCGGACCGTCTTCTCGAAGGCCGCCAAGCTGGTGATCGTGTCCTGCTTCGCCGTGGCGCTCGCATTGGCGACCGTGACACCCGAGTCGGAACTCGCGCTGCCGGCGAACGCGATGGGGGTTGCGAGGCTCGTCAGGGCGACACCGAGAACCAAGACCCTCCTGGCCGCCAACGTCCGTGTGGTGTGGGTCAGCCTGTTTGTCATCGTGTAACTCCTGGATCGCTGGTTTGGTTGTCTGGCCACGTCCTGGTCGCAGGCCGACGCTGGATGACCATGTAAGGGGACTGCTTTCACGGGGCTATGTCTTTCTCCTCGCAGGCCGTGGCCGGCGTGGGCGCCACGCTCAGGCGTCGGTGTCGTCGTGGCCGAGGTTGCCGCCCAGCTCGCGGGAGGCTTCGACCTGCGCGAGGAGTTCCCTGGCCTTGGCCGAGACGCCCTCGATGGCGTCGGCGCCGGCGACGAAGCGCAGCGGCGGCTGGTCCTGTCCGGCGAGGGTCAGCAGGGCGTGGGCGAGCTTGGCGGGGTCGCCGGGCTGCTGCCCGTTGATGCTCTTCCAGGCTGCGACCGTGGCGGTGGTGCGCTCGGCGTAGTCGTCGATGGTCGGCTCGGGCCAAGTGGTGGAGGCGTCCACGAGCAGCTCGGTGCGGAAGTAGCCGGGCTCCACGATCGTGGTGCGGATGCCGTACGGCTTGATGTCGTGGTGCAGGGCCTCCATCCAGCCCTCGACGGCGAACTTGGAGGCCGCGTAGGCGGAGGTGAACTCCGTGCCGACCTGACCGGCGAGCGAGGAGATCGTGATGACATGACCGTCTCGCTGCCTGCGCATGACGGGCAGGACGGCGCGGGTGACGTTCATCGGGCCGAAGAGGTTGGTCTCGATCTGCTGCCGCATGTGCTCCGGGGAGACCTCCTCGAAGTAGCCGGCGAAGAAATTCCCGGCGTTGTTGATCAGGACGTCGATGCGGCCGAACCGGTCGACCGCGGCCTGCGCGGCCGCCTGCGCGTCCTCCAGGCTGGTCACATCCAGCTTGGTGACCAGCAGGTTGTCCTGCGGACCGCCGAGGGTCTTCTCGACGTCCTCGGGGCGGCGGCCGGTGGCGACGACCTGGTGGCCGGCCGCCAGGGCCTCGCGGACGATGTCCGTGCCGAGACCGCGTCCGGCACCGGTGATGAAGATGACCTTGCTCATGGGGATTCCTTACGTCGGGCTGCGCATACGGCGCCCGGTGTGGGGGGGGTGATTGACTGTGGCGGCCGGGCGATGGATGGGGGGTCAGCCCTGTTCGGTGGGCATGATCCACAGCTCGCCGATCGCGGTGCGCCGGGGGCGGGTGACCATGTAGGCGACGCCGTCGGCGATGTCGTCGGCGGTGAGGACCTCGATCCGCCCGATGACGGGGTCTACCAGCTCGTCACGGACCTCGGGCGTGTTGTGGCCGACCAGCTCGGTCTCCACGGCGCCTGGTTCCAGGACACCGACGCGCACGTGGCGCTGGGCGAGTTCCTGGCGCAGGGACTCGGTGAAGCCGTTCACGCCGAACTTGGTGAGGTTGTAGACGCCGTAGCCCTTGCTTGCCACGCGGCCCGCCTGCGAGCTGATGTTGACGATGTCGGCGACCTGGCGCGGGCCCTGTTCGGCGGCCTGCAGCAGATGCGGCAAGGCGGCACGGGTGGTGTAGAGCAGGCCCTGCAGGTTGACGGCGATCATGCGGTCCCACTCCTCGGCGTCCGCGCCGACGACGGGGCCCAGGAGCATCAGACCGGCATTGTTGACCAGCGTGTCCAGCCGTCCGAACCGCTCGACGACCTGCTCCACGGCCCCTTCGGCCTGATTACGGTCAGTGATGTCCGCTTCCACCACCAGCGTGGTGCCGCCCGCCTTCTCGATCTCGGCGGCGAGGTCTTCCAGGCGGTCCTTGCGGCGGGCCACGAGCGCGACGGATGCACCGTGCTCGGCGAGCTCGCGGGCGGTGGCGGCGCCGATCCCGCTGCTCGCGCCGGTGACGAGAGCGACGGTGCCGGTCAGTTTCGATGCCACGAGGCTTGTCCTCTTCTCCAGACGTATGGGTGCGGGGGCAGACAGCGGGCATTACTGATCCCTTATGCGCTCCTTCTCGCACATACTGCGCACATCGGCATCGTCGTGCGGATGCCGGGGGCAGTGTCGTGAGCCCGCTATCCAGGCAACCACCCGCGAACGCCCCGTGGGCCGCCGTAAAGGGCACCGCTCTTCCGGGGGTCTGCCAGTACCCCCTTCCAGGGCGCCGACCTGCCGGTTCCGGCCGTACGGTGGTTCCATGGACCGCAGCAGCGAGATCCGCGAGTTCCTGCGCACGCGCCGGGCCCGGATCACCCCCGAACAGGCCGGCCTCGCCCCGCACGGCGGCGCCCGCCGCGTGCCGGGGCTGCGCCGCGAGGAAGTCGCCCAGCTCGCCGGAGTCAGCGTCGACTACTACATCCGCCTGGAGCGAGGCCGCACCCAGGGCGTCTCCGAAACCGTCCTGGACGCCGTCGCCCGCGCCCTGCACCTCGACGAGACCGAACGCGCCCACCTCTTCGACCTCACCCAGCCCACCCCCGCCCGGACCCGCCGCAAGCGGCCGCTCGCCCCCCAGCGAGTCCACCCGGTCCTGTACCGGACCCTGGACTCACTCAGCGTCCCCGCGGTGGTCCAGGGGCGACGCACAGACGTCCTTGCCGCCAACAAGCTCGCCCACGCCCTCTACACCGACTTCGAAGCCAGGCCCCGCCGCGAACGCAACTTCGCCCGCTTCGTCTTCCTCGACGAGGCAGCCCGCACGCTGTACGCCGACTGGAACCAGGTCGCCGGCGACTGCCTGGCCATGCTGCGCCTGTACGCCGGACGCCACCCCGACGACCCGCAGCTCACCGAGCTGATCGGCGAGCTGTCCCTGCACAGCGACACCTTCCGCCGCCTGTGGGCCGACCACGACGTCATCGCCCACACCAGTGGCACCAAACGCCTCCACCACCCGCTCGTCGGCGACCTCACCCTCGACTACGTGGTTCTGGCGGTGGAAGGCGACCCCGAGCAGACCCTGGTCATCTACACCCCGGAGCCGGCGTCCCCCTCTGCCGAAGCCCTCAACATCCTCGCCAGCTGGACCAGCACGTCCACCACCCGCCCCCACACCTCCGGACAGACGCACAACCCAGCCGGCTGACACGCACGGACATGCGCAGCGCGAGCGCCCGACGCGGCCCATCGCCGCATCACGGCCATGTCCCAGCGCCTTCGCCAGGAGAAAGCACCATGGAATTCGCCAAGCAGCAGCCCACCGTCAAGGCACCGGCCGACTGGTTCACGGGTGACGTGTGGTTCGACGTGATCCACGCCGGCCAGGAGCCGTCCCGGAGGCGCGCCAACCTGGTGCGCTTCTCCCCCGGCGCACGCACCCACTGGCACTCTCACGCCCTGGGCCAGGCCCTGTACGTCGTCTCCGGCACCGCCCTGATCGGCACCCGCGACGGCACGGTCTTCGAGGCTCACCGTTCCTAAAGACTGAGTGGGAGCGAGTCGTGTTGCCAGGACTCTTGCTCAGCCGGGTGCCCCGAACGGTGTTGGGCACCCTGGTCCCCCGCTTTCGCTCCACCACCGGGCGGCGCGCATCCGGTGCGCGGTCCGGCAAGGTGGGGGCGGGTTTCCTCACGCCGCCGGATCTCCGGTCGGGCCTGGGCGGTCCGATGCCCCGCACCATCACTCTGGTGATGCGGGGGCGGTGCCGTCCGTCGCCTGATCGGGTGTCCGAGGGCGCGTCGCCCGACCGCGATGCTCGCCGCATCGTGCCGGGACATCTTGCGTCGTGGGGTGGTCAGCGGTTTCTGCCAGTGCTGGGCACCCCAGCGGGAGGTATAGGCCGGATCGACCGCGACGATCGCCACGTTCTGTTCGGCTGCCATCGAGACGAGCCGGGCGCGGAGTTTGGCGGTGGGGAAGCGGGAGAGCAGGCGCCGGAAGCGTTTGTTGCGGCCGTGCTTCTCGCGGCTGGTGCCGTCGGTGAAGTCCAGGTCCTCGATGGCGATCGCGGCGGCCCCGCACCGCCGGGTGTGATGGAGCAGCCGGGTCAGGGCGTGCCGGATCTGTGCGTCCCGGTGTGCGGCGGTGCCGGTGAGGTCGTAGAAGAACCGTTGTGGTTCGCCGACCGGGTTGCCGTGCATGTCGAGCTGCCAGGCGGCGAGGTGGTCGTCGTTCATGTCCACGCCCACCACACCCCGCGCCAGCGCCGCCTCCAACGGCAGCATGGGGGCGGCGGCGCGCTGCCAGGACGCGGTCACATACCAGCGGCCGCGCACTGTGTCGTGGTGGATTTGGTAGGCCACCGCCCGGTTCGCGGTGACCCGGTCACGCCACTCCTGCCCCCGGTGCCGGAACGCCACCGTCGCGTCCAGGAGGTAGCGGCCGTGGGGTGCGTTGGCCAGGTGGACCAGCGGGGCGGGGAGTTTGACCGAGACCTGGCCGGTGTCGGTCACGCGGATCGTCTCGTTGCCGAAACGCTTGCCCGTCTCCCCGTCGGCGGTCAGGAACATCCGCTCCGCCCGCCACCGCTCCCGCCACGCCGCTGCGTCCAGCCCGGCCGCCTGAAGGTGGTGGCGGGTGTTCGCGAGGCGCTTGCCGCCGCGCACCACCCGCACACGGCCCGCCTGCCGGTCCGCCTCCACCCCCACGAGACGGTCCTTCAAGGTGTGCAGGCGGCGGGACTTGGCATGCCACTCACCACGCGAGGCATACCCGCGCACCAGCCCTGCCCGCTTGTCGGCCCTGGCGCCCAGCGGCCGGGCAAGCCGCGCCTCAATGGAAGCAATCTGAATACGCAGCCAGGCCAGATGCGCGGCCTGACCGCGCCGGGCCAGCGCCCACTGGTCGTGGGTGGCCTTGGTGATGCTGCCCGCCCACCGCGCCGACGACCTCCCCGTCAGCCCTCGTTTGCGCACCGCCCATGAGGCGGCATCGTGTGCCAGGCCCTGCCGGGAACGTACGGCGAGATCAGCCGCGGCCAGCGACCCCAGGAACACGCCGACCCCAGGAACACGCCGACCCCAGGAACACGCCGACCTCGGTGAGCACCGCCGCGTCCGCATCCGACACCCGCAGCCGGTCCCGAACAGCCACCCCGGCCGGGCCGGGCACCACGAACGGTGCCGCCAACTCCCGCAGTGCGCTCACCCGTCCACCCCCGCCCGGCCGAAGATCCCCGTCACCGCAGTCAACGAGCAGTCTCCACAAAGGTCACCCATTCGACCCAAGAACCCCCGTTCCCCTCCCGACAACGGAGGACCACAGCACACCCCAGGCCGCAGAAGCCCTCGACACACAGCGGAACAACCGCATCCAGCCCGGGCGCTCACTCACGCTCACCAGAAGTCACTCATGCTCAGTAAACCGGCAGCAGTTCCCGACCCCCGGGACGCCGGGTCCGTCGGCCGCGTCCATGAGGGAGGGCAGGCCGAACGCGGCGCACAGGGCCGGCACGCCCCAGCGTGAGACCTGCGGATGGGCCTTTTCCGCACGATTCATCGACGCCAGCCAGCACAGCAGAGGGCGGAACGTGCGGTGTTCCGGACCACTCAGCAGGGTCCGTGGATCTACGGGATGAGCCGTCGGTGCTGGTGCGGTCACTGTCGTACATCCTTCATGGTGTGAGCGGGCCTTCCAGCGGTCCTGGCGGTGACGGCCGAGGGCAGGATTCGGAGACCGGCCGGGGCGGTTTCCCGCCCGTGCGGCCAGCGGCCCGAACCCGCGCCCGGGGTGTCGGCCGGAGCGCGGGGCGGCTCGTCAGACGGCGGACCAGCCGTCGTCGACGGGCAGGATGACGCCGTTGATCATCTCGGCTGCATCGGAGGCGAGGAAGACGATGACGGCGGCCTGCTCCTCCGGGGTGGACCGCCGGCCGGGGTTGCTGCGGAGGATGTCACGCAGGATGGTCGGCCCGTGCGGCGCAGCCCCGCCGTCGGACTGGGCCTGGCCCGACACGGTGTTGACGAGGGCCGTCATCTTCTCGGGTTCCATGCCCAGCGAGTTGGTGAGGATGTTGGTCTGTGTCCCGCCGGGGGCGATGGCATTGGTGCGGATGCCCTGCTTGCGGTACATGACGGCGAGGCTCTTCACCAGGCCCACGACGCCGTGCTTGGAGGCGGTGTAGGCGGTACCGGACACGCTGCCGCGGAACCCGGCCTCGGACGCGGTGAACACGATCCTGCCGTGGCCCGCTGCCAGCATGTGCGGCAGCGCGGCCCGGGTGAGCAGGAAGGGCGCCGTCAGGTTGACCCGTATGACGCGTTCCCACTCGGCGTCCTCGACGTCGGCCAGCGCCGACATGCTGTCCCCGATGCCGGCGTTGTTCACCAGGACGTCCAGGCTGCCGAAGGTCCGCACGGCGGTGGCCACGACCTCGTCCACCACCTGCGGGTCGCTGAGGTCCCCGGCCACCGCGACGGCGGTGCCTCCCGCCGTCTCGATCACCTTCGCTGTCTCGTCGGCACCGGCCTTGTCCAGGTCGGTGACGAGGACTTTCGCGCCTTCCTCGGCGAACATCAGGGCCGCGGCGCGGCCGATGCCCGATGCGGCCCCGGTGACGACAACGCTGCGTCCTTCAAATCCCGTGCCGCTCATGGGTATTCCTCTTCTCTATGTGCGTTTCACGCCGCTGTGCGTGCGGTCTGATCCCGCCTGATGGTCGGCGGTGGTCGTTGCGTTGCGGACCGGTGTCCGCGGGCCCGGCGGCGGTGGGACATGTGATCCGCCGCCGGGCCCGGGATGCGCGCCGTACCCCCTGTCCCCACGGAGCACGGCGCGGTGGGGCCGCCGCCGCTCACAGCGGCCCCAGTCGGTGTGCCCGGGCTCAGTGAGCCGGGGCCTGTGGTGGCTGACCGCGCAGGGCGCTGTCCGCCTCGCCGGTCACCAGGCGACCGGCAGTTCGCGGACGCCGTAGACGGCCATGTCGTGCCGGAGCCGCAGCTCCTCCAGCGGCACCGCCAGCCGCAGCCCGGGCAGCCTGCGCAGCAGGGTGGGCAGCGCCACCTGCAGCTCCATCCGCGCCAGGGACTGGCCCAGGCACTGGTGGGTGCCGTAGCCGAAGGCGACGTGGCCGCGGGAGTTGCGGTCGACGTCCAGGGCATCGGGCCGGTCGAGGAAGGCCGTGTCGCGGTTGCCCGCGGGCAGGTTGACGGTCACCCCTCACCGGCCCGGATGAGCTGTCCGCCGAGGGTGAGGTCCTCGGTGGCGACGCGCCAGACGTGGTCCTGGGGGACCGTCAGGTAGCGCAGCAGTTCCTCGATCGCGTTCGCGACCACGGTCGGGTCGTCAGTGTCACGGATGCGGGCTGCCTGGTCCGGGTGCTCCAGCAGGGCCAGGGTGCCCAGGGCGGTCATGTTGGCCGTGGTCTCGTGGCCGGCGATCAGCAGCATGAGGCCGTCCATCGCCACGTCTTCACGGGTGAGTTCGCCGGTGGCGACCCGCTCGCCGATCAGACGGCTGATGAGGTCGGCGCCCGGCTCGCGCTCCTTGCGCCCCACCAGCTCCAGCAGGTAGCCGAAGAGGGCGCCACTGGCCACCCGCCTGCCCTGCTCCGTGGTGTTCGCGTCGGTCAGGGTGTTGCTGTGCTGCTGGAAGAACTCGTGGTCGGAGTAGGGCACTCCGAGCAACAGGGAGATCACCAGGGACGGGATGGGCAGCGCGTAGTCCCGGACCAGGTCCGCCGGCTGTCCCTTGGCGATCATCTGGTCGAGGAAGTCGTCCGCCATCTTCTGGACGTCCGGGCGCATCCGCTCCACCCGTTTGATCGTCAATTCCCCGGTGAGCATCATCCGCAGCCGGGCGTGCTCGGGGTCGTCCATGCGCTGGAAACTCTGGGGCAGGTCACCGGCCTTCCCGGAAGAAGCCGGGTAGCCGGGACGCCGGTCGTCCGAGCTGAGGCGCGGGTCGCTCAGAGCCGCGCGGATGTCCGCATACCGGCTCACCACCCACAGCGGCTCGCCGTGCGACACCGCCCGCTGGAGCCCTTCGGCCTCACGCCAGTCGGTGTACTCCTGGGGCGGGTCGAAGGGGCAGCGCGCGTCACGCTTGCCGGGGAAGGCGGGTAGGCCGGTCGGGTCGTTCGTGGGGGTTGATGTACTCATGGATGCTCCTGTGGGGGGATTGCTGTGGGGGGTCGGCACCGCACACGGCTGGCGGTGCCTGGTGAGGTGTCGGCGGGCGACGGTCGGCAGGCGTCACTCCGCCAGGTGGATGGCGGCGGCCGGGCAGACCATGGCCGACTCGCGGACCGCCTCGTGCACCTCCGGCGCGGGCGTCTCGTCCAGCAGTACGACCATGCCGTCCTCGTCGCGCTGGTCGAACGCCTCGGGCGCGATCATCGCGCACTGCCCGGAGGCGACACACTTGGGAACGTCTACTTCAACCTTCATGGCATCTCCATTCGTTGGACTGCCTCCCCGCCCTGACCGGGTGGGGGCTCTGGTCAGAAACCGGTCAGGGCCTGCGGTCGGCCGGTTCGTGTCACCAGGCGGCCGGCAGCTCGTGCAGGCCGTAGGTGACCAAGTCGTGCCGGAACCGCAGCTCCGCCAGCGGCGCCGCGAGCCGCAGCCCGGGCAGCCTGCTCAGCAGGGTGGGAAGGGCCACCGGGAGTTCGACGCGGGCCAGGGGCCGGCGCAGGCACTGGTGGATGCCGTAGCCGAAGGCGACGTCGCTGAGTCGTTGAGCTCGCGGTCAGGCGGCGGCAGCGTCACTGGCGGCCGACTCCCATGCGGTGCCGGCCGCGACGAGGGCCCGCATGGCTCGGACGGTCTTCGGCGGCAGGCCCACGGCGAGTACGCCGGCCAGCCGGTCCCCTGTCCGGTAGGCGACGAGGAGCCGCCGCTGCGCCGGGTCGTGTTCCATGACCAGCGCCTCGTCGTGGCCACGGAGGTATCCGTACGCCTGGATCCTCATCCCGTACTGGTCGGACCAGAAGTACGGCACCGGCGCGAACGGCCGCCGCGCGTCCGGCTTCAGCAGGTTGCGGGCGACGGCCATGCCCTGCTCGGCGGCGTTGGTGCGGTGCTCGATGCGCATCGCCGTACCGAAGAGCGGGTTGTGCCAGCGCGCCACGTCCCCGACCCCGTACACACCGGGTGCGGCCGCGCTGAACTCGTCGCAGACCAGTCCGTTGTCCACGGTGAGCCCGCTGCCGGCCAGCCACTCGGTGTTGGGCAGGGAGCCGATAGCCACCAGCACGTCGTCCGCCGGAAGGACGGTTCCGTCGGCCAGCCCGACGCCACGGACCTCGCCCTCGGCGCCGAGGATTCCGGCGACCTGGGCTCCGGTGTGCAGCCAGACCCCGTGGTCGCGGTGGATCTGGGCCAGGAACTGACCGGCCTGTTCACCGACGGCCTGCGCCAGAGGGAGGGGAGCCGCCTCCAGGAGCGTGACCTCCACCCCGAGCCCTCGGGCCACGGCGGCCGCCTCGGCACCGATGAACCCGGCGCCGACGATCACCAGTCTCCGCCCGGGCCGCAGCCGCGCCTTGAACGCCAGAGCGTCCTCCAGGGTGCGCAACGTGTGCACCCCGGCCAGCCCTTCGGTTCCGGGCAGGCCGCGGGGACGGACTCCGGTCGCGATGACCAGGGCGTCGTACGACACGCGGGTGCCGTCGGCCAGAGCCACGGTTCGCCTCGCCGTATCCAGCCCGGTCGCGGTCATGCCCAGACGTAGGTCCAGCCCCAGCGCGTCGATGTCCTCCGGCCGACGCAGTGGCAGCCGGTCCGGCTGCCACTCCCCCGTCAGGATCTGCTTCGACAACGGCGGGCGATCGTACGGCAGATGCTCCTCACCACCGATGAGCGTGAGCCCACCCTGGTACCCCAGCCTGCGCAGCGCCTCCGCAGTGGCCAGCCCGCCCGCCGACGCGCCGACGATGACGACCCGGTTCACGACTCCGCCAGGTGGACGGCGGCGGCCGGGCAGACCATGGCCGACTCTCGGACCGCGTCGTGCAGGTGGGGCACGATCAGCACGTCTGCCCGGAGGCAACACACTTGGGAACATCGACTTTCTCTTTCATCTGGATCTCCTTCGTTGAAGCGCCGGTTCGCGTCCGGATCGCCCAGGTGCGGTGGACACCGGTTCAGGAAGTCGCCGGCCGCGACCACTACTTACGGCTTCGTGACCTCGCACCGCTCCGGCCGAGATGGGCACGGCCCGAGCCGGGCCGACAGCGGCCCTGTGCGTTCCCGAAAAGCGCGCTGTGGCCGCAGCGCGTCGCAGACCATGCCCACGCGTCGGAATACGGCACCGAGGGGCGCGCACGGTGAGCTGCCCCGAGGGGGGCCGGCGACCGGCTTGCTATGGCGATGACCATCGGCGGCATGGGCGTTCGAACAGCCGTGACTGGCGTTTGGTGGAGTGCCAGGCTCATAACGAGCTGCCGCCGCGGCCCACACTAGACAAGTTCACCCGATCTTGCCAAGAAAGAAAACTTGCCAATCCGGAAAGAATCCTGGATGGTGGTCGGCATGACGAAAGAGCCGAGCCTGCGCGAACGGAAGAAGCTGGCGACCCGGGCGGCATTGAGCCGTGCGGCCTGGTCCCTGATGGTCGAGCAGGGACTCGACGCGGCGACCCCGGAGGCGATCGCTGCGGCAGTGGATGTGTCGCCACGCACGTTTCGCAACTACTTCGCCAGTCGCGAGGAGGCGATCCTCGACGGCCTGGTACGCAGCGGCACTTCCCTGCTCGACGCCATGCGCGCCAGGCCCGTGGAGGAGCCGCCGTGGGACTCCCTGACACAGGTACTTCCGTCCTTCGCCGCGCAATACGTCGGTCAACGGGACAACATCGCGGTGCTGATGCGCGTGGTCGGCGAGCAACCGTCAATGCGGGCGCAGCACCTGGTCACGTACGAGCAGGCCGATCAGCAGCTCGCGGAACTCTTCGCCGAACGCACCGGCACCGACGCCGAGCGGGACTTGACTCCCCGCCTGCTGGCCGCCGCAGCAGCTGCCGTGCTGCGGACGTCCATGGAGATGTGGGCACAAGGCCACACCGACGTCGCGCTGCCCGATCTTGTCCGAGAGGGCCTTCTGCACGTGCGCGCCGGCCTTCCCACCGGTGCCGCCGTGGCGGCTTCCTAGCCATCCCCACCTGTGTCGCTGTCCACGCGCCGGGGGCGCGTGATCTCCCAAACCCTTGATGAGGAGGAGCGCCTCATGGTCTCGATTCCATGCACGCTGAACCGATCCGCCTTCCGTCGGCAACGGCTTGCCACCGCACCGGCCGGGCGCCACCGCGTCAACGCACACCGGTCTGCCGGTGCGGCAGCAGAGAGCCCGAGAAACCGATGAGTGCCTTCCACCCCGATCTCCTGCTCGGACGCTTCATCCCCAAGATGTCGTACGGACCCTTGTCCTCGCGCGTCATGCGGAGCCTGAAGCCGCGCCCGGCCGCCCCTGGGACAGGGCTCACCGTTCAGGAGCTGGTCGTGCCCGGGCCGAAGGGCGCACCGTCCGTCTCGCTCCGCGTCTTCCAGCCGACCGGCTTGAGGGCGGCTGCTCCGGCCCTGCTGTGGATACACGGCGGCGGCCTCATCTTCGGAGCCCCGGAGCAGGACGACCGGACCAGCATCGCCTTCGCCCGCGAACTCGGCATCACCGTCGCCGCGGTCCGCTATCGACGGGCGTCGGACAGTCCCGCGCCCGCCGCGGCCGAGGACGCCTACGCCGCGCTGCTCGGCCTGACGGCGCGGGCGAACGACCTCCACATCGACATCGACCGCATCGCGATCGGCGGTGCCAGCGCGGGTGGCGGAATCGCCGCGGCCCTCGCACTGCTCGCCCATGACCGTGCCGAGATCCGGCCGGTGTTCCAACTGCTGGTCTACCCGATGCTCGACGACCGCACGACGACGAGAACGGACCTGGACACGCGGAACATGCGTCTCTGGACTCCCAAAAGCAACCAGTACGGCTGGTCGTCCTACCTCGGCGACGCCGTAGCGGGCCCGGATGTCTCCCCGTACGCGGCCGCAGCCCGCCGCGAGGACCTCACCGGGCTTCCTCCGGCCTGGATCGGCGTGGGCACCCTCGATCTCTTCCACGACGAGGACGTCGAGTACGCGCGCCGCCTCAGCGACAGGAAAGTCCCCTGCGAACTCCACATCGTTCCCGGCGCGTTCCACGGGTTCGACGCGGTGTTCCCCAAGGCCGACGTTTCCCAGCAGTTCTGGCGCCGGCAGGCGCGGGCGCTGGATGCCGCGCTGTACGGCTGACGCACATCGGCGCGCCACTCCGCGCCACGTACGGGACGGCCCCATCGGTCAGCACCCGCATCGCCATCGATGTCCTTCAGACCCCGACGACTGCACCTGCGCAGAGCGCTGCCCGTTCGGGCTGAACACCACACCTTTGCACAGCGCGGAGAAGGCGCCTGCGCCTTGCGCCCCAGCACATCCACCAGGAGCACATCATGGAAACACCGACCCCCGTCCGCGATGCCAGCGGGCGCGAGCCGGGTTCGCCCGAGGCGGGTACATCCGACGCGGACAGGAAGATGAAGATCGTCAAGTACGTCTTCCTCTTCGTCATGCCCTTCCTCATGGTCACGATGATGTACGCGACGTACATGGGCACCATGCACTCGCCGCAGACCCGGGACATGCCGGTCGCCGTCGTCGGCTCGGGGGCCGTGGCCCAGTCCGTCGTCGACGAGCTGGCCTCCGCCAAGGACGGAGCCGCCGAACCCCGGCTGGTCGCCGACCGCACGGAGGCACTCGACCAGCTCAAGGACCGTGGCGTCGCCGGCGTACTGCAGATCCCCGCGGACGGCGCCACCGAAGCGACCCTCTACACGGCCCAGGGAGCCGGCGCCTCACAGGCATCAACGGTCAAGCAGCTCCTCGCCCCGGTGGCAGCGGGTCACGACTGGACGACCAAGACCGAGGACATCGCGCCCCTGCCCGCCGGAGACAGCGCGGGCATCGCGGTGCTGTTCGCCGCGATCGGCATGATGATGGTCGGGTACTCCCCGCTGAGCGGCATGATCGCGGCGGTGCCCCATCTGCTCTCCGTGCGCAGGTTCCTGCCGATACTGGCCGGCTGGGCGGTGGCGACCAGCTCGCTGATCTGGCTGATCCTGGGGCCGATCGTGGGCGCCATCGACGGCCACTATCTGCAGTTCGTCGGAGTCGGCCTGCTCGCGACCGGCGCGGTGGCCCTCAGCCAGCTGCTGTTCGTGAAACTCATCGGCGGACTGGCGGTGCTGCCCGGCATGCTGCTGTGGATGGTCTTCGGGGTGCCCGCCTCCAACCTCGCCATGCCGATCCACTCGATGCCCGGCTTCTTCGGCTTCCTGCACAACGTGCTGCCGCTGCCGGCCGCGGGCGAGGCGCTGCGCTCCATCGTCTACTTCAACGGCCGCGGCGTCGGCACCCACCTGCTCACCCTCGCCGTCTGGCTCGTAGCCGCCCTCGCGCTCAACGTCCTGGTGGAGCGCCGCAAGGGGCTCACCATTCCAAACACCGAGGCGACCGACGACCCCCACTTCCCCCGGCCCGCGATGGCCGGTGGACCGGTGCGCTCCAAGCGGCTCCGGTACTTCGCGGTGGCCGCCTTCCCGCTGACCATCCTCACCGCCGTCGTCGGCCTGATGAGCGCCTCCCTGCACGAGCCGCAGGTCCGCGACATGCCCGTCGTGGTCGTCGGCGCCTCGCAGGAACAGGCCACGCAGGCGGCCCGCGGTCTGCAGGACGGCCTGGGCGACCTGCTCTCCCTGACCACCAGCACCTCCCTCGACGCGGCGACGGACCAGATCCGCGAGGGCAAGACCGTCGGCGTGTACGTCCTGCCCACCTCAAGGGGCGGCGAGGCCACGCTGTACACCTCCTCGGCCGCGGGCGTGAGCCAGAACACCGCGCTGCAGGCGATGTTCCAACAGATCTCGGCGAGCCAGAAAGCCCCGCTGGAACTGACCGACGTCCAGCCGCTGAACGCCTCCGACTCCAACGGCAGCAACAGCATGTACGCGGCCATGGCCTGGATCATGGCCGGCTTCCTGATCATGGCGGTGCTGCGCGGCGGCGCGCCCGAGATCAACCGGCTGCGACAGCTGCTGCCGATGCTGGCCGGCTGGGCGGTCGGCATGGCCGTATGGCTGTGGTTCCTCTTCGACGTCCTGATCGGCGCGATCAACGGCCACGCCGGGGCGATGATCGGCTTCGGAGCACTGACGATCTTCAGCATCTCGATGTTCACCGGAGTCTTCACCCGCATCCTCGGCATCGCCGGCATCATCCCCGTACTGGTGATCGCGATATTGGTCGGGGTCCCCGCCTCCGGCGGAGGTATCTCGCTCTACATGGTCCCCGAGCTCTTCCGCGACCTGAACGACGTCCTGCCCCTGCCGGCCGCGGTCGACATCGTCCGCGCCACGGTCTACTTCGACCACTCCGGTGTCGCCGGCCACCTCGCGACCATCGCCGCCTGGGGCGCCGTGTGCCTGCTGCTGCACGTGCTGATCGACCGGGGCATCGCCCGTCGCAACCGCAAGGACGGTGCGGACGGCGGCCCCGACACGCCCCAGGGCGGTCAGGAAGCCGAGAGGCCCGCCCCCGAGCCGCTCGACCGGACCGGCATCGCCTGAGGCACCCTGCGCGCCGTCGCCCCGGGGCGCAGGCGGACCACGCCGACGTTCCTGACCGGGGTCCCGGTCCGACCGGACGGGGACCCCGGCACGATGCACCGATGCACCAGAAGCGGCTCCGATAGAGGTGCACCGGGCCGCCAGGAGGTCAACGCGGTAGCGGGCTGGTGGCCGAGGCGACGGCCAGTGCCGCCGCGACCTGTCGGACACAGAACAGCCCTGACCGCCGACCTCACACTCCCGAGCGTAGGAAGCCTCCCGGCAGATGCCGGGAGGCTTCCTCTCGGGCCCGTCACTCTCGTTGTGCCTGAGATTGTCGATCGGCCGTCCTCTACCGCTCAGAGCACGGTGCCCACCTCTTCGGTCAACGTCCGCAGGAGGTTGTCCTGGAACGCCTCGTCGTGCACTGCGCGGTGCGGCTGCTGCCGCTGGCGGTGATACCAGTAGCCGCCGGTCGTCAGGGCCTGCGGTTCGTCGCTCGACGCAAGCCACTCTTGCGTTTGACGACCGAGCTCCAGGTCATCCGGTGCGTGCGGTCCGCCCATCTTGGTCGGCACCCAGCCCGGATCCACGGCGTTGCTCAGCACTCCTGGGCGCAGACGGGCCACTGCGGCCGCAAGCGTCGTGACGAACAGCTTGCTGTCGGAGTACGAGCCCGCGCTCTCGCCCCGCCAGTCGACGCCGGCGAGCGCGGGGCGACCACCGAAATGCGAGCCGCTGCTCAGGTACACCAGCCGACGCGGCCCGCGGAGCAGGGCCGTGAGCAGGTACGGCGCGATGATGTTGACCGGCATGACCGCCGGTCCGCTCCACACGCCGGCGTTGTGGATGACCGCGTCGAGGGGCTTGGCGTCATTCAGTTCGGCGGCGATGCGCCGTACGGCGTCACGGTCAGTGAAGTCGCCCACCACAAGGTGCGCCCCACGGGTGACCAGCGCGTCGAGGCCCGCCGCGCGCTCCCGGTTCCGGGCGTGCACCACCACGTCGTGGCCCGCGGACAACAGTGAAGCCGCCGCGGCGCGTCCAAGGCCGTCCGCGGAACCGGTCACCAGGATTCGACTCACCATCGCACCGCCTCTCGGACGCGCGAGATCCGGGCGGGCGCCACGACGGGGAGCGTGAGCGCCGCGCCCACCGTCGCCCCCAGCAAGGTCACGCCGAGGGGCGCTTGAACGGCCGCTTTGTCCCGCTCGTCGGCGCGGACGTTGTCGGCAGTGCGCATGTCCGCTCTTCGCATGGACGTGTCTCCTTGCTTTCATGGGGCCCAGTCGCGCTTTGCTCCGGTTCGAAGATCGAGAACGTCAGGGAAGGGCGGTCTTGTTTCCGTGACTGGCATGAGCCTCGCACTCACGGACCGAGATCAACTCCCTCAACGTCGGCCACGGGAGGCGGTGGTGAGTCCGTGACGACGCTCCGCTGCACACACGCAGCCGTCGACCGCCACGGCAACGCCACGCCCGAGCCGGTCGCGGATGGAGCGGATGATGACAGTGCTCAGGTCAGGGGCGTGGAGGGAGATCGCTCCAGGGGTGTGGCCGCCTGGTCGACGTATCCGGTGTACCCGTTGTTCGTCATGGTCCTCCGCTGACGGTCACACCGCACGGACCACTCGCACACCGACGACACCGAAGTCACTTGGTACGCAAGGTGTCGAGGAGTCGGGGCGATGCCTGGAGTGCCGTGCGTTGCATCAGGTCGAGGACTCCTCGGGTGCCTGCCATCTCCGATCCCCCGCCGGCCCGGCCGGGGCCTCCGTGTCGCAGGGCGGGGAGCGGTGATCCGTGGCCGGTGGTCTGCGTCATGTTCGCCGAGTCCATGAGGTGCAGCCGGCCGTGCCAGGGGGCCGCCTCCCGTACGAAGGCGGTCGTCCAGTCGAGGTCGTCGCCGACGACCGAGGCGGCCAGGCTGCCCCGGCCGCGGGCCACCAGGTCCATGGCGTGGGCGGTGTCGCGGTAGGCCAGCACGGTCGCGGCCGGTCCGAAGGGCTCCACCTCGTGGGGCGCGGCGGCGTCCGGGTCCGCGGAGATGAGGAGGGTGTCCAGGAAAGCCCCCCGCTGTGGGTCGGCGTCGACCACCCGCACCTTGTCCGGGTCACCGTGGACGAGGTGTCCGGACTCCGCGATCCGCCGCACCGCGCGGCGTACGTCGTCGCGCTGCGCGAGGCTGACGACCGCCCCCATCCGCACTCCTTTCGCGGTGGGGTTGCCGATGGTCACCCCGGCGAGCTCGGATGCGACGGCGTCGAGCGTGGCTGCCTCGTGCTCCCGTGGGACGAGGACGCGGCGGATCGCGGTGCACTTCTGGCCCGCCTTGACCGTCATCTCGGTCACGACCTCGCGTACGAACGCCTCGAAGAGCGGCGTTCCGGGCGTGACGTCCGGGGCCAGCACGATGGCGTTGACGGAGTCGGCCTCCGCGTTGAAGCGTACGGAGCGGGCCACCAGGTTGGGATGTGTGCGCAGCGTCTGTGCGGTGGCGGCCGAGCCGGTGAAGGAGAGGATGTCCTGCTCCCCGAGCAGACCGAGTGCCGGACGCACCGAGCCGACGACCAGCTGCAGGGAGCCGGGCGGCAGGACACCGGCGTCGGTGACGATCCGCACGAGGTGTTCGGTGAGGTAGGCGGTGGGGGTGGCCGGCTTGATCACGCTGGGCAGGCCGGCCAGCAGCGCCTGGGCCAGCTTCTCCAGGGGTGCCCAGACCGGGAAGTTGAAGGCGTTCACCTGAAGCATCAGGCCCGGTGAGGGGGTGACGAGGTGGACGCCGAGGAAGTCCTCGCCCCGGGCGAGGCGTTCGGCGGGGCCTTCGAGAAGGTGGGGCGCGTCCGGCAGTTCGGTGCGTGTCCGGATCGCGTAGTCGCGCAGGACGCGGATGCCGCCGTCGACGTCGTAGCGGGCGTCCGCCATGGTGGCTCCGGCGCGGGTCGACAGGGCGTACAGCTCCTCGCGGCGTGCGCGGACAGCCGCGGCGACCGCGTCCAGCAGGTCTGCTCGCTGGTGGAAGGTCAGCACCCGGAGTGCCTGGCCGCCGGCGTGGCGGGCGTGGTCGAACGCGGCCACCAGGTCGAGGCCCGTGGAGGAGACGCGGCAGACCAACTCTCCGGTGACGGCGTCGTGCACGTCGGCCGCGGAGGCTTCGGTGGCCGCCGGCGCAGCCCAGGTGTCCTGCAGATAGCTCTCGAGAAGCATGGGATGCGGCCCGCTTTCGTCGGAGGGGTCGGGGTTGACTACGTGGAGGGGCGGCTCGCCCCGCAGTCCGCTACGGGACCGGGTGGTGACCCCAGATGTCGGCCGTGTACGTACGGCTGACCCAGGTGCTCTCGTCGACCTGCACGCCGCCCGTGCCGATCTCGATGCCGAAGCCGGCGGGCGACTTCATGTAGAACGAGAACATCCCGTCGTTGGCGTGCTTGCCGAGGGTCGCCATGAGTTCGACGTCGTGCTCGCGCGTGCGGTCGAGGGCGCGGCCGACCTCCTCCGGGCTGGTCACTTCGCACAGGATGTGGTGGGTGCCCTCGTTCTTGTACGAGCGGATGAAGGCGATGCTGTGGTGCCGGGGGTTGCAGCCGAGGAAGTAGAACGTGCCCCAGGGGTAGTCGGCGGTGTCGCTGAGCCGGAAGCCCAGGACATCGCAGTAGAAGTCCACCGCCTCCTGGACGTGCGGCGTCTTCATCACCACGTGCCCGAGTCCCTGCTCGCCGGTCACGAAGTCGACGCCCAGCGGTGACACGAACTGGCTCGGGGCGAGACGACGGCCGCAGAACAGCTCGGTGCGGATGCCGAGGGGGCCGTCGAAGTGCACCATGCGGGTCACCTGCCGGTCCCGGCATTCCTCCTCGGTGCCGGCCATCACGTCGACGCCGGACTCCTTGAGGCGCACCGTCATCTCGTCGATCGCCGCCCCGTCACGGACCTCCCAGCCGATGACCGTGACGCCACCGGTCTCCGCCTCCGTCAGCCACATGCGGAACGGATGCTGGTCCATCCGCAGGCGATGGCGCACAGGCCCACCAGGGTCCCCGGGCTCGACCGCGAGACCTATCACTGTGCGGGCGTACTCCGCCCACGCTGTCGGATCGGGCGTGCCGATCCCCACGTAACCAAGGCTCTGGATCGTCATGGCGAAGACCGTATTTGTTAGACCCTTGACGGTCAAGGCTCTGACGAATACCTTGCCGTCATCGAGCCGAGGAGGACTCCGATGCCGGAGAAACCCCGCCTGCAGCCCGTCGACGAGACCGACCTGCAGGAGAAGACACTGGCGTCGCTGGCGCCGTACCGCGACCAGGACGGCCGGATCCACACGATCTGGGCGACCCTGGCCCACCACGAGGACGCACTGCGCCGCTACCTCGTCTTCAGCAACCACGTGCTGGGCAAGAACACCCTGCCGCTGCCGTCCCGGGAGCTGATGATCCTGCGGATCGCCGCCCGGGCGCAGGCGGCCTACGAGTGGGACCAGCACGTGCGTATCGCCCGCCGGGCCGGCCTGTCCGACGAGTCGATCCTGGCGGCCGCGACCGGCGCCTGGGACGGACTCGGCGACCTCGACCGGGTGCTGCTCACCGCCACCGACTCGCTCGTCGACCGGCAGGGCGTGGACGACGAGCTGTGGAACAGGCTGACGGACCACCTGAGTACCGAGCAGGTCATCGACGTCCTCTACACCGTCGGCCAGTACCTGACCATCGCCACCGTCATCAACACGCTCGGCGTCCAGGTCGAGGGCGACCTCACCCTGCCCCTCCCCCACACCGCCGACCAGGCCGTTCAGAAGGAAGTGCCCGCATGAAGCTCGCCAACCTCGCCGACCGCCCCGTCGTCGTGCGCGAGGACCGTGCCCTCGACATCGCCGACGCGAGCAAGGGGGCGATCGAGCCGCGCCTGGAGGTGCTGGCCGACCTGTCCCTCCAGGACGAGCTGCGCACCCTCGCCGAGAGGGCCGCGGAGGCGGACTGGCGGGAGTTCGACCCGCGCGAACTGGGCCGGGTCGCCAAGCCGTACAAGGCCATCGGGGTCGCCCTCAACTACCGGGCGCACGCCGAGGAGTCGAATCTCCCGGTCCCCGACGAGCCGTCGGTGTTCGCCAAGTTCGCGTCGTCCGTGGTCGGCCCCTACGACGCGATCGTCGTGGAGCCGCAGTACGACAAGGTCGACTACGAGGCCGAACTCGTGGTCGTCATGGGCCGTACCGGCAAGAACATCTCGCAGGCCGATGCCTGGTCGTACGTGGCGGGCGTGACCGCCGGCCAGGACATCAGCGACCGCAAGGAGCAGTGGCGCAAGCCGATCAACCAGTTCACGCTGCCGAAGTCGTACGACACCTTCAGCCCGATCGGCCCGTACCTGGTGACCCTCGACGAGTTCGAGGACCCGGACGACATCGAGGTGGCCGGCTGGGTCGACGACCTCGAAGTGCAGCGCGGCCGCACCTCCGACCTCATCTTCAGCGTGCCCGAACTGATCGCCTGGCTGTCGAAGCGGGTGACGTTCGAGCCGGGCGACCTGATCTTCACCGGCACCCCGGCCGGCTGCGGAGTCCGCCGTACACCCCGCCTCTACCTCACCGAGGGCAAGGTCCTGCGGACCGAGGTCACCGGCGTCGGCACTATGGTCAACCCGGTCATCGCCGGTTGAAATCGAACGGAAGGCGCGAGATCGTGACGGACACCGTGCGCGAGCCGGGTACCAAGGGCACCAGCCGAACCCGGGAGTTCTCCGAGCTCCTGCGCCACCACCATCGCGAGCTGGGCACCACCGATCCGCGGGACCTCGACGCGATCGAGATGGTCACCGACCTCACCCGCCTCGAGGCCCGGCTGACCAAGGACTTCGAGAAGCACGTCCACCGGCCGCTCGGCCTGACCTGGGCGGGCTTCCGAATCCTGAACGCACTGTGGATCTACGGCCCGCTCGGCCAACAGGACATCGGCCGGGTCTCGGGGTCCACCCGAGCCAGCATCTCGAGCGCGCTGGCGACCCTGGAGAGCCGTGGCCTGGTCACGCGTGAACGCGTCGAGACCGACCGGCGTCAGCTGTTCGTCGAGCTCACCCCGGAGGGCCAGGAGACGCTGCGGCTGGCCATCCAGGCGCAGACGAAGCGCGAGCGGGCGTGGACCGCCGTACTCCGCGACGATCAGCTCAGTGAACTGGTCCACCTGCTGCGTACGCTGGTCAACCAGGAGACCCCGCCCGCGGAGTGACCGGGCCCGGGGAACCGGCCCACCGACTCGTGCTCGGAGCCGCCGGACCACGCTCGTCGAGATCAGTAAGAACCTTTACCGTCAAGCGTCTAACAGTAGGTTGGTTTCTCAAGGGAGAGAATCATGGTCCGTCGAGTCGTCACCGGTGTCAGCCCGAGCGGCAAGCCCGTGATCGTCAGTGACGGCGAGCCGCCGCGCACCCGCCAGTTCACCCATACCCCCGGCTTCGCCCGGTCCCTGGTGTGGAACACGGCCGCACCCGCCGTCCCGTCGGCCGACCCGACGGCGTCCCTGAAGTCCTTCGTGCCCGCTCCGGGCGAGACCGTCGCGCTGACCGTCACCTTCCCGCCGGCCAGTGTCTACGCCGACCCGAGCTGGGACCCCGCGGCCGCGGCCGCCGAGCAGCTGGAGGCCAGCCCCGGCCTCGCCGAGCTCTTCGAGCCCGACAACCCCGGCATGCACACCACGCCCACCGTCGACTACGGCGTCGTCCTGAGCGGCGAGATCGTCCTCGACCTCGACGGCGGCGAGACCGCGGTGCTGAAGCCCGGTGACCTCATCGTGCAGAACGCCACCCGGCACGCCTGGCGCAACCTCGGCGCGGAGCCCGCCACGGTGTTCTTCGTCCTGATGGGCGCGGGAGGCACCTCATGAGCGCCCTGACGACCGCGGCGCCCGGCGCGCCCGTCGTCGAGCTCGATCTCGCCGAGCTGCGCCGCGACCCCTACCCCGCCTACGCAGAGCTGCGCCGCACCGCCCCGCTCGCCTGGGTCCCCTCCGTGGGGCGGCACCTGCTCACCCGGTACGACGACATCGTCCACGCCGAGAAGCTGCCCGAGGTCTTCAGCTCCCGCGAGGAGGGCTCGCTGCTACTGCGCACGGTCGGCCCGAACATGCTCCGCGAGGACGACCCGGACCACCGGCGTCTGCGGACCGCGGCCGAGCCGCCCACCCGGCCCCGCCAGGTCCGCGACCAGTGGGCCGCCGCCTTCGAGCGCACCGCGCACGAGCTGCTCGACCGGATCGCAGGCCGCGGCGGGGCCGACCTCGTCCGCGACTTCGCCGAGCCGCTCGTCGCCGCCAACCTGGCCCTGGTACTGGGCCTGCGCAACGCGAGCGCCGACGACATCGCCGACTGGTCGCGGGCGATGATGGACGGCAACAGCAACTACGCCGACGACCCCGACATCTGGCTGCGCGCCGAGCGCGCGACCCGGGCCATCGAGGAAGCGGTGGCCGAGATGGCGGAGGTCACACGCCGCGAGCCCGACGGCTCGGTGATCTCCTCCATGGTCCACGCGGCCGACCCGGTGGACCTCGCCGAGATCCAGAACAACGTCAAGGTCATCATCGGCGGGGGCGTCAACGAGCCGCGCGACGTCTTCGGCGTGGGCGCCTGGGCCCTGCTGCGCCGCCCCGAGGCGCTGGAGCGCGTGCTCAAGGACCCGTCGGCCTGGAAGCGGGTCTTCGAGGAGACCGCCCGCTGGATCTCGCCGATCGGCATGTATCCCCGCCAGCTCACGCAGGACTACGAGATCGCCGGCGTCACCCTGCCCGCCGGCAGCCGCGTCGCTCTCGTCATCGCCTCGGGCAACCGCGACGAGTCGGTCTTCGAACGGGCCGACGAGTTCGATCTCGACCGCCCGCACCGCCCCCACCTCGCCTTCGGCGGCGGACCGCACTTCTGCATGGGCGCATGGGTCGCGCGCCACGAGGTCAGCGCCATCGCCTGGCCCCTCGTCTTCAGCCGTCTGAAGGGACTCCGCCTCGACGACGGCGCGACAGCATCCGACAGCGGCTCCGCCGCGGGCAGCCTGGACGGCTGGGTCTTCCGCGGGCTCACCTCGCTCGACGTCACCTGGCAAGCAACCGCCTGACAGCCACACCCAGCACCCTGGGCGACCCAACTGCACGAATGGCTCGATCGACCGATCAAGAAGGTAGAGCCGCCTGAGCCGTCCCCATCGGGAGGACTTCATGCCCACCGTCATCTTCCAGCTGCCCGACGGGACCGAACGCAAAGTCATTGCCGCGTCGGGGACCGTGCTCATGCAGGCGGCCGTCTCAGGCGGCGTCGAGGGCATCGTCGCCGAGTGCGGCGGCAACGCCTCCTGCGCCACCTGCCACGTCTACGTCGACTCGGCACAGGCCGAGCTGGTAGGCCCGCCGAACGACGTCGAGGACGAGATGCTGGACTTCACCGCCGCCGAACGGCGGCCCACCAGCCGACTCAGCTGCCAGATCCACCTCTCCGACGCCCTCGACGGCCTGGTCGTCCACGTACCCGAGGAGCAGGTATGACGAGCACGGCGGGCGTGGTCGTCGTCGGCGGCGGACAGGCCGCATTCAGCGTCGTATCGACACTGCGCGCATCCGGCTACGACGCTCCGGTCACCGTGTTCGCCGCCGAGCCCCATCTGCCTTACCAGCGGCCGCCGTTGTCGAAGGCGGCCCACACCGAACCGGACGGCCTCCGCGTCGAGCTGGTGCCGGAGTCCTTCTACCGCGAGCGGAACATCGACCTGCGGCTCGGGGACCACGTCGTCGCCCTCGACACCGCCGCCGCCACGGTCGTCTCCCGCACCGGGGCCCGCGTTCCCTACGCCCATCTCGTGCTGGCGACCGGCGCGCGCAACCGTCCGCTGCCCGTCCCAGGCGCCGAGCTGGACGGCGTCCACGCCCTGCGCTCGGTCGACGACGCCCTGACCATCGGCCGGGCACTGACGACGGCCCGTGACGTGGTCGTCGTGGGCGGCGGGTTCATCGGCCTCGAGCTGGCCCGGGTCGCGCTGACACGCGGCGCACGGGTGACCGTGGTGGAGCTGGCCGATCGGTTGCTGAGCCGGGCCGTGTCACGAGAGCTGGAGCTCCCTCTGCGGGAACGGCACGAGCATGCCGGTGTCCGGGTCCTGACCGGGACAGGCGTACGGGCCCTGGAGGGACCGGGCCGGGTGGAACGGGTCGTCACGGACCGCGAGGTCCTGCCCGCCGACCTCGTCGTCTACGGCATCGGCGCCATTCCCCGGGACGACCTGGCACGGGAGGCCGGGCTGGCCGTGGACGACGGCGTGGTCGTGGACGAGCAGCTGCGCTCGGTCACCGATTCCCGGATCTCCGCCGTCGGTGACTGCGCTCGGCATCCGCATCCGAACGTGGAGGGGCTGGTCCGGCTGGAGTCGGTGCAGAACGCCATCGACCAGGGGACGCTGGTCGGCCGACGCATCGCCGGCTCGCCCGCCTCGTACGAGAGTCTGCCGTGGTTCTGGAGCGACCAGGGCGACCTCAAGTTGCAGATCGCCGGGCTGCGTTCCCCTTCCGACGAGGTGCGCCTCGTGCCCGGCGACTCCCCGGAGCGGCTGGCCGGGTACGCCTTCCGCGACGGTCTGCTGGTGGCCGTGGAGACCTTGAACTGGCCCGCCGAACATCTGGCGGCCCGCCGGTTGCTGGAGCGTCGGACGCCCATCTTGGCCGGCGACCTGGCGGGGCCGACTCTCGGCGCTCTCGCCCGGGCCAGACGCGCGGCGGAGGTGAGGGCATGACGAGCACCTTCGGCGCCCACCTCCTCACCACCGCGGTCGAGGCCGGGTCCCGGACCGCCCTCGTCTTCGAGGACCGGACCTGGACCTATGCCGAACTGGACCTGGCCGTACGGCGGACCGCGGCCCGCCTCGACAAGTACGGGGTGCGCAAGGGCGATCGCGTGGTGATGCAGGGCGCGGCCCGGCCCGAGGCCCTGATCACGCTGTTCGCGGTGACGCGGATGGGGGCGGTGCTCGTGCCGCTTCATCCGCAGGTGACCGAGGGCGAGCTCACCGTCGTCTGCGAGGAAACCGCGCCGCGTGCGGTGGTGGGCGGCGAGGGATTCCCGGACGGGACGGGCATCCGCCTGACGTGGGACGACCTGCACGTCGACGACGAGCCGTCCGCGCCCGTCGCCGGAGAGCCCCCGACCGGCTCGGACATCGCGGTCATCGCATTCACGTCCGGCACCTCGGGCCGTCCCAAGGGCGTCGCGCTGACCCACGACAACCTGTACTGGAGCATGGCGGGCGGCCTGTCGCGGCTGCCCGTCGGCGAGGACGACACCGCCCTCGTCTCCACGCCGCTGGCCCACGTCGCCGTGCTCGGCGGGCTCCCGCAGTACACCTGGGCGCGGCGCGGGACGGTGATCCTGGCCCCGCGCTTCGACCCGGACCTGTTCATCGACCTGGTCCTCGGCCACAAGGTCACCTGTGCCTTCGCCGTGCCGGCCATGTCCGCCCTGCTGGCCCGCCACCCCCGCTTCGGCAGCGGCGACCTGGACAGCCTGCGGTGGATCCTGTCCGGCGGGTCACCGGCCCAGACCGCCACCCGCGAGCAGTTCCGGGCCCGCGGGATCGGTGTGGTCAACTCCTACGGGCTGACGGAGACCGCGGCCGGGGTGACGTACTCCGCGCCCGACGAGACGTCGAACTCCACCGGATCGCCGGTCCCCCAGGTCGAGTTGAGGGTCGTGGACGCGGCCGGGTCGACCGCCCTGGCCGGTTCCTCCGGTGAGATTTGTGTGCGGGGTCCGTCGGTGGCGGACGCGTACTGGACCGCCGCCGGAACGGTGCCCGTGACCGACCGGGAGGGCTGGTTCCACACCGGGGACCGCGGGCGGTTCGACGCGGAGGGCCGTCTGTCTGTCGTCGGCCGGCTCAAGGACACCATCATCACCGGCGGGGAGAACGTCGATCCCGCCGAGGTCGAGAATGCCCTCGCCGACTTGCCCGGTGTCGTCGAGGTCGCCGTGTCCGGGGTGCCGGACCCGGTCTGGGGCGAGGTCGTGACCGCATTCCTCGTCACCGACTCCGGTACGCCGACCCTGGACGACATCCGCAGACACCTCGACGGCCGGCTCGCCCGGCACAAGTGGCCCCGGCGCCTATGCGTCGTACCCGCACTGCCCCGCGGGGCCACCGGAAAGCTGCAGCGCGCGCGGCTGACGACGCTGCTGGACAACTGACCCACCCTCCACACCTCCCAGAGACCGCGCCGCAGTGGGCGCCGTCTCCCCCAGCCATACCCGAGGAGACGCCATGAGTGCGACCATGCGAGCCGCGCGGATGCACGCCGTCGGCGAGCCGATGAGGATCGAGGAACTCCCCGTTCCCGAGCCCGGCCCCGGTGACGTCCGCGTGGCCGTCCACGCCGTCAACATCGTTCCGAACCTGGCCAACATCCTGAACATGTGGACGACCTGGTTCCCGCACAGCCCGCTGCCGACCCTGCCGGCGATCTTCGGACTGGACCCGGCGGGTGTGGTGGAGTCCGTCGGCCCAGGTGTCCAGGCGTTCAGGCCGGGGGACCGGGTGTACGTCAACCCGGGCCGTTCCTGCGGGTCGTGCCGGTCCTGTCGCAACGACGACTCGATCAACTGCGCCAGCTACGCCTTCGCCGGGTATTTCGGCTTCTCACCGACCGCGCTCGACCTGCTCGACCGCTACCAGGGCGGCCTCGCCGAGTACATGGTGGCGCCCGCCTACAGCCTGGTGAAGCTGCCGGACGCGCTGTCGTTCAACGCAGCCGCCCGCTTCGGCTACCTCGGCACCATGTACTCCGCTCTCCGCAAGGCCGGGGCAGGCCCGGGCAAGACGATTCTGATCAACGGCATCAGCGGCACCCTGGGCATCGGCGCCGCGCTCCTCGCCCCCGCCCTGGGCCTGACCCACGTATACGGCACCGGCCGCGACAAGGACCTGCTCGACCAGGTCGGCAAGCTGGCGAACGGCCGGCTGAACCTGCACTCCCTCGACGACGGCCCGGTCGACGAGTGGATCCACGAGCAGACCGACGGCTACGGCGTCGACATCTACATCGACGCGCTCGGCCCCGGCGCCCCGCACGAGACCTTCAGGGCTGGCATGCGCGCCATGGCGCGCGGCGGCATCGCGGTGAACATCGGCGCCGTCGCCGGTGACCTGCCCATCGACATCCACCGGATGATGGACCAGCAGCTGCGGCTGATCGGCTCGGCGTGGTTCACCTCCGGCGAGGGCCAGGCCATGGCCGACATGGTCGAGGGGGGCCTGCTGGATCTCGGCCCGCTGGAACACCAGGTGTTCCCGCTGGAGCAGGTCAACGACGCCATCGGCGGAATCGCCCAACGCAACGGCGGCTTCAGCAACTTCATCATCAGCCCGACCGCCACCGCGTGAGCGACATGACGATCTGACGGCCGCCTTCCGGCCGGGGGCCGTCGGTCCTCCCCTGACCGGCGGCCTCCACCTCTCCCCCTCCCGATCCCTGGAGACCTGATGCACACCCCACACTCCCCGCGCCCGGCCGACCCCCTCGACCTGCTGGAACTCGACAGCATGCTGACGCCGGACGAGCGCGCCGTACGCGACGCCGTGCGCACCTTCTGCGACCGGCGTGTCGAACCGCACATCGCCGAGTGGTTCGAACAGGGCGAGATCGAGGACATCCGCGGCCTCACCAAGGAACTCGGCGAACTCGGCCTGCTGGGCATGCACCTGGAGGGCTACGGCTGCGCGGGGATGAGCGCCGTCGACTACGGCCTAGCCTGTCTCGAACTGGAGGCCACCGACTCCGGGCTGCGTTCCCTGGTGTCGGTCCAGGGCTCGCTGGCCATGTACGCGATCCATGCCTTCGGCTCCGAGGAGCAGAAGACGGAATGGCTGCCGCGCCTCGCGGCAGGTACCGCCATCGGCTGCTTCGGCCTCACCGAGCCCGACTCCGGCTCCGACCCCGGCAGCATGCGCACCACCGCCCGCCGAGACGGTGGGGGCACCTCCCGCTCGAGCGGAGCCGAGAGTGGGGGAGACTGGATCCTCGACGGGCGCAAGATGTGGATCACCAACGGCTCGGTCGCCGACGTGGCCGTCGTCTGGGCCCTCACCGAGGACGGCGTACGCGGCTTCGTCGTCCCCACCGACACCCCCGGCTTCTCGGCACCCGCCATCAAGCACAAGATGTCACTGAGGGCCTCGGTGACCAGCGAACTCGTGCTCGACTCGATACGACTGCCCGGATCCGCCGTGCTGCCTGAGGTACGAGGACTGCGCGGGCCGCTGTCCTGCCTCAACGAGGCGCGGTACGGCATCGCGTGGGGCGCGATGGGCGCCGCACGGTCCTCCTTCCGGGCGGCGCTGGCCTACGCGGGCGACCGGATCCAGTTCGGCCGCCCGATCAGCTCCTTCCAGCTGACCCAGGCCAAACTGACCGACATGGCACTGGAGTTGGCCAAGGGCACGCTCCTGGCCTTCCACCTGGGCCGCACCAAGGACGACCGGGGCCTGCACCCCGAACAGGTCAGCTACGGCAAGCTCAACAACACCCGCGCCGCACTGGATATCTGCCGCACCGCCCGCACCGTCCTGGGCGCCAACGGCATCTCACTGGAGTACCCGGTCATCCGGCACGCCAACAACCTGGAGTCGATCCTCACCTACGAGGGCACCGTCGAGATGCACACCCTCATGATCGGCCAGGCGCTGACGGGCCAGGCGGCCTTCCGGTGAGCGGTGCGCCCGGCGCCGACATCCGTCGAGTCGGTGTCATCGGCTGCGGTCTGATGGGCGCGGGCATCGCCGAAGTGTGCGCCCGGGCCGGGCTGGACGTGGTGGTCCACGAGGTGAGTCCGGGCGCGGCCGACGCCGGGCGGGTCCGGATCACCGCCTCGCTCGACCGGGGCGTACGGCGCGGCAAGCTCACCGGCGAGGAACGCGACGTCGCACTCGCCCGGGTCCGGGTCACCCCCGACCTCACCGAGTTGGCCGACCGGGACCTGCTGGTGGAGGCGGCGACAGAGGATGAGAAGACCAAGGTCGAACTGTTCGCCGAGCTCGACCGGGTCGTCACCCGCGAGGACGCGCTGCTCGCGTCGAACACCTCGTCCCTCCCCATCATGAAACTGGGCATGGCCACCACACGCCCACACCAGGTGATCGGGGTGCACTTCTTCAACCCGGTCCCGGTACTCGGCCTGGTGGAGATCGTGCCGTCCCTGCTGACGAGTGCTCACACCCAACATCGCGCGGAGGAGTTCGGCACCGACGTGCTCGGCAAGCAGGTGATCCGGTGCCAGGACCGGGCCGGGTTCGTGGTGAACGCCCTCCTGGTGCCGTACCTGCTCTCCGCGATCCGCATGCTGGAGTCCGGCTTCGCCTCCGCGGAGGACATCGACAACGGCATGGTCCTCGGCTGCGCCCACCCCCTGGGCCCGCTGAGCCTGGCCGACCTGATCGGCCTGGACACCCTCGCGGCGATCGCCGACGCGATGTACGCCGACTTCAAGGAACCGCTGCACGCCGCGCCTCCGCTGCTGCAGCGCATGGTGGAGGCCGGGTTGCTCGGACGAAAGTCCGGGCGTGGCTTCCACGACTACTCGGAATCGAAGAAGGGCGACTGACCCCATGGCGCAGGAAGTACGCGGCGTGATCGCACCGGGCAAGGGCGAGCCGGTGCGAGTGGAGACGATCGTCGTGCCCGACCCAGGGCCCGGGGAGGCGGTCGTACGCATCCAGGCGTGCGGGGTGTGTCATACCGACCTGCACTACAAACAGGGCGGGATCAGCGACGAGTTCCCCTTCCTGCTCGGCCATGAGGCGGCGGGCGTCGTGGAGTCGGTCGGCGAGGGCGTCACCGATGTGGCGCCCGGGGACTTCGTGATCCTCAACTGGCGTGCCGTGTGCGGGCAGTGCCGCGCCTGTCTGCGGGGGCGCCCGTGGTTCTGCTTCGACACCCGCAACGCCGAGCAGAGGATGACCCTCGCGGGCAGCGGCCGGAAGCTGTCTGCGGCCCTCGGTATCGGTGCCTTCGCCGAGAAGACCCTGGTCGCCGCCGGGCAGTGCACCAAGGTCGACCCGGCGGTCGCCCCGCAGGTGGCCGGGCTCCTCGGCTGCGGCGTGATGGCCGGCATCGGTGCCGCCATCAACACCGGCGGCGTCGGCCGCGGTGACAGCGTCGCCGTCATCGGCTGCGGGGGTGTCGGCGCCGCGGCGATCGTCGGCTCACACCTGGCGGGTGCGGCGAAGATCATCGCCATCGACATCGACGAGCGGAAACTGGAGACGGCCCGCACCATGGGCGCCACCCATACCGTCAACGCCAAGGAGATCGACCCCGTCGAGGCGACCCGCGAGCTGACGGGCGGCTTCGGCGCCGACGTGGTCATCGAGGCCGTGGGCCGCCCGGAGACGTACAAGCAGGCGTTCCACGCACGCGACCTCGCCGGCACCGTCGTCCTCGTCGGCGTCCCCACGCCCGAGATGAAGCTCGAACTACCGCTGCTGGACGTCTTCGGTCGCGGCGGGGCGCTCAAATCCTCCTGGTACGGCGACTGCCTGCCCTCCCGCGACTTCCCCCTGCTCATCGACCTGCACCTGCACGGCCGCCTGCCGCTGGAGAAGTTCGTCACCGAGACCATCCAACTGGACGAAGTGGAGTCTGCGTTCCAGCGGATGCATCA
The DNA here is from genome assembly GCF_014205255.1 of Streptomyces caelestis. GTDB lineage: Bacteria > Actinomycetota > Actinomycetes > Streptomycetales > Streptomycetaceae > Streptomyces > Streptomyces caelestis. Next base: position 7,159,200 of record NZ_JACHNE010000001.1, on the reverse strand, counting down.
CGGCGACGTGCTGCGCTCGGTGGTGATGCTGTGACGATGGGGCTCTGCCGGGGGCCACCCCAGGACGACCCCAGCGCGGGAGCGCCATCCCAGCACCCGAGGGCTCAGACACCCCTCGGCACTCCTATGCGGCTTGCCCGCAGGCGCCCGCGCTTGTCTTCTCCGAGAGCTGGGCGCCATGTCGAGGGGCACGGGCCGAACGCCGGGTCGGTGAACATCGGCGAGTACCAGCGCGTCTCAGGGCCGGATAAACGGGCTGTGCAGCTCCGGCGGCGCCAGCAGGGCGCCGCGGCGGCGGGATCGTTCCAGCCAGTCGACGCGTGTCTGGCGGGCCAGGGGGAGCGGATTCCCCCACCTAGGCGATACCCGAGTTGGCCAGGCGGAGCGCGTGCACGACCGGCCGGGGCAAGTAGTACTGGAAGTTCCCGCCCCGTGCCCGTCAGAGAGTGCGGGGCCCTCTCACCGCTGGCCGCCTCGTTCCCTTGCTGTTGCAGGGGCACGGCTACGTCGGTCGCATCAACTCTGTGGCCGGCTTCACCATGTAGACCGAGTTCGATCACGGCACACAACATCGTCGTGCTCCTGCCACTACAGGCACCAGGGCGCCGCGGTGGAAAAAGGGCTTGATCGCTTCCGGCTGTCGGAGACTGAGGGCTGCCGCTGTTGCTCATGGCGGACACGGCCGGCTCCTGAGGAAGCGGTCCTGGACGACTATGCCGACAGACGATGCCTGATCCTTCAGGACGAAGCTTCTACCGGTGGGCGCACCATGTCACCGGGGTAACTGCAACCCCCTGACATTTCGTCGGGTTCAGGGACGTATGTAAATCCGAGCTTAAGCCACACTCCGTACAGCTCCCGGTCCCACGCAGACAAGACGATCTCTTGATCGGGCACCCGAGCAAACAACTCATCGACCAAAGCTCGTGCCACTCCCCTTTGTCGGAACTCGGCAGAAACGTGGAGCTCATAAAGCCTGACGTAGCCGGGCTCGCCGCCTGCCGCGCGCTGCAGACTGGAGTGAAGCCATCCCATACGCACGCCTTGGTCGGAATCCTCTGCGATCAGGGCGTGCAGCGCCTCCGCCAGGGAGGCGGCCCCCTCCTGCTTCTCGACGGTGACCGTCCAGCCCTCGGTGTTGTTGCTCATCCATTCGACGTCGGCTGGATGAGCGTCACGGACCCTGATCTTCATGCTTCATAGCCTACGACTGCGCCTCTAGTGGCCATCATGGCCGTGTGAGCCTGACCAAGTGGCCGACCTCTCGGGCAAAGTAGCGATCGAGACGCATGAGACTGTCTCGCGCGGGTTCCCGATGCGGCGTTCGTAGTAGTTACGGGAGTACGGATCGACGCCTACATGGACGTCACACGCGACAGCGATGCAGCCGTGGCCTGGCCACAGGCCGAGATGGCCAGTTCAGCTGCCGGTGGCCAGCCAGTCGATCCGGCCGCAACCGCTCCCGCACTCACGCGTCCCAGTCGCGCTGGGAGGAAAACGCACCCCGGTACGGACGGATGAGCGGGTGCGATCGCAAATCAGGCACCCGAGAGAGTCACAGGCACACGGACTCCTTCGAGGCACCGACCGCATCGTGCGCGCCAGCGCGTTCGACCTCACGTCGAAGCCGCACCGGAGCGCTCCGGTGCGGCTTCGACGTCTCACGGATCCGGGCAGAGACCCCGCCAGGACGGACCTCGGCGGGGCCTCGCCATATCACCCGCGTATCACACAGCCATCACCAACTGGGCAGACGCTCTCGGACCAAGAGGCTTTGACCTGCAATTTCATGCCCGCAGTGGACTGGCATAGACGCCCCTGGACGATCTCTACAACCTGTGCCATGTGGTACCGCGAGGCCCACTCGCCAGCACCACAGGCTACTCGTCAAGATCCGGACCAGGTGCGGACCAACCCAGCCCGGCCACCCGACGTTTTCACTGGCATCGGTCTCTGTCATGGCCCACGAACTTGGCTTCACCTCTGGCCCCGGCCAACTCCGAGACCCCAGGCGAATGGCCTTCCCCAGCCGCTCCCCGCTGCTCCGCATGGGGAGCGGCTGGGGAGTTTCTCGTCGCTGGGGGGAGGCTCTGGGGAGTTCCGGCGGCATAAGCCGATACAGCATCGAAAGACGCTGAAAGAAGCGTCACCGCAGGTCAGGGACTCAATGGGCAAGAAAAGCCCAGGTCAGCGACCCGACCCCGGGACCTCCATGCCGAAGGTGCCCTGGAGAGTGGGGCGGGTGGTGAACATGCGGTCTTTCTCCTCGCGGTTTCCGTGCATCGGCCAGACCGGTGGGCGCTCGGGATCGGCTCGCAGACAGACATGATGACGCAGGCTGTCGATCCGTCGAAACACTCCTCGAGCCAGGCCTCTCACCTGGGAGTTCATCACACGCTGGAGCGGTGGCCGATCACCTCATCAGGCGGGCTCCCGTATCAGGTGGACCAATGTGGACGCGTGGTCGTCGGCGGCGAGGTCCGGATGCGGGCCGTGTGTGAGGAGGATGGCACCGTGGTGCACGACTCCGGTGACGGTGTCCCGGTACCGTGCCGCGGGTTCGAGGGCACGCAGCGGCAGGCCGGGTCGCGTCTCGGCGCACCACTGACCCCGCACCTGGCTCAGCCGGTACTCGCCCAGCCTGGGCAGCACCCAGGTGGCGGAGTCGGCGCGGACGATCGTGATCGTGCGGTCGGTCGGTGTGCCGGTGTGACGCAGGACCAGGTGGCGTTCGATGAGGTCGATGCCGGCGCGGAGGCGGTAGTGGGCCTCCAGGGTGAGCGGGTAGTGCCGGTCGGTGAACCGCAGGACCAGTTCCGTGCCGTCCTCGTGAGGCGGCACCTCCTCGCCTGCCGGGTGCGGTTCGAGGTCGCGCACGCCGTCCGGGAAGCGGACCTGGACGCCCGCGTGGGCGTAGCGCATGGCTCCTGCGGTGTCGAGGTCGAGGGTGCCGTCGGCGGGGTCCTCGAACGGCCGGCGGCCGGGCTGGGGGCGGTCCAGGAGGGAGAGGGCCTGTTCCAGGGTGAGTCGGGGGCCCCAGTGCAGACCGCGACCAGTCCACCGGGCCGCACCGCCCGGCGCGCCTCACTCAGTGCGCGGACCCGGTCGGCCCGTTCCGGCAGGTGGTACAGGGGGCCGAGAGCAGCACCGCGTCGTACGCGCCGTCCTGCGTGGGCAGGGCCCGGGCGTCCCCGGCACGGACCGCGATGCCGGGCAGCCGCGCCGCCTGGTGCAGGTGCAGCGGCACGGGATCGACGAGCCCGACCTGGTACCCGTCCCCGGCAAGCCACTCCGCGTGCACACCGCTGCCGCCGCCGACGTCCAGCACTCGCGCCGGGGGCGCGGGCAGGAGCCGCCGGAGCACGTCCTGCGTGCGCCGGAACTCCAGGCGGCCGGAGCCCTGCCGAAGGCGGGCGTCCTCCTCGCCGAGGGCGTGGTAAACGAGGATGTCTTCACGAACAGCGCGGAGTTGGGATATGTCCCGACTTGCCCCAGAGGGTAACGACGGCACGGATCAGGGCTGCGCAGCACCGGCGCAAACGGTATTCCCGCGTGTTAACACGCCCGGCACAAACCGCCCACTCATCCCCGAACCAGCCGAAACCATAACCGCCGACGGAGGGTCACCGTCACCACGCAGGCACGGAGCGAGTTCGCACTTTCGCCCCACAGGGAGTCATGTGAAACTGTCGTCCCCGTCCGCCGTGCGGACCTGATCCGCACTGTTCGTCCCCACGAGAAGGGCGCCGTGCGTTCCCTACCTCTGCCCCTGGCCCTGACCGCACGACTGTCCCCGGTGGCCGTGCTCGCCGCGGCGGGCTGGGCTCTGTCGTCCGGTCCGCTCGCGGCGCCGCAGGCCGCCGAGCACAAGCCGGCCGACGAGAAGACCGAGACCCAGTCCGCGTCCGCCCCGTCGACGTCGGCGGCGTCGAAGACCTACTCGGCCGCACCGGCGCCGTGCGAGAGCGTCGCCAAGAAGACGGTCGAGTCGCTGGTGCCGGGTGCCAAGACGGCGGGCAAGGAGATCCCGTCCACGGACTCCGAGTTGCGCCGCACCTGCTCCTGGAACGCGCTCAAGGGGTACAACTACCGCTGGCTCGACGTGTCCTTCGAGGTGATGGAGTCGGACGAGGCGGCGGAGAAGGCATACAAAGGGCGCACCGAGGAGAAGAGCGGCGGAGGCGCCGTCCCGGGTCTGGGTGACACCGCGTACTCCATCGTCAACCTCACCACCGAGGACAAGCAGGAGACCCGCGAGGGCCAGGTGTTCGTCCGCGCGTCGAACGCGCTGGTGGTCATCACCTACAACGGCAGCGACTTCGAGTCGAAGAAGGCACCGAGCACGGACACGATCAACAAGGGCGCGATCAAGGCCGCGAAGGAAGCGGTGGCCGCGCTGGAGGGCGGCAAGGGCTGACCGTCCTCCAGCGTCCGCGTCCGCGGTCAGACGAGGGTCCGGTCCCGGCCCCGTGCCGCCATCAGCACCAGGTACAGCACCATTGACGTGCCCAGGCCCACCGCCCAGCCGTAGTCGGCCAGACCGGCCAGTGCCGGGACGGGGCGGCCGTCGATCAGCGGCTTGAAGCTGGCGCCGCCGACGGCGAGGACGCCTCCGACCACGAAGGCGACGACGGCCCGCCAGTTCCAGCCGCCCTCGTACCAGTAGCGGCCGCCCGTGCGATACAGGTCGGTCAGATCGAGCTTGGCGCGGCGCAGGATCCAGTAGTCGGCGATGAGGATGCCCGCGACGGTGCCGAGCAGGCCGCCGACCAGGCCGAGCCAGGTGAAGATGTAGCCCTGTGGGTCGGAGTACAGCTTCCACGGGAAGATCAGCACCCCGAGGACGCAGGTGGCGAGGGCTCCGGCGCGGAAACTGATCTTCCGGGGCGCGATGTTGGAGAAGTCGAACGCGGGCGAGACCAGGTTGGCCGCGACGTTGACGGACAGCGTCGCCACCAGGACGGTGACGAGGGCGAACAGCAGGCCCACCGTGTTGTCGGTCTTGGCCGCGAGCTGTACCGGGTCCCAGATCGCCTCGCCGTAGACCGCCTGCGAGCCGGAGGTGACCATCACGGACAGGAACGCGAACAGCGTCATCGTCGTCGGCAGACCGAGGGCCTGACCCCACGTCTGCGCCTTCTGGCTCTTGCCGTAGCGGGTGAAGTCGGGGATGTTCAGCGACAGCGTGGACCAGAAGCCGATCATGCCCATAAGCGCGGGTGCGAACAGCTTCCAGAAGTCCGGGCCCCAGCCGAGCTTCGACGGCTGGTCGAGCAGCGGGCCGAAGCCGCCGGCCTGGTCGCTCATCCACCACAGCATCACGAACGCGCCGACGAGCACGAAGGGCGCCGCCCAGTTCTCGAAGCGGCGGATGGTCTCCATGCCCCGGTAGATGATGACCACCTGGAGCGCCCAGAAGATCGCGAAGGACAGCCACATGGTCCAGGCGTAGCCGCCGACCTTCGCCGCGTCCGTCCAGCCGCTGCCGACGAGCTTGCCGGCCAGGAAGTAGATGGCCTCGCCGCCGATCCAGGTCTGGATGCCGAACCAGCCGCACGCCACCAGCGCCCGTACGACGGCGGGCAGGTTGGCCCCGCGGATGCCGAAGGAGGCACGGGCGAAGACCGGGAAGGGTATGCCGTACTTCGGTCCGGCGTGCCCGGTGAGCAGCATCGGTATCAGCACGATCACATTGGCCAGGGCGATGGTGAGCACCGCCTGCTTCCAGTCCATGCCGACGGCTATGAGTCCGGAGGCCAGGGTCCAGGAGGCCGTGTTGTGGGCCATGCCGACCCACAGCGCGGAGAAGTTGTACGTGGTCCAGGTGCGCTTCTCGACGGGGACCGGCAGCAGGTCCTCGTTGGCGTAGGGGCCGGTCGGTGCGGGGGCGCCCGGGGCGATCTCCACCCGGCCGTCGGTGAGGGTGACTTGGGTGGGCGGCGGTGGGGCCGTGGGAGCGGTATCGGTCATGGGCCGGGCCAATCAGGGGAGGTGGGACGGGAAAGGCCATGCGGGTGATGCCGATGGGGGGTGCGCTCGGGAGCGTCCTGGCCCCCCTTCCCGGGCCGCGGGGAAGGGGGAGATCGAAGGGGCGCCGCGAAGGCGGTCAGCCGTTGACGGCCGGGATCACCCGTGATCCGTACGCGTCGATCACGGCTTCCTGCGCGTCGTGCATGTCGTAGACCGCGAACTGGTCCACGCCGAGGGCGCGCAGCGCGGTCAGCTTCTCGACGTGCTTCTCGACCGGGCCGATCAGGCAGAACCGGTCGACGATCTCGTCGGGCACGAACTGGGTGTCGGGGTTGTCGGCGCGGCCGTGGTGGGAGTAGTCGTAGCCCTCCCGCGCCTTGATGTAGTCGGTGAGTTCGTCGGGGACGGCGGCGGAGTGCTCGCCGTACTTGGACACCAGGTCGGCCACGTGGTTGCCGACCATCCCGCCGAACCACCGGCACTGGTCGCGCGCGTGGGCGAGCGCCTCGGGCGAGTCGTCCTCGGTGACGTAGGCGGGGGCGGCCACGCAGACGGTCACCTCCGAGGGGTCCCGGCCGGCGGCGACGGCCGCGTCCTTCACTGCCTTGACCATGTACTCGGTCAGATACAGGTCGGCCAGCTGGAGGATGAACCCGTCGGCCTCCTCGCCGGTCATCTTCAGGGCCTTGGGGCCGTACGCGGCCATCCACACGGGAAGTTCGGCGCCCGGCCTGATCCATGGGAACCGGACGACCGTGCCGCCGCCGAGGTCGGCCTCCCGGCCGCTGCCGAGGGCCCGGATGACCTTCATGGCCTCGCTGATCCGGGCCAGCGTGTTGGGCTTGCGGCCGGCCACGCGCATCGCGGAGTCGCCGCGGCCGATGCCGCAGACCGTGCGGTTGCCGTACATGTCGTTGAGGGTGGCGAAGGTGGAGGCGGTGACCTCCCAGGTGCGGGTGCCCGGGTTGGTCACCATCGTCCCGACCTTCAGTTTCGTGGTGTTGGCCAGGATCTGGCTGTAGATCACGAACGGCTCCTGCCACAGCACGGCGGAGTCGAAGGTCCAGCCGTAGGAGAATCCGTTCCGTTCCGCGCGCTTCATCAGGCTGATCACCCGCGAGGCCGGCGGGTCGGTCTGCAGGACGAGTCCGAAGTCCATCCGCACCACTCCTAGTTGAGGTACTGACAGGTGGAACGCGGGGTGTAGACGCCGTGCCCGGCGTGCCCGGTGTACTCCCGCTCGGTGATGACGGGTTCGCCGCGCGAGAGAACCGTCTCGACCCGGCCCGTGACGTGCTTGCCCTCGTACGCCGAGTAGTCGACGTTCATGTGGTGCGTCTGCGCCGACATGACCTGCTCGGCGTGCGGGTCGTAGATGACGACGTCGGCGTCGGCGCCCGGCGCGATGGTGCCCTTCTTCGGGTAGAGGCCGAACATCCGGGCCGGGGTGGCGCAGGCGATCTCGATCCAGCGGCGGCGGGAGATGTGCCCGTCGAGGACGGCCTGGTGGAGCAGGTCCATACGGTTCTCGACGCCCGGGAGGCCGTTGGGGATCTTGGAGAAGTCGCCGCGGCCGAGTTCCTTCTGGCCGACGAGGCAGAAGGGGCAGTGGTCGGTGGAGACGACCTGGAGGTCGTTCGTGCGCAGCCCCTGCCACAGTTTGGCCTGGTGCTCGCGGGGCCTGAGGGGGGTGCTGCACACGTACTTCGCGCCCTCGAAGTCCGGCTCGGCGAGGTTGTCGGTGGACAGGAACAGGTACTGCGGGCAGGTCTCGCCGAAGACGTTCAGCCCCTCGTCGCGGGCCCGGGCCAGCTCGGCGACCGCCTCCATGGCCGAGACGTGCACGACGTACAGGGGCGCGCCCGCGACCTGCGCGAGCCGGATGGCGCGGTGGGTGGCCTCCGCCTCCAGCAGGGCCTTGCGGACCTCGCCGTGGTAGCGCGGGTCGGTCTCGCCGCGGGCCAGCGCCTGCTCGACCAGGACGTCGATCGCGATGCCGTTCTCGGCGTGCATCATGATCAGTCCGCCGTTCTCGGCGGAGCGCTGCATGGCGCGCAGGATCTGGCCGTCGTCGCTGTAGAAGACGCCCGGGTAGGCCATGAACTGCTTGAAGGAGGTGACGCCCTCCTCGATCAGCAGGTCCATCTCCTTGAGCGTCTCCTGGTTCACGTCGGAGACGATCATGTGGAAGCCGTAGTCGACGGCGCAGTTGCCCTCGGCCTTGGCGTGCCAGGTGTCGAGGCCCTCGCGCAGGCTGTGCCCGACGCTCTGCACGGCGAAGTCGATGATCGTGGTCGTGCCGCCCCAGGCGGCGGCGCGGGTGCCGGTCTCGAAGGTGTCGGAGGCGAAGGTGCCGCCGAAGGGCAGCTCCATGTGGGTGTGCGCGTCGACGCCGCCGGGGATGACGTACTTTCCGGTGGCGTCGATCGTCCGGTCCGCGGTGAAGGCCTCCGCCGCGGCGGTGCCGGAGGCTGCGAGGGCGGCGATGCGGCCGTCCTCGATCAGGACGTCGGCGTGGATCTCGTCGGATGCGGTGATGACGAGGCCGCCGCGGATGACTGTACGGCTGCTCATGTCGTGGTCGCTCCTCGCAGTGGGTTGGTGCGGGTTGTCGGTGGTTGCTCGCGCCCGCGCGGCGGTAGCCGCCTGTCGAATGCAGCCCCGCGCCCCTTCAGGACAATGCGGCCCGGGCGCCCTTTCAGGGAGCCGTCAGGGGGCCATACGCCCCGGGCGCCCTGTCCCTGTAGAACTGCCAGCGGTCGCGGACCTCGCGGAGTTTGGCCATGTCCAGGTCGCGGACCACCAGCTCGGGCTCCTTGTCGCTCGCCACCTCGCCGACGAACTGGGCCTCCGGGTCGACGAAGTACGACGTGCCGTAGAAGTCGTTGTCGCCGTACTCCTCGACGCCGACCCGGTTGATCGCGCCGACGAAGTACTCGTTGGCGACGGCCGCCGCCGGCTGTTCCAGCTGCCACAGGTAGCCGGACAGGCCGCGGGAGGTCGCCGAGGGGTTGAAGACGATCTCGGCGCCGGCGAGGCCGAGCGCCCGCCAGCCCTCGGGGAAGTGGCGGTCGTAGCAGATGTAGACGCCGATCTTGCCGACGGCGGTGTCGAAGACCGGCCAGCCGGAGTTGCCCGGGCGGAAGTAGAACTTCTCCCAGAAGCCCTTGACCTGCGGGATGTGTGTCTTGCGGTACTTGCCGAGGTAGGAGCCGTCCGCGTCGATCACGGCGGCGGTGTTGTAGAGGACGCCGGGCTGTTCCTCCTCGTACATCGGCAGGACCAGGACGATGCCCAGCTCCTTGGCGAGTGCCTGGAAGCGGCGGACGATCGGGCCCTCGGGGATCTGCTCGGCGTACTCGTAGAAGGCCGGGTCCTGGACCTGGCAGAAGTACGGTCCGTAGAACAGCTCCTGGAAGCACAGGACGTGAGCACCCTGCGCGGCGGCGTCGCGGGCCGCCTGCTCGTGTACCTGGATCATCGACTCCTTGTCGCCCGTCCAGGCGGTCTGGAAGACGGCGGCGCGGATCACTCGGCTCATCGGGACCTCCGGTCGCTCGGTGTGCCGTGAGCCTAGGAAGCCGGAAGGTCCTCTTTGAGGTGCACCGTGTCACGTCTGAGGGCGTGCGGCGTGTCACCGTGTCACTCTGCCGTGAGCTCATGTTTCACCGCCGTTTTCCCAGGTGGTCGGGTGTTTCACTGCTGTTGCGCGTCGTGCGCGAGGAGTGCGATGTGCACCGAGGCGGCCTGCTCGAAGTCGTCGAGGTCCACGCCGAGGCGGACCTGTATGGCTTCCAGGCGGCGGTAGAGCGCGGGCCGGGAGACGTGGTGGAGCTGGGCGGTCCGGGACTTGTTGCGGCCGGTGGCGAGGTAGGTGCGCAGGACGGACAGCAGGTCCTCGTCGGTCGCGCGCAGCAGCCCGTTCAGCTCCCGCTCCGCGAAGGACTGCACGTGCGGGTCGTCGCGCAGCAGGCGGATCAGGCCCCGCAGGTGAACGTCCCGCAGGCGGACGACCGGCGGGAGGTCGAGGGCGGCGACGGAGTCGGCGACGGCGTCCGCCACGTGCTGGGCCTCGCGGAGGCCGGCGGGTACGTCGTCCCAGACGACGCGGGGGTCGGCCGCGGCGACGACCGTGCGGGCCGGGCCGGAGTCGGTGCGCAGCCGGGTCGCGAAGTGCGCGGCGAGGGCGTCGGCGTCCTGGTCGCGGGGGAGGCTGAGCAGCACGGCGGTGGCTCCGTCGGCCAGTTCGGCGACCAGCCCGGGCAGGCCCAGCAGGCGCAGCAGCCGGTCGAGTCGGGGGGTGTCGCCGTCGCGGACGACGAGCGGCACGAACGTCCGGCGGTTGACCGGCAGCCCGGCCGCGCGGGCCCGGGGCAGCAGTTGCCGTGCCGGTACGATGCCGCTGACCAGGTCGGTCAGCAGGCTCTGTGCGGACTGCTCCTCCCAGGAGCAGGCGGCGCCGCCGCCGAGCATGCGGTGCAGGACGAGGGCCTCGGCGGCGCGGTCGGCCAGCAGCCGTCCGGTGGCGGTGTCGCCCCGGTAGCCGCACAGCACGATCCGGCCCCACCGCTCCCCGCGTCCGCCCAGCTCGGCCCGGATCCAGCCGTCGCCCTCGGTGCCGCCGGCCTGGCGGGCTATGCGCTCCCAGTCGCGCAGCACGTCGTCCACCGCCGGCCGCTCCCCCGCCGTGCCGAGGACGCGGTGGGCGAGGTTGGTGACGACGACCGGGCAGGCGCTGTGCCGGGCGACCTCGTCGAGGAGGCGTTGCAGCGGGGCGCCCTCGGTGATGAGGGCGGTGAGTTCGGTGCGGACGGCCTCGGAGAGGCTAACGGCGGCGAACTTGCGCCGCACGAGCCGTGACTGGACCTCCTCGGTGAGCTCGGCGAAGGGGAAGGGCCGGTGCAGGACGACCATCGGCAGCCCGCACCGCTCGGCCGCCCGGCGCATCACGTCCGGTGCGGCGGGGAAGGCGCGGCCGAGTCCGAGGACGACGGCGGCGGCCTCCGCGCGGTGCAGCGACCGGACGTACTCGGCCTGCTTCTCCTCGTCGCCGGCGAGCAGCACGCCGGTGGTGAGGACCATCTCGCCGCCGCTGAGCATCACGCCGACGTCGGCGGCCTCGGCGACGTGCACCCAGCGCACCGGCCGGTCGAGATGGCTCGCGCCGGCCACCACCTCGGGCTCCCCGGCGAGCACCCGCTCCAGGGTGAGGACCTGCCGGACCGACAGCGCGCGTTCCAGGGAATCCGAGGTGATGGTCATGGTGCCGTTCCCTTGCTAGTTCACTGCTACTGGATGCTCCTCAGAGCGTTCTCGAGGATCGCGGCGCCTTCCTCGGCCTCCGCGACGTTGAGGGACAGCGGCGGGGCGACGCGCAGGGCGCTGGTGTTGTGGCCGCCGCCCTTGCCGATCAGCAGGCCGCCCTCGCGGGCCGCCTCCAGGACGGCCGCCGCGGCCTGCGGGTCGGCCTCGTCGGTCCCCGGCTTGGTGATCTCGATGCCGATCATCAGTCCGCGTCCGCGTACCTCCCGTACGGCCGGTACGTGCGCGGCGGCGGCCCGCAGCCGCTCGATGAGCATGCCGCCGACCCGGCGTGAGTTGCCCTGGAGGTCGTGTTCGAGCAGGTAGTTGAGGTTGGCGAGGCCCGCCGCCATGGTGATCTGGGTGCCGCCGAAGGTGGAGATGCTGTTGGCGTCGAGGCAGTTCATGATCTCGGAGCGGGCGACGACGCCGCCGATCGACATGCCGTTGCCGATGCCCTTGGCGAAGGTCATGATGTCCGGCGGCCCGTTCTGCCCGTGGGCCTGCCAGCCCCAGAAGTGTTCGCCGGTGCGGCCCCAGCCGGTCTGCACCTCGTCGGCGATCCACAGGACGCCGCGCTCGTGCAGCACCTCGCGGAAGGCCGCGTACAGCCCGTCGGGCGGCGAGGTGAAGCCGCCGATGCCCTGGATGGGTTCGGCGATCAGCGCGGCCGGGGCACGGGTGTGGCCGAGCAGGTCCACCAGGTCGTCGACGCAGGCCGCGATGAAGTCGTCGTCACTGAGGGAGGCGTACGGGCCGCGGGTGCGCACGCCGCCGTGGACGTACAGCGTCTGGAGCGGGGACAGGGAGGTCGGGGACCAGCCGCGGTTGCCGGTGATGCCGACGGCGCTGAAGGAGCGGCCGTGGTAGCTGTTGCGCATGGCCAGGATCGTGTTGCTGCGCCGGTACGTCGTGGCGAGCAGCAGGGCGGTGTCGTTGGCCTCGGTCCCGGAGGTAGTGAAGAAGACGCGGGCGTCCGGGATACCGCTCAACTGGGCTACCCGCTCGGCGAGTTCGACCATCGGCCGGTTGAGGTAGAGGGTCGAGGTATGGATGATCCGCCCGGCCTGCTCGCTCACCGCCTTCGTCACCTCGGGCAGGGCGTGCGCGGTCATCGTGGTGAGGATGCCGCCGAAGAAGTCGAGGTACCGGTTGCCGTGGGCGTCCCAGACGTGGCGGCCCTCGCCGTGGGTGATCTCGAGGGGGTCCTCGTAGTAGAGGGCGAGCCAGTCGGGGAGCACGGCCCGGTGGCGGCCCAGCAGGTCGTCGGTCACGGCTGCACCAGTCCTTGGTAGGCGTCGGGGCGGCGGTCGCGGTAGAAGGCCCACGTCTGCCGCACTTCTTCGATGAGGTCGAGGTCGAGGTCCCGGATCACGAGCTCCTCCTGGCTGTCGCTGGCGACGTCTCCCACGAACTGCCCGCGGGGGTCGACGAAGTAGCTCGTCCCGTAGAAGTCGTTGTCGCCGTACTCCTCCTGCCCGACGCGGTTGATCGCGGCGATGTAGTACCCGTTGGCGACGGCGGCCGCGGGCTGCTCCAGCCGCCACAGGTGGGACGACAGGCTCCGGTGGGTGGCGGAGGGGTTGTAGACCAGCTGGGCTCCGGCGAGGCCGAGCTGCCGCCAGCCCTCCGGGAAGTGGCGGTCGTAGCAGATGTAGACGCCGACCTTGCCGGCCGCCGTGTCGAAGACGGGCCAGCCGAGGTTGCCGGGCTTGAAGTAGAACTTCTCCCGGAAGCCCTTGAGCTGCGGGATGTGGTGCTTGCGGTACTTGCCGAGGTAGGTGCCGTCGGCGTCGATCACGGCGGCGGTGTTGTAGTAGAAGCCGGGCTGTTCCGCCTCGAACACCGGCGCGACGATCACCATGCCGGTCTCGCGGGCGAGCGCCCGCATGCGCCGCACGGTCGGCCCGTCGGGCACGGCCTCGGCCCAGCGATAGTGCTCCGGCTCCTCGACCTGGCAGAAGTAAGGGCTGTTGAAGACTTCCTGGAAACCGATGATCTTCGCGCCCCGGCGGGCCGCCTCGCGGGCGTGCTCCTCGTGTTTCGCCACCATGGACTCGGTGTCGCCGGTCCAGGCGGCCTGGACCAGGGCGGCACGTACAACGTTGGCCATGAGCTGCTCCTTCGACGCGACGTCAGCGCCTCTACGCCCGTAGAAGCGGGCCGTAGAGCCACGAACGTAAGCCTCCGGCCCGGGCTTGCCAAGACCATCGTCGCCAACCCGCGGTGCCGGGCGCCATTCGCACTCCTGTGGGTGAGTCGCCGGGGGCACGGCGTGCCCGGTCAGGCAGGGAATCCGGCGACCCGGAGGGCGTGCAGGAGGTCCCAGCGCCGCTCGTCCGACACGCCCTGGGCGGCCTCCAGCAGGAGCGGTACGAGGGTCTGCGGACCGGGCTCGGCGCTGCGGGCCGCCTCCTCGGGGGTGCGGACTCTGACATACGCGTCGAGCAGCGCGCGCACCTCGCGGTGACGTCCCTCGGCGACGAGTCCGAGGACGGCCTCTCCGATCTCGCCCGGGGGCCGGGCGACCCCCTGCCGCAGGATCTGCTGCCCGTCGGCCGCACGCCCGGCCGCGCCCAGCGCGTCCGCCGCGGCGACCAGCCGCCCGGCGGGCAGCGAGGCGGCCTCCCAGAGCAGGGTCTGCCAGTGCGCGCCCAGCCCGGCCCGCTCCAGCTCGTCCGCGAGCAACGGGAACCGGGCCGGGGCCCAGGACGTGGCCTCGACCAGCAGTGCGTGCGCCTCGCCGCTGCGCCCCTCCTTCCGCAGCCGCGCGAGGGCCTCGACGGCCCGCACGACCTCCCTCCGCTCCGCCACACCGGCGGCCACGCCCCGCGACTGTGCCGCCCGCTCCTCCCTCACCTCATCGGCGGCCCCGGCGAACCGCGCACCACGCGGCGTACGGCGACCGGTCATGGGGGCGGGTTCGGGGAGCAGCGGCACGGCAGCGGACGGCACGACGACGGGCGCGGCGTCCTCCTCGACCACCCCGGCGAAACGGGCACTGCCGCGGCGGCGCTTGCGTTGCTTGGGGGTGACGGGACTGGGGGTCACGGGCTCGTGGTCGGCCGGGGCCGGGTTGGCGAAGGGGCCGGGCGTGCCGGCGGCTGCCCCTTCCTGGGAGGCGGCCCGGCCCGCCGGATACTCGCCGTGCCGGGCATCGGCCCGGCCGACCCGGGCCGCGAAGGGGCCGGGCGTGCCGGCGGCGGCTTCCCGGGAGGTGCGGTCGGTCTGGTCCGGGGCCTGGAAGACGCCGGCAGCGCCGTCGACTGCGGCTTGCCGGGGGCCGGGACGGCCCACCGGGTACTCACGGTCCTGGGCATCGGCCCGGCCGCCCCGGGCCGCGAACGCGCCGGACGTACCCCCGGCTGCCGCTTCCCCGGAGGCAGCCCGGCCTCCCGCATACTCGCCGTCGTAGTCATCCGCTCGGCGGACCCGGGCCGCGAACACGCCGGACGCACCCCCGGCTGCCGCTTCCCCGGAGGCAGCCCCGCCCGCCGCATACTCGCCGTCGCGGACATCGGCCCGGCCGCCCCGGGCCGCGAACGCGCCGGACGCACCCCCGGCTCCGGCCTCCCGGGGAGCGGCCCTGCCCGCCGCATACTCACCGTCCTGGACACCGCCCCGACCGTCCGGCGCCGCAAACGCGCCGGACGGGCCACCCGCGGCAGCCTCCCGCAAGTCGGCCCGGCGCTCCGCCTCCGCGTCGGCGTCCGCATGCCGGGGGTCATGACGACCGGCGGCACCCGTCACGACTGACGTCGGCTCGTCGCGGTACCAGGGCGTGGCAGGCGTCCCGAAGTCGTACGAGCCACCCGGGCCTGATCGCATACGACCGCTGTCCGCTGCCGGACCGTCACCCGCATACCCCCGGCCGCTGCCCGATCCCGGACCCTCGCCCCCATACCCCGGGCCGCTGTCCGCTGCCGGACGATCACCCTTAGACCCACGGCCCCATGCGGACTGACCACCGTCCGTAGCCGCTCCAGGACCCGTCCCCGTGCCGGACCCCGTGCGCGAACCCCCGTCCGCCGCCGCGAAGCCTCCGGTGTTCGGCCTGCGCCACGCGCCCGACCAGGCACCTTCGTCGTCCGACCAGGCACCGTCGCCGTCCGGGGGTCCACCGTCGCGCGGGCCGGGCCGCCCGTCTGAACCCGGGTCCTCCGCCGCGCCCGGGCCGCCGGACACACCCGCGACAGCCCACGGTATGCCACCACCTCGCCCGTCACCGTCACCCCACACCCCGTGGGACACACCCCGCTCGCGCCGGTCCAAGTCGGCCATTCGCGCCCGGAGTTCCGCGCAGCGCGCTGTCGCGCGTTCGTGGTCGTCGTGGGCCCAGGCGAGGTCGAGGCGGAGGGCGTCGGCCTCTTCGCGGGTGGCGGCGGTGGCGAGAAGGCGGGTCAGGTCCGCCTGGCGTTCGGCGGCGTATTTCTGTTCGCGCAGCATGACGTCGAGCCGGTCCCCGAGGGCGTCCCGGCCGCCGGGCCGGGTGTCGTACGCGGCGAGCGCGGCGGCATGCAGGGACCGGGCGCGTTCCGTCTCCGGGCCCGCGCCGCCAGGGCCGTACTGCCCGGCGAGGTCCTGCAACAGCGCCTCGACCACGTCCCAGGGCGGCATCTCACGCCCGTCGAGACAGGCCCGCATCCCCTCGGGGTCACGCTGCCAGAACACCGCGCACCAGCCCCCGGACGGGTCCAGGCGCGCCAGCAGACCGTCCAGGTATTGCGCGAACTCCCGTACGTCATCCGGGAGTCGATCCGCCGCCATCACTCAACTCCCGCCCGACCGGAGCACTCCGCCCAGTAGGCAACACCAGTCCTGTTACAGCAGTGCTACGGGCAGTTTTCACATCCGGCGCAGGAACCTCAGCGCCCGTCGTCAGACCGGCACCAGCACGCACTGCCCGGCCAGGTCGTCCATCGACAGCCCGAGCGCGCCCGCCAGCGCGGCGACCGTGAAGAAGGCCGGGGTCGGAGCCCGCCCGGTCTCGATCTTCCGGAGCGTCTCGGGGGAGATGCCCGCGCTCGCAGCGACCTCCGTCATGCTCCGGTCGCCGCGCGCCGCACGCAGCAACCGGCCGAGCCGCTCGCCGCGTTCGCGCTCTTCGGGGGTGAGAGGGGTGCGCACCATGCCCCCATTCTAATACCGGTATAATAATTGGCATGGTTGAACTGAAGACCGATACGTCGATCGACGCCATGTACGAGGCGGGCCAGGTCGTCGCCCGCGCCCTGACGGCCGCGCAGAAGGCCGCTGACGTGGGCGTCTCCCTTCTGGAGCTGGACGAGGTGGCGCACGACGTGCTGCGCGAGGCGGGCGCGACCTCGCCCTTCCTCGGCTACCGGCCATCCTTCGCGCCGACCCCCTTCCCCGCCGTCCTGTGCGTCTCGGTCAACGACGCGATCGTGCACGGCGTCCCGACCCGCTACCGGCTGCGCGACGGCGACCTGGTCTCCCTCGACTTCGGCGCCGAACTGGGCGGCTGGGTCGGCGACTCGGCGCTCAGCTTCGTCGTGGGCACCCCGCGCCAGGCCGACCTGCGCCTGATCGAGACCGCCGAGCGGGCCCTCGCCGCCGGCATCGAGGCCGCCGTCGTCGGCAACCGCATCGGCGACATCGCCCACGCGATCGGCACGGTCTGCCGCGCCGCGGGCTACGGCATCCCGGACGGTTTCGGCGGTCACGGCATCGGCCGCCGGATGCACGAGGACCCCGGCGTGCCGAACGAGGGACGGCCAGGGCGCGGGATGCGGCTGCGGCACGGCATGGTGCTGGCGATCGAGCCCATGGTCATCGGCGGTGGCACGGACGGCTTCCACGCCGCTCCCGACGGCTGGACCCTGAAGACCGACGACGGCTCCCGCGCGGCCCACGCGGAGCACACGGTGGCGATCACGGAGTCGGGACCGAGGATCCTGACCGCGCGCTGAGGCCGCCGGCATTGCCCGGTATGCCCCGAAGGTGCCTCTCGTCGGCGATCGTGCGAAGGTGTTCTACGAGCGCGCCCCAGGTGTAACGGGCTGCCACCCGGGTTACCCGACCCCGGCACGTCGACCAGCGAGGGCGTCCCCCGCCCGCGCGCCGGGGACGCCGGGAACGGAAGGCCCATGAGCAGCGGCTTCAGCAGCCCGGAGGGCTACGGCTCGGATCCCTTCGGAGAATTCCTCGCACGCTTCTTCGGCGGACCGCGTCCGGGTCCCCGGCAGATCGACATCGGCCGGCTGCTGAGCCAGCCGGCCCGGGAGCTCGTCCGCGGTGCCGCCCAGTACGCCGCCGAGCACGGCAGCCGGGACCTCGACACGGAACACCTGCTGCGGGCGGCGCTGGCCACCGAGCCGACCCGGACCCTGCTGACCAAGGCCGGCGCGAACCCCGACTCGCTGGCGTCGCAGATCGACGAGCGGTCGGGCCCGGCCCAGCACACTCCGGACGACGCGCCGCCACCGACCGCGCTCTCCCTCACCCCGGCCGCCAAGCGCGCCCTGCTGGACGCGCACGACATGGCCCGGGCCCGCGGCTACGGCTACATCGGGCCGGAGCACGTGCTCAGCGCCCTGGCCTCGAACCCGGACTCGGCCGCCGGGCACATCCTGAACGCGGCCCGCTTCGCCCCCTCCAGCCCGCCCGAGGCGCCGGAGGCCCCGCAGGCCGAGCGGCCGCGCCCGACGAACACGCCGACCCTCGACAAGTACGGCCGTGACCTGACCGAACTGGCCCGGCAGGGCCGTATCGACCCGGTGATCGGCCGGGACGAGGAGATCGAGCAGACCGTCGAGGTGCTCTCCCGCCGCGGCAAGAACAACCCGGTGCTGATCGGTGACGCGGGCGTCGGCAAGACGGCCATCGTGGAGGGGCTGGCGCAGCGCATCTCCGAGGCGGACGTGCCCGACGTGCTGACCGGGCGCCGCGTGGTCGCCCTGGACCTGACGGGCGTGGTCGCGGGCACCCGCTACCGGGGTGACTTCGAGGAGCGGATGAACAACATCGTCGGCGAGATCCGCGCCCACTCCGACCAATTGATCATCTTCATCGACGAGCTGCACACGGTCGTGGGCGCCGGTGCCGGTGGCGGCGACGGCAGCTCCATGGACGCCGGGAACATCCTCAAGCCGGCCCTCGCCCGCGGCGAGCTGCACATCGTGGGCGCCACGACGCTGGAGGAGTACCGCCGGATCGAGAAGGACGCGGCGCTGGCCCGCCGCTTCCAGCCGATCATGGTGCCGGAACCGACCGCGGCGGACGCGATCGAGATCCTGCGCGGCCTCCAGGACCGCTACGAGGCCCACCACCAGGTCCGCTACACGGACGAGGCGCTGGTCGCCGCCGTGGAGCTGTCCGACCGCTACCTCACCGACCGCCGGCTGCCGGACAAGGCGATCGACCTGATCGACCAGGCCGGCGCCCGGGTCCGGCTGCGTGCCCGCACCAAGGGCACCGACGTGCGGGCCATGGAGCGGGAGCTGGAGCAGCTGATCCGGGACAAGGACCAGGCGGTCGCGGACGAGAGTTACGAGCAGGCCACCCAGTTGCGCGACCGGATCATGGACCTGAAGCAGCGGATCACCCAGGCGGGCGGCGACCACGAGATCGACGAGGGCCAGGACCTGGTGGTCGAGGCCGAGGCGATCGCCGAGGTGGTGTCCCGGCAGACCGGCATCCCGGTCAGCAGCCTCACCCAGGAGGAGAAGGACCGCCTGCTGCGTCTGGAGGAGCACCTGCACGAGCGGGTGGTCGGCCAGGACGAGGCCGTGCGGGTCGTCTCGGACGCGGTGCTGCGCTCCCGCGCCGGACTCGCCAGCCCCGACCGGCCGATCGGCAGCTTCCTGTTCCTCGGCCCGACCGGCGTCGGCAAGACCGAGCTGGCCCGGGCGCTCGCCGAGGCCCTGTTCGGCAGCGAGGACCGCATGGTCCGCCTCGACATGAGCGAGTACCAGGAGCGGCACACCGTCAGCCGCCTGGTCGGCGCCCCGCCCGGCTACGTCGGCCACGAGGAGGCCGGCCAGCTCACCGAGGTCGTCCGCCGGCACCCGTACTCGCTGCTCCTGCTGGACGAGGTGGAGAAGGCCCACCCCGACGTCTTCAACATCCTGCTGCAGGTCCTCGACGACGGGCGCCTCACCGACTCCCAGGGCCGCACGGTCGACTTCACCAACACCGTCATCGTGATGACCAGCAATCTCGGCTCCGAGGCGATCACCCGCCGCGGCGCCTCCGTGGGCTTCGCGTCGGGCGGCGCCGACGCGGACGAGGAGGCCCGGCGCGAACAGATCCTGCGGCCCCTGCGCGAGCACTTCCGTCCCGAGTTCCTCAACCGCATCGACGAGATCGTCGTCTTCCGCCAGCTCGGCACGGAACAGCTGCGCCGGATCACCAACCTCCTGCTGGACCGCACCAGGTCCCTCGTGCGGAGCAAGGGCATCTCGGTGACCTTCACCGACCGAGCGGTGGAATGGCTGGCCGACCACGGCTACCAGCCGGAGTACGGCGCCCGCCCCTTGCGCCGCACCATCCAGCGCGAGGTGGACAACGAGCTGTCCCGGCTCTTGCTGGACGGCCGGGTCGAGGAGGGCGGCCGGGTGACGGTGGACGTGGAGGACGGCCACTTGAGTTTCCACACGCAGGCGAGTGCAACGCCCTCATAGGGGCGCGGGGCCGTGCGGATGCGCGGCTCCGCCGTGTGGCGCGCCCAGCCCCCACGCACCTGCGGACGGCCTCAACGCACAGGCCGCACCACCATCGCCGATCCCCCACCCCGCCGTACCGTCTCCGCGGCTGCCAGCCACTTCCCGCCCGGCAGCCGCTGAACCCCCGTAGCCGCACCGATCTCCGGGTTCGACTTGAAGGAGTGCCCGATGGCCTCCAACTGCTTCCTCAACCCGGCGTTGTCGTACAGCCCCGGCTCCAGCTCCGTCTGTGCGGCATTCCGCTGACTGGCCCGGGGCGCGGCGATCGCGTCGACCAGCGGCAACCCCCGGTCGAGGAATCCGACGAGCGTCTGCAGCACGGTCGTGATGATGGTCGCCCCACCCGGCGACCCCAGCGCCACCACGGGCCTGTCATGCCGGTCGAGAACGATCGTCGGCGAGATCGACGACCGCGGCCGCTTCCCCGGCCCGGGCAGGTTCGGGTCGTGCACGGCGGGATTGGCCGGAGTGAAGGAGAAGTCCGTCAGCTCGTTGTTGAGCAGGAACCCCCGCCCCGGCACGGTGATCCCGCTGCCGCCCGTCTGCTCGATGGTGAGCGTGTAGGCGACGACGTTCCCCCACTTGTCCGCCACCGTCAGATGGGTCGTGCTGTCACCCTCGTACGTCGTCGGGGCGGCCGTACCGCCGGGGGCACACCGCGCGGGATCGCGCGGATCGCCCGGCGCCAGCGGACTGGTGAGCACCGCGTCGTCCTTGATCAGGCACTCGCGCGAGTCGGCGAACCGCTGGGACAGCAGTTCCTTCGTCGGTACGTCCTCGAAGGCCGGGTCGCCCACCCAGCGGCCCCGGTCCGCGAAGGCGATCCGGCTGGCCTCGATGTAGCGGTGCAGATACTGCGCCTGACTCGCCTTCGACAGGTCGGTCCGCTCCAGGATGTTGAGCGCCTCGCCGACCGTCGTGCCGCCGGAGGAGGACGGCGCCATGGAGTAGACACCGAGTCCGCGGTACGACGATTTGGTGGGTGCCTGGAGCTTGGCGCGGTAGGCGGCCAGGTCCCTCTCGGACAGGTCGCCGGGGCGGGCGTTCCAGCCGGAGGCCGGGTCCACGGGCGGCTTGCCGACCGTGTCGACGATGTCCCGGCCGATGTCACCGCGGTAGACGGCGCCGACGCCCTTGCGGGCCAGCTCCGCGTAGGTGCGGGCCAGGTCGGGGTTCTTGAAGGTGGATCCGACGACGGGGAGTTGCCCGCCGGGCAGGAACAGCTCGGCGGTGTCCGGGAAGTAGCGGAAGCGGGTCTCGTTGGACGCCGTCTGCTTGCGGAAGGTCTCGTCGACCGTGAAGCCCTCGCGGGCGAGCCGCTCGGCCGGCTTCAGGACGCCGGCGAGCGACTTGCTGCCCCACTGGTCCAGCGCCGTCTGCCAGGTGGCGGGCGTGCCCGGGGTGCCGACGCTCAGGCCGCTGCTGACGGCCTGGGCGAAGGGGACGGGCTTGCCGTTCTCGACGAACAGGTTCTTGTCGGCGGTCAGCGGGGCGGTCTCGCGGCCGTCGATGGTGCGGACCGTACGGGACTTGGCGTCGTAGTAGACGAAGTAGCCGCCTCCGCCGACGCCGGCCGAGTAGGGCTCGGTGACGCCGAGCGCGGCGGCCGTGGCGACGGCCGCGTCGACGGCGTTGCCGCCCTTGCGCAGGACCTCGATCCCGGCGGCGGAGGCGTCCGGGTCGACGCTGGAGACGGCGCCGCCGTAGCCGACGGCCAGGGGGGTCTTCTCACCGCCGGTGCTCTGCGCGGTGGGCGGCGCCGCCGCTCCCAGCGACACCACCACGGCGGCCGAAACCGCCAGGACCGTCAGATTCCGTGCGACAGGGCGACGCATCCGCACCTCCAGTAAAAGGCCGTCCGCGCAGCTTAATTCATCGCCATGGCCGCGTCAGGAATGCGTCGAGCACCGGTGCGTCGCGCCCGCTACCATGCGCGCCCATGAATGACGACGTGCGCAACATCGTCCTGGGGGTGGTCGCGGCGGGTATCAGCGCCGCGCTCGGCTGGGTGGCCCGCACCTCCGTGTGGAAGCGGAAACTCCGGCGCAAGCAGGCCTTTTTGGGGCTGCCCGAGAACTCCGAGTCACTGCTCGTCGTCAACCGCGATCCCGCCGCCACCGAACCGGCAGTGCACCGCTTCGACGTGTTCGCGCTCCTGGAGCTCTCCGCGCTGATCAAGGACTGCGGGGCGCACGTCCACGTGGTCACCCAGGACACGGCCCATCAGGGCTTCGGCGAGCGCACGGAGTTCTGCGTGGGCGGCCCGGGGTCGAACCGGCGCATGATGGCCCACATAGCGGCCATGCTCCCCGGGGTGCGCGTCAACATCGACCCCGAACCGGGTCCGGACCGGGGCGCCTTCCAGATCGGCGGCGAGCGTTACCGCATGGACCCGGGCATCACGGAGTACGCCCTGCTGGCCCGGCTCACCGCCGGCGACCGCCGCGAGGCGCGTCCCGTGTTCCTCTTCTGCGGCCAGCGCGCCATCACCAACCAGGCGGCCACCCGCTACCTCGCCCGCCACCACGAGCGGCTGGCCCGCAAGCACGGCAGCGGCTCCTTCGTCCTGCTGCTGAAGGTGATCAACTCGCAGGCGTACGGCCCGGACGTGGTCGAGCTGGTCGGGGACGTGACCCGGGCGGCACAGAGCCCCCTGCCGGAGTCCCCGGCTCCACGTAGCTCCCACCGGGCCTCCTGAAGTCCTCCACCTCTCAACAATCGTTACTGCCACGTAACTTACCGACGGGTTACCGATGGTAAGAGGACAAGGTTACCGTCGGGTCACTTTGCACTGACACGAGTGAGGAGTGACCCGTGGGACACCACCGCAGGGCTCTGCGCACCACCGCCGTAGGCGCCGTCTCGGCGACTCTGGTCGCCGGCACGGCCCTTGGACTCACCCCCACCGCACAGGCGGCGCCCCACCCGATCCGGTTCGTCGACATCACCGGCGACGGCGGCACCGTCCTCAAGGCCAACGTCGTCACCCCGGCCGACGCCGACGGCACGCGCCGCTACCCCCTGCTCGTCATGCCCACGAGCTGGGGTCTGCCCCAGGTCGAGTACCTGGCCCAGGCTCAGAAGCTCGCCGATTCGGGGTACGTGGTCGTCACCTACAACGTGCGTGGCTTCTGGCAGTCGGGCGGCGAGATAGAAGTCGCGGGCCCGCCCGACACAGCCGACGCCTCGAAGGTCATCGACTGGGCGCTCGCCCACACCCCCTCGGACGCCGGGCACATCGGCATGGCGGGCGTCTCCTACGGTGCCGGCATCAGCCTGCTCACCGCCGCGCACGACAAACGGGTCCGCGCGGTCGCCTCGCTGAGCGGCTGGGCCGACCTGATCGGCTCGATCTACTCCGGGCGCACCCAGCACATCCAGGCGGCCGCCCTGCTGGACGGCGCCAGCCTGGTCACGGGCCGGCAGAGCGCCGAACTCCGGCAGGTCTTCGACGACTTCTACGCCTCCAACCTGGCGAAGGAGCCGGAGCTCATCGCCTGGGGGAAGAAACGTTCCGCTGCGACCTACGTCGACCAGATCAACAGGAACGGCGCGGCGATCATGCTCGCCAACGCCTGGGGCGACACGGTCTTCCCGCCCAACCAGTACGCCGACTTCTACGAGAAGCTGACCGGCCCGAAGCGGCTGGAAATGCGCCCCGGCGACCACGCCACCGCCGAGCTGACCGGCCTGTTCGGGCTGCCCAACGACGTGTGGAAGGACACCGAGCGCTGGTTCGACCACTACCTCAGAGGCGAGGACAACGGCATCGACCGGGAGCAGCCCGTCCAGCTCAAGTCCCGCTCCACCGGCGGCTACGAGGGCTACCCCGACTGGAAGTCGGTCGCCGCGACGCACCGGAAGATCGTCCTCGCGGGCACGACCACGATCCGTACCAACGTGAACTCGGGGGCCGACGGCGGAGTCGTCTTCCTGTCGAACATCCTCGACCAGATGGCCCAGCTGCCCCCGGTCGCCTCGATCCCGCTGCTGCCGCGCCGCTGGGCCGCCGTGTGGCAGTCGGAGAAGTACGCCACGACCCAGCAGGTGCGCGGCACGGCCGAGTTGCATACGACCGTCACCCCGACCAAGGAGAGCGGCACCCTCGTCGCCTACCTGTACGACGTGGGGCCGCTCGGCCTCGGCAAGCTGGTCACAGGCGCGCCGTACACCTTCCACGGGCGAACCCCCGGAAAGCCGTTCGGCGTCGACCTGGAGCTGTACTCCACGGCCTACGACGTCCCGGCCGGGCATCGCCTCGCCCTGGTCGTCGACACGGTCGACCCGCTGTACATCGAGCACAACCCGTCCGGCGCGCAGCTGACCTTCTCCTCGCCGGCGAACGACCCGTCGTACGTGTCGGTTCCGCTGCGCGAGCAGTGATCTCCGGCTGCTGCCGGACGGGCATGGCCGATGTGAACCGCCACCCCCGTGGCCGCCAGGGCCGTGGGGGCCGTACCCGGTGGGAGTGGCCCGCGGACCGGGCGGGCGGTCTGCTCATCCCGGGCGGGATCGGCGGAATTCGGCGAAGTCCCCCTCTCCGACAGGGATGAAGGGCACATCGTAGTCGAGGTCCGATGCGATGAGCCGTCCGGTGCCCGCCCGTTCAGTGCTTGAGGATCTTGGAGAGGAAGTCCTTGGCGCGGTCGCTGGTGGGGTTGATGAAGAACTCGTCGGGGGTGCGGTCCTCGACGATCCGGCCGTCGGCCATGAAGACGACGCGGTTGGCGGCCGAGCGGGCGAAGCCCATCTCGTGCGTGACGACGATCATGGTCATGCCGTCACGGGCCAGTTGCCTCATGACCTCCAGCACCTCGTTGATCATCTCCGGGTCCAGGGCCGAGGTCGGCTCGTCGAAGAGCATCGCCTTGGGCTCCATGGCCAGGGCGCGGGCGATGGCCACGCGCTGCTGCTGGCCGCCGGAGAGCTGCGCCGGATACTTGTCCGCCTGGTCGGCGACGCCAACCCGGTCGAGCAGTTCACGGGAGCGCTTGTCGGCGTCCTCCTTCTTGCGCCCGCGCACCTTGACCTGCCCCAGGGAGAGGTTCTGAAGGACGGTCTTGTGGGCGAAGAGATTGAACGCCTGGAACACCATCCCGACGTCGGCGCGCAGCCGCGCGAGGGGCTTGCCCTCCTCCGGCAGCGGCTGCCCGTCGAGGATGATCTGTCCGGACTCGATGGTCTCCAGACGGTTGATCGCCCGGCACAGGGTGGACTTTCCCGACCCCGACGGGCCGATGACCACGACCACCTCCCCCCTGCCGACGGTGAGGTTGATGTCCTGGAGGACATGCAGCTCCCCGAAGTGCTTGTTGACGTCACGCAGCTCGATCAGCGGATCGACGGCCATGCTCAGCCCTACTCACTCTCAGCTGTGTGGTGGTTGCCGCAACGTATCCAGGCAAGATCGGACTTGTCGGGCGACACGCACTTTTCGATCATTAGCCGTATTTACGGCGAACTTTGGGCCAAAGGTTGTGGCCATGGGACTCACGACTCCGCGACTTCCGCGTACAGCTGGGACAGCTCGGGCACCCCGTTCGCGGCCCACTCGTGGCCGGACTCCACGACGTCGAACTCCCGGCCGGAGGTGAGCCGCACGACGGGCTGCCCGTCGGACCGGATCTCCCAGGCGGCTCCCGGAACGGTGCGCACGATGACCGTGCCCAGGTAGAGCCCGGCGTCGTTGCCGAGCCAGGTCAGGGTCTCCTCGTCGTCCCGCCAGAGTGGTACGAGCTGGTCCAGCGCCTCCAGCGAGGCCGCCGAGTCGTCCAGCCGGACACCCGCCCGGGACGCCTGGGAGCGCAGCAGTTCACACTCCGCGAGGAGTTCCGCGATGCCTGCCGGATCGGGAACCCCGAGCTTCCGGCGCCGGTTGCCCAGGAAAGGGATGTTCATACGCCCAGCGTGTCATTCGTACCGCCGTACGCACCACAGGCGCGCGGGCTGCCGATTCCTGACGAGTTCACGCCGAGTTCGCGCACGGCTCGTTGACGGGTCCCTGGTGTCTCCCTAGTTTCACCGTGCGTCGTACGCCTCGGCTTTCGTCGCGTCTTCTGTCCCGTCCGTGCGTTTCGTTTTGGTGCGTCGTGTGTCGATGAGCGGGAGGAGTCGGCCGTGCGCCGATGTGTCCGGGGGATCCTGGTCGTTCTGGCCCTGTGCGGGTCTCTGGCGCCGGCGGTCCCGGCGCAGGCCGTCGAGGAGCGGCGGGCCGCGCCGGTGCCGCTTGAGCGGCTGTTCGACAACGTCGCCGTCAGCGACGACGACCGGCCCGGGCAGGCCGACTTCGACGGTGCCGGTGCCTCCCTGTCGGCGCGGGACCTCAACTCCGCGGGCTGGACGCCCGGCCGCGGACTCACCGTCCAGGGGGCCCGGCTGACCTGGCCGCGGCGGCAGCCCGGCGAGCCGGACAACGTCCGCGCGGCCGGCCAGGACGTTCACGTCACGGGGCGTGGGGACGCCCTCGCCTTCCTGGTGGCGGGCACGTCCGGCGCCGAGGTGGGCGGCCCGGGCGTGATCACGTACGCGAACGGCACCCGCTCCGGGTACCGGCTGAGCGCGCCCGACTGGCGCACCGGGCCGCTCGCCACGAAGGCGGTGGCCCTGCCGCACATCAACACGCCCGGCGGGCAACTCGCCGAGCGAGCCCGCCTGTACGTCGTGACGGTGCCGCTGGCACCGGGACGCCCGGTCGCCTCGGTCCGGCTGCCGCGCGCGGCCGGGCTGCACGTCTTCGCGGTGTCGGTCCGGACCGCGACGCGGGGCTGGACGGGCAGCTGGACGACGTCCACCTCCGGCTACACCCCGGTCGGGCCCTGGACGGACCGGACCCTGCGGCTCGTGGTGCACACGTCGGCCGGCGGGCCCCGGGTGCGGGTGCGGTTCGACAACACCTTCGCGGCGGCGCCGGTACGGATCGGCAGCGCGACGGTCGCCGTGCAGGCGTCGGGCGCGGCGGCACGCGGGACGCCGGTGCCGCTGTCCTTCGGCGGCGCGGGGGACGTGGAGATCCCGGCCGGGGCGCAGGCGTACAGCGATCCGCTGGGCTTCGCCGTCCCGGCGGGCGCCAACCTGCTGGTGAGCTTCCACCTGCCCGGCACGGTGGCGGCGGCGCCCGTGCACCGGCTCGCGCAGCAGCGGTCGTACGTCAGCGGGCCGGGCGACCACGCGGCGGACGGCTCCGCGGACGCGTACACATCGGTGATCACCAGCTGGCCGCTGCTCGCCGGGGTCGACGTGAGCGGCGGCCCCGGGTCCGTCGTGCTGCTCGGGGACTCCATCACCGACGGCGACAAGTCCACGGTGGACGCGAACCGGCGGTGGCCGGACGTGCTGGCCGGCCGGCTGCTGAAGCAGACCACGGTCCCGCGCTACGGCGTACTGAACCAGGGCATCTCGGGCAACCGCGTGGTCACCGACCGGTATCCCGGCGACGGGGTGTCCACGGACGCGGCCGGGGTGAGCGCCCTGCACCGGTTCGACCGGGACGTTCTCGCCCAGCCGTCGGCCCGGACGGCGGTCGTCTTCGAAGGCGTCAACGACGTGCGCGGGGGCACCTCGGCGGAGCAGGTGATCGCGGGGCTGCGGGAGCTGGCGGCACGCGGGCACGCCCGGGGCGTCAGGATGCTCGCGGCGACGATCCTGCCGTGCGAGGGCGAGGCACGCTGCACGGCCGCCGTCGACGCCGAGCGGGTCGCGGTGAACGCGTGGATCCGCGGCGGCGGGGTCTTCGACGGCGTGCTCGACTTCGACGCGGTGGTTCGGGACCCGCAGCGGCCGTCCCGGATCCTGCCCGCCTACGACAGCGGGGATCATCTGCACCCGGGCGACGCCGGGCTGGCGGCCCTGGCGGACTCGGTCGACCTGCGGCTGCTCCGGTCCTAGGGGGTGTCGTTCGGATCCCGGCGCAGACAGTTCCTAGACGTCGAGGTCCACCACGACCGGCGCGTGGTCCGACGCGCCCTTGCCCTTGCGCTCCTCGCGGTCCACGTACGCGTCCTTGACCGCCTTCGTGAACGGCTGGTTGGCGTACACCAGGTCGATGCGCATGCCGCGGTTCTTGGGGAAGCACAGCTGGCGGTAGTCCCAGTACGTGAACGGCTGCTCGTACTTCAGGGGCCGCGGGACCACGTCGGACAGGCCCGCCTCGCGCAGGGAGGCGAGGGCGGCGCGCTCGGCCGGGGTGACGTGGGTGGAGCCCTCGAAGGCCGCGCGGTCGTAGACGTCGTCGTCCGTCGGCGCCACGTTGTAGTCACCCATCACCGCGAAGGGGCGGCTGCCGGACGCGTCTCCGGCGACCGCGGCCTTGAGGGCCTCGAACCACTGGAGCTTGTAGGCGTAGTGGGGGTGGTCCACCTCACGGCCGTTCGGCACGTAGACCGACCAGACGCGGAGCGGGCCGCACGTCGCCGAGATGGCGCGGGGCTCCACCGAGCCGTCGAAACCGGGGTCGCCGGGCAGGCCCTTGACGACGTCCTCGATGCCGACGCGGGAGAGCACCGCCACGCCGTTCCACCGGCCGGTCGCGTGGACCGCCGCCTCGTAGCCCAGCTCGCGCAGCTGCTCCGTCGGGAACTGGTCCTCGGCGACCTTGGCCTCCTGGAGGCACAGCACGTCCGTGCCGCTGCTCTCCAGCCAGGCCAGGAGCCTCGGCAGGCGGGCGGTGATCGAGTTCACGTTCCAGGTCGCGATGCGCATGTCCCACAACCTACCCGGCGGGTCTGACAACGCGGCCCGGTGCCCTGGAGCCTCAGACCTCGGCGGAGTCCCCAGATGTCAGCCGCAGGTGCTCCGAGCCGCCGAGCTGCCCGATCTGGCGGTCGTAGATCGGGCGGGCGAGATCGGTGAGGTAGGCGTCGTGGATGTCGTAGGCGCGCTGCGGCCTGACCTCGCGGACGTAGTCGATCACCTCCGAGATCTTGCTCCAGGGGGCCATCACCGGGAGCATCAGCGTCTCGACCCGGTGGCCGGGAACGGTGAAGGCGTCGCCGGGGTGGAAGACCTTGCCGCCGTCGACGAGGAAGCCGACGTTGGTGATCCTCGGGATGTCCGGGTGGATCACCGCGTGGAGCTCGCCGTGGACCTGGACCTCGAAGCCGGCGGCGGTGAAGGTGTCGCCGTGGCCGACGGTGTGCACGCGGCCGGGGAACGCCGAGGAGATCTTCTCGGCGACGGACTTCAGGGTCCAGATCCGAGCGGCCGGGTTGTCCTCCATCGCGGCGCGCAGCCGGAACTCGTCGAAGTGGTCGGGGTGCTCGTGGGTGACGAGGATCGCGTCCGCGCCGAGCGCGGCGTCCTCCTCGCTGAACCCGCCGGGGTCGAGGACGAGGGTGCGGCCGTCCTTCTCGAGGCGGACGCAGGAGTGCGACTTCTTCGTGAGCTTCATGATTCCATCCTGCCTCCGCGCTCCCCCGCGGACTCACTCACTCCTGGGGCGTGGTCTCCTCGCGGATGACCTGCTGGGCGACCTTGAACGCGCTGTTCGCCGCCGGGACCCCGCAGTAGACGGCCGCCTGGAGCAGCACTTCCTTGATCTCGCCCGGGGTGAGTCCGTTGCGCAGCGCCGCTCTGGTGTGGAAGGCCAGCTCGTCCAGGTGGCCGCCGGCGACCAGGGCGGTGAGTGTGACGCAGCTGCGGGTGCGCCGGTCGAGGCCGGGGCGGTCCCAGATCTCACCCCAGGCGTAGCGGGTGATCAACTCCTGGAAGTCCCCGGAGAACTCGTCGGCCTGCGCCAGCGCCCGGTCGACGTGCGCGTCGCCCAGCACTTCGCGGCGGACCTTGAGCCCGGCGTCGTAGGGATCGGGCCGTCCCTGGGGCTGCTGTGGTACGACCGGGGCGATCTCGGCGACGGGCCCGGTCTGGACCGGCTGGGAGGGGGCGGCGGACAGGACCGGCTTGACGGCGGCCGCGGGCAGGGCGGTCTGGCCGGTGGAGGTCTCGAAGACGGGCTGCCATGCGGTGGAGAAGTGCCGCACCAGCAGGTCGGTGACGGCCGCGGGCTGCTCCACCGGAACCAGATGGGAGGCGCCGGGCACGACGGCGAGGCGGGCGTCCGGGATGCCGGCGACCAGGGTGCGGGCCTCGGCGGGGCCGGTGACCTGGTCGTCCGATCCGACGAGGACCAGGGTCGGCACGCCCACGCGTCCGAGCTCGGCCCGGACGTCGAACGAGGCGAGCGCCTCGCAGGCGGCGATGTAGCAGCCGGGGTCGGTGGTGCGCACCATCTGCACGGCCCACTCGGTGATCGCGGGCTGCGCGGCGGCGAACCCGCCGGTGAACCAGCGGTCGGGGGCCGTGCGGGCGATGGGGTCGAGCCCGTTCGTCCGGACGATCACCCCTCTCTGCCGGAACTCGTCGGCCGTGCCGAAGCGGGGCGAGGCGGCGATCAGCGCGAGGGAGGCGAGCCGCTCGGGGTGGCGCAGGGCCAGCTCGATGCCGACCGCGCCGCCGAGGGCGCAGCCCGCGTAGCCGAAGCGCTGCACGCCGAGCGCTTCGAGGGTGGTCAGCAGCCGTGTGGTGAGGTCCGTGACCGAGCCCACCGGGTACGCGGGAGCGCCGCCGTGTCCGGGCATATCGAAGCGGAAGACGCGCCACTGCTTGATCAGCTCGGGGATCTGGCGGTCCCACATGTGCCATGTGGTACCCAGTGAGGGACCCAAGATCAGGACGGGAGCCTCTTCCGGCCCGTCAAAGCGGTATTGCAGGGTGTTCGACGGTGTCTCACTCACGCCTCAGACCCTCTCACGTATCACGGACGCCCCTATAACGGGGGGACGCTGGCGGGCCGATGCCCACCGGCGTGAGCAGTTGCGGGGCGTGGCGTTCGACGAGCCGGGTCAGGCGCTGATTTTCAGCTCATCGATCTGCCCGGTGAGCTGCTCGATGCGCTGGGCCAGCAGGCTAGGGGGGATGCGGGTGGCTTGGGCCACGGCGTCCTCATCGCCCTCGCCGACTTCGCCGTCGCGGAAGAGCATGCGGCGAAGAAGGGCATCGCAACCCAGACCGTCCGGCCGAACGCCGCCGCGGACTCCCCCACCGGCTAGGCCCCAGCGACCTGCAGTCGGCCTACGGCCTGACCTCTGCCGCCTCCGCCAGCGGCTCCGGCAGGACCATCGCCATCGTCGACGGCTACGACGACCCGAACGCCAAGTCGGACCTGGCCGACACCCACGACAGTCAGGCTCTGATGCCCCTGTCCGGAGCCTCCCGCCGATCCGCTCCCCCGCGGGCGGTACCGACGCCGGTCGGCCAACCTCCACGGGGCAAGGTCTGTGACTACTTCCACTTGCGCTGATGGCTGCGCTGGCAAGACATCACCCCCTACAGCGCTGACGGTGGACTGTGGCCACTTCGTCTTGCAGATCAGGGTTGTGTGAACTACGTATTCACGCGTCCGGCCTCGATCGTGTGTGGAGCGAGCCGAGGTGTACGCGATTTCGATGGTCCTGGGAGTGCCTGAGGCGAGGGAATCGCCGGGGAGGGGAGGCCGCCGGCGCAGGCGATCACCCCGCC
Organism: Streptomyces caelestis; assembly: GCF_014205255.1. GTDB lineage: Bacteria > Actinomycetota > Actinomycetes > Streptomycetales > Streptomycetaceae > Streptomyces > Streptomyces caelestis. Next base: position 7,127,734 of record NZ_JACHNE010000001.1, on the reverse strand, counting down.
AGGGCAGAGGCGACGGCACACACGGAGCGCGCGGCGTCCAGCGGTCCTGCATGCCGGCCACCATGCAGGCGAAGCCGGTGCCCTGCACCGGCACCGCGTCATTCCGAAGGAATGCGAAACTCGAATTCGGGACGGTCCCACGGCACGGCGGGCGGGTTCGCGAGCGCGGTCCCGGTCCGCACTGCACCGACGCGGTGGTAGAAGTCCTCGGCGGGAACATGCGACACGACCTTGACACGGTCGAGCCCGGCGGCACGGGCCTCGGACTGCATGTGCGCGACGAGCAGTCGTCCAATACCCCGTCCTTGCGCTTCGTCAGCGACGAACAGCAGGTCGAGCTCCGGTGGAGCGAGGACGAGGGAGTAGAACCCGAGGACCTGGCCTCCGGGCTCGTCGGCGCCGACGGCTACGAAGGCGCGGTGGGTCTCGATGTAATCAGGACCGACCCGGTAGCCCGCGACTGCGGCTGCGTACTTACCCGCGTAGGCACCTGAGCCACGCACGAGCCGCGTGAGCCGTTTGGCATCCCGCGCGACGGCCCTCCGTATCGTGATCGGCCGGCAGATCGGGGAAGTGCGTGAACTCATCGGGAGAGTATTTCGCACCGGAGAGCCCTTCGTGCGGCGGGTCGGCTGCTCGGGCAGGCGTTCCTGCACCGCTCCCGGGGACCACTGGCCCAGGCCCCGATCGACCACGGCACTGCCGCGTCGTCCGCCAGCAGCAACTGGACGCCTGAACCGCCGCGGAGGAGCCGGAGAACGGAGTGGTCGACGGCTGCTTCTGCTGGGCCTGCCGCAGCGACAGCCTTCAGCGCGCCCGGGTCCGCAGCATCGCGCTGTGCGTCGACGCACTGCGGCTGGCCGGCCAAGCCACCCCGCACGTTGCCGTGGCCGCCGTCGGTGGATTCCTCCAGCTCGATCCAGCGGCCGATGCGGCCGTCACTGTAGGACTGCAGGGTCGGCTGGAGACCGACCGCAAGACGGTGGCCCGGTGGCGGGCCCGGTTCCTGCGTGACCGGCTCGACGGTCTGAGCGACGAGCCGCGCCCGGGTGTGCCACGCACCGTCACCGATGCCCAGGTGGCACAAGTGGTGGTGCGCACCTTGGAAGCTGGCCAGGCGGGTGGGTATCTCGCCGACCAGTGTGCTGCGGATCTGGCGGGCATTCGGGCTGCGGCCGTGGCGCACGGAGAACTTCAAGATCTCCCCGGATCCGCTGCTGATCGACAAGATCCGGGACGTGGTGGCCTATCTGGCGCCGCCGGCGAACGCGGTGGTGTTCGCGGTGGACGAGAAGTCGCAGATCCAGGCCCTGGAACGGACAGCGCCGGTGCTGCCGATGGTGCCCGGCACGCCGGAGCGGCGCAGCTTCGACTACGTCCGGCACGGCACCATCGACCTGTTCGCGGCGCTGAACACCGCCACGGGGAAGGTGATCGGGAAGCTGTCATCCCAGCACCGGGCGGTCGACTTCCGTGACTTCCTCGACGAGATCGACCGCCAGACCGAGCACGGCCCAGTGGTCCACGTGATCTGCGACAACCTCTGCGCCCACAAGGCGCCGGCGGTGCACGAGTGGCTGCTCGCGCACCCCCGGTTCCAGCTGCACTTCACACCCACGTACTCGTCGTGGATCAATCAGGTCGAGCGGTGGTTCGCCGAACTGGAGCGGCGCTGCTTCGAACGCGGCGTGTTCTGCTCGCTCGACGAACTCAAGGGCGCGCTCGAGGACTGGATCAAGAACTGGAATGACAACGCCCGGCCTTTCAAATGGGCCAAGACCGCTGACCAGATCATCGACCGGATCTGCCGCTACTGCCAGCTGGTCGCTGGCGCACTCTTGTCCACGAAGTACAAGGAATCGGCCCGGGGCGGGCTGGCGGTGGACATCATCGAGTGCCGAGGGGACGGATCCTGGTCCCGGGCCCGCCTTTGACGCCGATCCTCACGACGGGCGACGCACCCGGGTGCTCCCGGGCTCCGCCACCTCGGCCCATCCGATTTGTCGGATTCTCCCGTGGCGCGCACGCTGGACTGTGAGTGACACCACCGGCGCGAATTGGGCAGGAATGGCCACTTATGATCAGTCTCATGGTTACTACGGGTGGTCACCGGGTGCTGCGACAGCCACCATCAGCCTGGAGGGCGTGCTCACAGGGTGGAGCGAGGGCGCTCGGCGACTGCTGGGCCACCGTGCCGGGGAGATCGTCGGACGCGCGGCGGCCGGACTCCTCGCCGGTCCGGAGCCCCCCGACGCGGCCGGGCTCTCCCTGGCGGGCTCCCAGGAATGGAGCGGCACGGCGGCACTGCGGCACCGCGACGGCCACCTCGTCGAGCTGACCCTGCACGCCCATCCGTCGCTGGGCGGCGACGGTACCCCCCAGGGTTTCGTAGTGACCGCCACCACGGGTCGCGAGTCGGAGCACGATCTGAGGATGGTGGAGTGGGCGTTCGCCCAGTCGTCGATCCCGCTGTCCACGTATGCCACCGCCTCGGGCTCATGGCAGTTGAACGCGGCCGCGGAGGGCGGTGAGCAGGAGGTCCCGACGGCCGCGGGCGAGGAGACGCGGGCGACCGACGGCAGGCAGGTGGCCGAGGACAATCCGTCGCCGGATTCCGCTCCCCTGGGCGACGCCTGCGCCGACAAGGGGTTCCTGGAGTGCGTCCGCCTGGTCGCCGAGGAAGCCCGGTCGATGCGCTACGAGCGCTTCGGCCGGGCTCAGCCCTCGGCTCGCCAGCGTGCCTGGATCATCGAGCTGTGGCCGGTCCGCGATCCCGCCACTGGTGAGGTGGTCGGCGTCGGCACCGCGACGTTCGACAGCAGTGAGCAGCGCTCCGCCCGCCAGCGACTTGCCCTGCTGAAGGAGGCCGGCACCCGGATCGGTACGACCCTGAACGTCACACGGACCGCCGAGGAGCTCGCCGATCTGGTCGTTCCGCGGCTCGCCGACTTCGTCAGCGTGGACCTGCTGGACTCCGTGCTGCTCGGAGAGGAACCGGTCCCCGGGCCCGTCGACGCGGCCGTGGTGCTCCGCCGGGTCGCGCACCAGTCCGTCACCGCCGGCGGCGACACGCCCGAGGCCGCAGTCGACCTCGGAGAGGTCGACACCTATCCCCCGTACTCACCCCCTGCCCGCTCCCTGAGCAGCGGGCAATCCGTACTCAGCGGCATCGACGACCCCGACTTCGTCCGGTGGGTCACCGAGCACCGGATGAGGAGCACCCGGGTCCGGGAGTTCGGGCTCCACTCGCTTATGGCCACCCCGCTGCGGGCCCGGGGCATCACCCTCGGGGTGGCGGTCTTCGTGCGCGGAGAGGGCTCCGAGCCCTTCGAGCAGGACGATTTGCTGCTCGCCGAAGAACTCGCCGGCCGGGCGGCCGTGGGCGTGGACAACGCGCGCCGTTACACCCGAGAGCGCACCAACGCGCTCACCCTCCAGCGCAGTCTGCTGCCCCGTGATCTCCCCAGGCAGGCGGCCGTCGAGGTGGCGTACCGATATCTGCCGGCCGGTACGGGCGTGGGAGTGGGCGGCGACTGGTTCGACGTCATCCCCCTGTCGGGCACCCGGGTGGCCCTGGTCGTCGGCGACGTGGTGGGGCACGGCATCCACGCCTCCGCCACCATGGGGCAGCTGCGCACCGCGGTGCGCACCCTCGCCGACGTGGATCTGCCGCCCGATGAGCTCCTCACCCACCTCGACGACCTGGTCATCCACCTCACGTCGGACGACTCCGGCGTCGAGACCGGCCTGCGGGACACCACCGGTGAGATCGGGGCGACCTGCCTCTACGCCGTCTACGACCCGGTCTCCCGTGTCTGCACCCTCGCCAGTGCCGGCCACCTGCCGCCCGCCGTCCTGCTCCCCGACGGCGCGGTCAGCGTGATCCAGCTGACTCCCGGCCCGCTGCTGGGAGTCGGCGGTCTGCCCTTCGAGTCCACCGAGCTGGAACTGCCCGAGGGCAGTCTGCTGGCCTTCTACACGGACGGCCTGATCGAGGCACGCGATCGAGACGTCAGCCTCGGCCTGGATCGGCTGTGCGACGCCCTGGCCCACCCTGTTCCCTCGCTGGAGGTCACCTGCGACGCCATCCTCAAGGCCCTGTTGCCCGACAGCCCACCCGACGACGTGGCCCTCCTCCTGGCGCGCACCCGAGCCCTGCACGCCGACCAGGTCGCCGCCTGGGCCCTGCCCGCCGATCCGGCGATCGTGGCCGACGCCCGGGCCCAGACCAGCCGTCAGCTCGCGGCCTGGGGGCTGGAGGACGCGGCGTTCGTCACCGAGCTGGTGGTGAGCGAGCTCGTCACCAACGCCATCCGCTACGGGGACGTACCGATCGGACTGCGGCTGATCCGGGACCGGACCCTGATCTGTGAGGTGTCCGACGCCAGCAGCACCGCCCCGCACCTGCGCCGTGCCCGCACCTACGACGAGGGCGGGCGGGGGCTGCACATGGTCGCCCAGCTCACCCAGGGCTGGGGCACCCGCCAGACCACCACGGGCAAGACCATCTGGGCCGAACAACCCCTCCCGGCCAGCTGACCATGGCAGAGCACCCGGGCGTTCCGACGCCGCAGCGGCCCGCAGACACCGGCGGCCGGACCCACACGCTGGGGCTGCTCTACCCGCCGGCCGACCGGAATCGCGTCTACACGACGATGCAACTCGCCTTCATCGGCGGGGTGGCCGAGGCCGCCGCCGGCTACGGCTACGACCTGTTGCTCTCCCCGGCGGACACGGACGACGACCCTTCGTTCCGGCGGATGGTGGGTGAGGGGCGGTGGCCGGACGGCCCGTGGCGGACGGGCGGCGAGGGGCGGGAAGAGGGGGAGCGGCCGGGCGCGGGCGTGCCACGCGTCGACGGCGTGATCGTCATGGAGGTCCGCCGGGAGGACAACCGGGTCGGCCATCTGGCCGAGGTGGGCTTCCCGTTCGTCGCCATCGGCCGCAATCCCCGGGCTGACGCGGCCGGCTGGGTCGATCTCGACTTCGCGGGTCTGGCGAGTGCCTGCGTCCAGCACCTCGCCGACCTGGGCCACCGCAGGATCGCCTTCGTCAACCGGTCGGAGCGGCTCTTCGACAGCGGATACGGGTTCGCGCGGCTCGGCGACGAGGGCTACACCGAGGCGATGACGAAACTGGGGCTCACCCCCCGTGCGTACCTCTGCGACGACGACATCGTCTCGGGGCAGGAGGTCGTGGAGCGGATCCTGCGGGACGATCCGGCGACCACCTCCCTGGTCACCCAGAACGAGGCGGCCCTGGAGGGCCTCTACCGCGGGCTGACCCGGCACGGCCGCAGCGTGCCACGCGACTTCTCGGTCGTCGGTGTGGCGGCGAGCCCCTGGGCCGAACAGGTGAGCCCGCCGCTGACCGCCGCCGACATACCCGCCAAGGAAATGAGCCGGGTGGCCGTCGACCTGATGGTGGAGCGGTTGCGCTCACCCGGCTCGGATCCCCGGCGCGTCCTGATGAAACCCCTGATCACCCTGCGCGCCAGCACAGGCCGCTGCCGACCGGTGCCCGGTTCGGAACCCGAGCCGGAGTTTCCGGATTTTGACCTGGATTTCTGATACGTCCCTTCCTGGACCCTCGATCACGATCCTTTGGGAGCAGCCCATGTCCTACACGGTCGACCGCCGCGGCCTCCTGCGTGCCGCGGGCGCGGGGGCGGCTGCCCTCGGTCTTGGCGGGGCGCTGGCCTCCTGCGGCTCCGACGAGTCGGAAACGGCCACCCTCACCTGGTGGGACTACTTCACCCTGGACAACTTCCAGCCCGGGATGAACCGCCTCATCAGGGATGTCGAGGCCGGCGTCCCGAACGTCCGGATCCAGCGGCGGACCTTCCCGTTCGCGGAGCTCGACCGGCAGATCACCCTGGGCGCGATCTCCGGCGAGCGGCCCGACATCGCCATCGTGGACAACGTCGCCATGAACACCCTGGGGGGCAGCGATCTGCTGGCCGACCTCACCGGCAGGGTCGAGGCGTGGGGCCAGGCCGACCAGTACTACGAAGGCCCCTGGGACAGCTGCCGGATCGGCGGGAAGGTCCTGGGGATCCCCAACAACAGCAACTGCCTCGCCCTCTACTACAACACCCGGATGCTCGAGTCCGCCGGAGTGGAACCCCCCACCACCTGGGACGAGCTGGCCTCCGCGGCCGAGCGGCTGACCAGCGGGGGCCGGTTCGGCCTGGCACTGAGCGCGATCAAGTCCGAGGAAGGCGTCTTCCAGTTCCTGCCGTTCCTGTGGCAGGCGGGCGGCGACCTGGACACCTTCGCCACCGACGGCGCGACGGCGCTGTCCTTCCTCCACGACCTGATCGCCAAGGGCTCGCTGTCGGAGAGTTGCCTGGGCTGGACCCAGCAGGACGTCAACACGCGGTTCATGAACCAGCGCGCCGCCCTGCAGATCAACGGGCCCTGGCAGATCCCCACCCTGAAGCAGGCGGACTTCGACTGGGGCGTCGTCGCCCTGCCCCGCGACCAGGAAGCCGCCACCTGCCTGGGCGGGGAGAACTGGGTCCTGATGGCGCAGAGCGAGAACCTGGACAAGGCATGGGAGGTCCTGGAGTACACCCAGCGCCCGTCGGTGCTGGTGCCGTATCTGGTGTCGTTCGGCAACCTGCCCGCGCGCGAAGACCTCGCCGACCGGGGCGCCTGGGCGTCCGACCCGGCGCTGCGGCTCTTCCTCAGCCAGCTCCCCCTCGCCCGCCCACGGCGATACGGACGTGGTTACGCCGACGCCTCGCAGGCCATCTCAGAGGCCGAGCAGGCCGTGCTGACCGGTTCCGCGTCCCCGTCCGCGGCGGCGAGGACCGCCGCCGCCAAGATCGACAAAGCACTGTCCGGCCGATGAGGCCACACCGGAGCAGGCCGCCGTCCTCCCGCCGCCGACGCGCGGGCTACCTGTTCTGCCTTCCGGGGATGACCTTCCTCGCCGTCTTCCTGGCCTACCCGCTGTTCTACAACGTCCGGACGTCCGTCCACGACGTGCGGTTGAGCCAACTGCTCGGCGGGAGCTGGCAGTTCAACGGCCTTGACAACTACCGGGCCGTGCTCGACGATCCGGCCTTCTGGCACTCCGTACGTCTCTCGGTGGTCTTCACCCTGGGATCGCTGGTGTTCCAGTTCTCCATCGGCTTCGCCCTGGCCCTGCTCTTCGCCCGCCCGTTCCCGCTGGGCGGCCTCCTGCGCTCCCTCCTCCTCGTGGCCTGGCTGCTCCCCCCGGTGGTCAGCGGCACCCTCTTCCGCTGGCTCCTCGACGCGGAGTCCGGCGCCTACAACGCCCTGCTGGAGGCGGTGGGCCTGGGCAGCCTCTCCCACGACTGGCTCACCGACCCGTCCACCTCACTCGCCGGAGTCGTCTTCGCCAACATCTGGGTCGGCGTGCCCTTCAACATGCTGCTGCTCCTGGTGGGCCTGCACACCATCGACCCCCAGCTGTACGAGGCCGCGGCCATCGACGGCGCGGGACCCTGGCAGCGCTTTCGCCGGATCACCCTCCCGCTGATGCGGCCGGTCTCCGTCACCGTGCTGCTGCTCGGCCTCATCTACACCTTCAAGGTCTTCGACACCGTCTTCGTGATGACGGGTGGGGGCCCTGTCGACTCCACCCGCGTGCTCTCCCTCTACGTCTACGAGGTCTTCTTCAGGTTCTTCCGGTTCGGGCAAGGGGCGGCCGCCGGCCTGCTGCTGCTCGTCGTACCACTGCTCGCGGGCGTCTTCTACGTACGACGGCTGCGGCGCGAGGAAACGACAGGGGGTGCCGCGTGAAACCACCCCGCCACCCCTGGTTGCTCACCGCGACCGCCGTCGTGATCACCGCGGCCTTCCTGCTGCCGGTGTACTGGATGGCCAAGACCAGCCTCACGCCGCCGGACCGGATCCTGGCACCGACCCCGCAGTGGGTCCCCTACCCGGTCACCGGCGAGAACTACTCGACGGCGCTGGGCTACGAGGGCCTGACCCGGGCCCTGTTCAACAGCCTGGTGATCTCCACCGGCGTGGTGGCGCTGACCATGCTCCTCGGTGTCCCGCTCGCCTACGCCCTCGCCCGGGTACGGATGCGGGGCTCGGGCAGCATGGTGCTCGCCCTGCTCGTCGCCCAGCTGCCGCCCGCGATCGTGCTGGCCGCACCGCTGTTCATCCTCGAACGCCGGGCCGGTCTCGACGACACGTACGTGGGCCTGATCGCCGCCGACACCACGCTCACCCTCCCCTTCGCGGTGATCGTGCTGCGCCCGGTGCTGCGCGCGGTCTCCACCGAACTGGAGGAGGCCGCACTGGTCGACGGCTGCGGGCTGCCCGGCGTAGTGCTGCGCGTCGTCCTGCCGCTCACGGTGCCGGGACTGGTCGCGACGGCCGGGCTGTCCTTCCTGCTCGGCTGGGGCGAGTTCCTCTTCGGGCTCACGCTCGCCGAGGAGCCCGGCGTCCAGCCCGTCACCGTCCTGCTCAACGCCTTCGTAGGCCGGCACGGCACGGCGTGGGGAGCCCTGATGGCGACCGCCACCCTCATCAGCATTCCGGTGGTCTGCGTCTTCGCGCTCTTCCAGCGCTTCATCGTCGGCGGCCTCACCGTCGGCAGCGTCAGGGGCTGACGATGCGCGCGCCCACCCACACCCGACTTCACGACCGGGAAAGCCATGTCCTCACTGCATCCCCGTGACCACACGGCGTACGTCGCCCCGCCACCGCCCCTGGTCCCCGCCGGGCCGGGCGCACTCGACCCGGTCGTCAGCGCCTCCGTCGCCCGCGCAGGCGCCGGCGGCGCGACCCTGGACGTACGCACCGCCGCCGGACGCACCGGCACACTCCGGCTGCGGCCCGCGACGGGCACGGCCGTACGCGTCACCCTGCGCATGGACGACGTCCCGACCGCGCCGCGGGCATCCCTCGTCACCGCGCCACACGACGGCAGATGCACCATCGAACAGCCCCCGAACGCGGTGGCCCTGCGGCTCGGGGCCCTGAGCGTGGAGGTACGCCTGTCCCCGTTCTCGATGGAACTGACCGACCGCCACGGCCGGTCGCTGCGCCAGGTCACCGACGTACGAGACCCCAACGGCCGCCTGACCGTTCTCCCGCTCGGTGTCACCGAACTCACGGACGGCAGCCTCGCCCACCACGACAGCTGGACCGCCGAACCCGACGAGCATTTCTACGGCCTCGGTGAACGCTTCACCGGCCCGGACCTGCGCGGCCAGCGGGTCGAGTGCTGGGGCCAGGACGCCCTCGGCTCCACCGGCACCCGCTCCTACAAAGCGGTCCCGTTCCTGCTCTCCAGCCGTGGTTATGCCGTCCTGGTCGACACCACGACCGCGGCGACCTTCGACCTCGCGCACAGCAACACCGGCGCCTGGTCCATGACCGTCCCCGACGAGGTGCTCGACTACTGCCTGATCAGCGGCACCCCCGCCGAATGCCTGGCCGCCTACCGCGACCTGACCGCCCCCGCCCTGCTGCCTCCCAGATGGGCCTTCGGACCCTGGATCTCCGGCGGCTTCCGCCAGGACAGCGCGGCCGACGTCCGTGCGCGCGCCCGCCGGATCCGCGAACACCGCTTCCCCTGCGACGTCCTGCACATCGACACGTACTGGCAGCCGCACGGCTCCTGGTCCGACATGAGCTGGGACACCGAGGCGTTCCCCGACCCCCGGGGGCTGGTGGAGGCACTGGCCGGGGAGGGCTTCCACGTCTCACTCTGGATGAACCCGCACATCGGCGTGAACAGTGCCCACTACGCGGAGGCGAACCGCAACGGATGGTTCCTGCGCACCGCCTCCGGCTCCACATGGGTCGGGCAGGTGTGGGGTGGGGCGCATCCGGACACGGCCCTGCTGGACCTCACCCATCCCGGTGCGGTCGCCTGGTTCGGGGACCGCATCCGCCAGGCCATGGCCGGCGGGGCGTGCGTCCTCAAGACCGACTTCGGCGAGGCGGTCCCCGCCGACGCCGTCGCCCACAACGGCATGACCGGTGACCGCCTGCACAACCTCTACCCCCTCCTCTACAACGACCTGGTCGCCGAGGTCACCCGAGAGGCCACCGCGGACCACGGCCTGACCTGGGGCCGCTCCACCTGGACCGGAGGCCAGCGCCACGGCGCCAAGTGGACCGGCGACCCCAACGCCGACTGGCCGGACCTCGCCGCCACCCTCCGTGCCGGCCTCTCCCTCTCCCTCTCCGGCCACCCCTTCTGGAGCCACGACATCGGCGGCTTCCACGGCACACCGGACGCCGAACTCTTCGTGCGCTGGGCCCAGTTCGGTCTGCTGTCACCGCTCAGCCGCTTCCACGGCATGACCTCCCGACTGCCCTGGGACTTCGGCGAGGAGGCGTACACGGCAGTGCTGCACGCGGCCCGCCTGCGGATGAGTCTGCTGCCCCACCTCCACGCGGCCGCGGTGGAGTCCGTACGCACCGGCGAGCCGCTGGCCCGCCCCATGGCCCTGGACCATCCGAACCGCCCCGATGCCCATGCCGCCGACCTCCAGTACCTGCTGGGCCCCGACCTGCTGGTCGCCCCGCTGTACGCGCCGGGCGGACGACGGCAGGTCTGGTTCCCGCCCGGTGAGTGGCTGCCGTACGCGGGTGGAGAGCAGCCCGGAAAGCCGACCGGAGAGCAGCACGCGGGGCGGGGAGGCGAACCGGGCGCGAGAAAGAGCGGCGAGCCGGGCAACGCACCGGTCGGCGAACCGGTCACCGGTCCGGCCTGGCATCGGGTGGAGCTCCCGCTCGCGACCGCCCCGCTCTGGCTACGGGCCGGCAGCCTGTTGCTGACCACCGCTCCGGCCGACCGCGCGGGCAGCGCCCCGTTCCCGGAGGTGACCGCCGTCTGGGTCCGCCCCCAGGCCGAGCCCTCCCGTACGGCCCGGGCTGTCCTGTGCGACGAGGACGGCCACCGGACCGTCATCACCGCCCGCCTGTCCAGCGACAACCGCCTGACCCTCCGCACGGAGGGCCCCGGCCGCCCGCGGCTGCGCGTCGCCCTCCCGGGCTTTCCCCACGGGGCCCTGACGGCCGAGGTGGACGGCGTACCGACCGAGGTGGGCCTGTGGCCCGGAGGCGAATGGTGACACCGGATGCGATCGAGGGCTCTTCAGACCCGCATACGGAAGACCCGCATACGCAACGGAGACGAGCGAGTGTCGACGGCCACGGCGTGACGGCCGGCCAACCCCCTTCCAGATCGTGCCCTTCGAGCACAGGGGGGCACAGCGGCAAGACGGAGTGCCGGTGTCGTGGCGGCGGTGCGGCGATTCTCTTTGCAGAAGCGAAGGGTGTGCACCGCAGTCAATCACAAAGAGTTCCCGGGCCGCACGCTGCGACTCGACCGTGGAGTCCTGTTGTCACCGCGTCCCAGCCTCCGTACTCGGAGAGGAGAACCCCAGCGAAAGGACGCCCATGACAGACGCAGAACCCGCCCGCTCAAAAGCCCTGCCGGACCACACCTGCGGGGCTTCTCGTCGAACGCCTCCATCACACACTTGTCACCAGCTGGGTCGACTCCCCTGGGCCAGAAGACTCTGACCTGGCTTTACACGGTCACCTTGGACTGGCCTGGACGCCCAAAGACGGCATCTACAACCTGTGCCATGTGGTACCCAGTGAGGGACCCAGGATCAGGACGGGAGCCTTTTCCGGCCCGTCAAAGCGGTATTGCAGGGTGTTCGACGGTGTCTCACTCACGCCTCAGACCCTCTCACCTATCACGGAATCTCACACGGCGGGGGAAGCCGGCGGCTCTTGCCGGGGACAGTGCGTCCTCCTGGCTCGCGCGCTCTCCCAGTCCCTGTGGCGCAAAGCTTCGTCCGGGTCGCAGCAAAGCGTAAAGTGCCGCCCCCAAGGACCAGCATGACGCACCTGGAAGCTCGCCGGAATCTCACCGACCAGCAACCTGAACACCACACGGTGGACAAGCTATGTCTTTCCCTCGTAGGAGACCTGACCGAGGGGCGCCGCGAACACCCTGGCCGCGCTGAAGTCGACCCGGGCAACCCGCCGGACGGCGCCCCGATCCGCGTCATCCTGGACAGCCTGTCAGCCCACGAGGCGCCGACATCCGCCGCTGGGCGGCCAAGCAACGTGTCCCCTGGGGCGGTCGGCCGATGTCAGCGGTGGCCTGACCGCCCGGTCCGGCACCGCCGAGAGTTCGCGGCCTCCACCAGGACGCGGGCGAGCACGCAGGGGCGGGTGGCCATCGGCCAGTGACCCGAGTCGAGGTCCACGTACTCAAGGTGGGTGGCGCGGGCGAACTCAGGACTCTCACCGGCGGTGATCCTCGGGGCGGACGACCACAACGGGGACGTCGAAGCGGCGGCTCGTTGGTCAGGCGTACGGCTCCCCAGGCGGCCGGGACCGCGGCGCCCTCGAAGGGATCCCAGCCCGGGAAGGGCATGTGAGTTCGGGCACGACGTCGTGGTCGGCCGGCCGGTAATCCCTTGGTGCTCGATCGGCAATCCCATGGAATTCTTTGCCCGAAATCACGCCGCAGCAAATCATTACTTGTCGTGCATCAAGGATCAATCCACCCTGGTTCGCGAAGAGGAAACGCCTGATCCGCGCGCTTCCGGGGCAAGGTTGTGGCCAAGATCAAGCCAACCTGATGTTGTCGGGTTGGGCGCCTTCCGCCGAGGGGATGCTTGCGTAGGCAACTACATGCATCGTTTGCACCGGCCCCAAAAGTCATCAGTCAGGCCGAATCGGGTGTCAGCGTATGGAGCACGATGGTGCGGGTGAGGAAGTACAGGGCCTTCGTGAGCTACTGGGAAAGGGCCGTCCTGACGGAGTTTTCAACGGCATTCATGAAGAGCACCTCCCCCGGCCGGAACACCTCGCTGACGTTGTCGTCGCCACTGACGCTGCACTCGATGACGCGTACCGTGACGCGGTCACGGCGGCGCTCTCCGTGCGGTTCGGGCAAGTAGACGCCCTCGCTCAGCCGCTTGTTGACCGGCAGGGCGAAGGAGGACGACACACGCCGCAGCAGCTGTGCACCTGTCGCGGTGGCAGCCGCGTACTGGCCGTAGGACGGAAACCCGCGGTCGGCCAGGGAGAACGCCCCGTCGAGCGGCGCCCTGTAACCGTTCCAGCCGCTCCTCGACCACCTCAACGCCTCCAGCATGCCCCGGTACATCATCAGCTTCGGACGACATCCTGTGCCATGGCCGCCCCTGAGGCGCGGGCGGTGGCCACGTCGCTGGTCCAGAGCCTCTTCTCGCAGTTCGTCATGGAGTGTGGTCAGGCTGGCGGTCAGGATGTCCCACTCCGCGTTGGTCAGCCCGGTAAGGGCGTGATGGCGCAGCCGTGCGAGGTCCCGGCTGGGCTGGTCGAACGGGTCCTGGCGGTTCAGTGGGAGGGCGTCCATCCGCCGGTCGCCGATGCGGGCCCCGGTCTCGACCACAGGCTCATGGCCCCCGCCCAGTCGGCGTGCACGTGCCAAGAGAGCTCCCCCCGAGTCGAGTTCGCGCGGCCGCCATGGCCTGTCGACCTGGCCTCCGCTCCTGTCGACAGACGACGCTGCCACTTGTCGAGATGCGGAAAAACCACCTCGGGCTTGACAGCCAGCGATGTCTGTCGCCCCTCCACCGTGCTCTTACCGCGCCAACGAGGCACAGAACTGAAAACTGGGCGTTAATGATCTGCGAGCCCATGACTCGCGGCCATGACTCTGTTGGTGATCTTGTGAGGGTGCTGGCTTCGGGTCGGGTTGGTGCCGCCTACGTCACCCCGCTGGGCCCGGTTGTGCCCGACCACAGCCACCAGGCCAAGAGCGGCGGCGGCTTCGACAAATCCGCGTTCGCCAGCGACTGAGACCGCCCGGAACGGCGCGTCGCGATCCGTAGTTGCCTTTTCCAGAAACGAGGTGTGCATACTTGCTGAGTTTTGAGGGCACCGAGCCAGTCGAGCTCATTTCCCCAATCCCCACCCCCCTCCCCCCGCCCGCGGCCCCGGTGGGCAAGCAGCCGGACCGCCTGTGCGGGAGAGACCGGGAACTGGCCATGCTGGCACGGATCCTCGAACAGAACGACCCCGGCGTGCGCCTCGTCGAGGTGAGCGGCGATCCCTGGATCGGCAAGTCCCTTCTTCTGGACGTCCTGGGCGATCTCGCGCGCGGCCAGAACTGGGAGGTCGCCCTGACGGCGGCCGGATCCCTGCTCGAGGTCCTGCCTTTCGGAGTGTTCGCCGATGCCCTCGACGACCTCCTCACGCCGTATGGCGACGCTCTCGTGGACGGGTTCCCCCCGCATCACATGGCGTGGCTGGCAGGGATTTTCCCCACCCTGGCCCGCCACGCCCACGACGTGGTGCTGCCCGGAAACCCGTCGGAGATGAACCATGCCTTCCACGCGGTCCGCTCCCTCCTCGACAATCTCGGCTCCCGCCACCGGCTGCTGCTGATCATTGATGACATGCACTGGGCCGACGAGGAGTCGGTCCTACTGCTCGACTACCTCGTCCGGCACCCCACCACCTCCCGCGTGCTCCTGGTCGTCGCACACCGGCCGCGACAGGACCAGCACAACCTGCGCATCCTCCTCGACGAGGCGGCGGCGACAGGCCGCTCCGCCCGGATCGAGCTGCGGCCGCTGGCCGACGAGGACCTCGTGGAGCTGCTGCCGGACGGCCTCATCCCGTCCCAGCAGCACCGCCTGCGCACGGCGTCCGAAGGCTCCCCGGGACTGCTCCGCGCCCTCAGACGGCTCGACCAGTGGGCCGAGGAGGACGAGCCACCCGACCCGGCCCGCCTCGCTGGACCGTCCGGTTCCGCCGAGCCGCCCATCTCCCTGCTGCGCGAGTTCCGCGGCCTCTCGCCGCTCGGCCGGACCGTGGCGCATTCAGCGGCCCTGGTCCAGGAGCCCTTCGACACGGCACTGCTCGCGCAGGCCGCGCAGGTGACCGAGGCCGAGGCCACGGCCGGCGTGGACGAACTGGTTCGGCAGGACATCCTGCGACCCGACGAGACCAGGCGGACCTTCCGATTCCGGAACCGGCCGCTGCGTAGTACGGCCTACCAGATGGCCGGGGCGGCCTGGCGGCTCGGTGCGCACACACGCGCGGCAGCGGTCCTGCGCGGCCGCGCGTCTCCGCCGCCGCAGATCGCCCGGCATCTGGGCCGCAGCGTGCTCGACAGCCAGGACACGGCCGGCATACGCATATTGGAGGAGGCCGCGAGCGCCACCCTGTGGGAGCGACCGGACCAGTCCGCGTCCTGGATGCGGGCCGCGCTCGACCTGCTTCCGCACCGGCCGGACGGAAGCCGGCAGCAGCACCTGCACCTCGCCATCGCCCTGGCGCTGAGCGGAAAGCTGACCGAGAGCCTGGCCGCCTTCGACCGGACCCCGCCCGACGAGATGGACACCAGCGGAGACGCCTGGCTGTGGCGGGCCCAGGTGCTGCGCCTCCTCGGCCGGCACGCCGAGTCCGCCGAACTGCTGGAGAAGGCCATCGCCAACCTGCCGCCGGACGCCCACGAGACACGGGCCCGAACGGCAGGTGCCCTGTTAGCGACCATGCTTGAGGCCGGCCAACCGCAGCTGTCGCTGACGATCGGCACCTCCGTGGACGACACGGGCTTCCGCCCCGCACTCCGCGCGCTCCTGTCGGCGCTCCAGTCGCTGGCGTCCGCAGCCGACGGCGATACGCACGGGTTGACGGCGGACCGGGTCGTGGCGGCGGCGAAGCTGATCGACAAGCTGCCCGACGAGACGCTCCGGCCCTCGCTGGACACGCTGTACTGGCTCGGCCGCGCCGAGCACGCACTCGGCCAGGACACCGCGGCGCTCGGACATCTGGACCGCGCACTCGGTCTCGCCACCCGGCACCGGCTGCACTACATCGTTCCCCAGCTGACCACGCTGACGGGACACGTGCTGCTGGGCGTCGGGGAGACCGCCGCGGCCGAGCGACGCGCCGACTACGCCCGGCAGGCCGCCGACCGCATCGGCAGCGCGTTCCAGGCATGCCAGGCCCGTGCCCTGCACGGACGGATCGACCATCCGGGCGCGTCGGGCACCCCTGTGGTGGCGGACCGGACAGGACAGGATCCCCTGCCGCGAGCGCAGGAGTCCGGTGCCGATCCCGTGGCCGAGGCGGAGACCGGAGCGGGCGAGCGGCTTCCGGAGGCCACGACCGAGCTGCAGCGGCTCAGCGGACGCGAGCGGCAGATCTCCGTACTGGTCAGCAACGGCCGGACCAACCAGCAGATCGCCCGGACCCTGGAGCTGAGCCCCAAGACGGTGGAGACGTATCTGGCGCGGATCTTCAAGAAGCTCGACCTCTGCTCCCGGGCGCAGCTCGCCGCACTCGTGGGCAGGGAAGGGCACATGGCGCTGTGACCGCGGCGATCACAGCGCCGATGTCCGCAGGACCGCGCGGCCGACGAGATCGCGCATCACCTCACTGGGCCCGGCGGCGATAGTGGCCGCGCGAGCGTCCCGCTGGATCCGGGCTGCGGCGGAGGATTCGAGATAGCCCGCCGATCCCTGGAGCTGGAGGCTCGCGTCGGCCAGGCGGCACGCCAGCTCGGTCGTGTGCAGCTTGGCCATCGAGCACTCGGTGGCCGGCAGCTCGCCCTGCTCGTACAGCCAGGCCGCGTGGTGGACGAGCTGGCGGGCGGCCGCCAGCTCGGTGGCCAGATCGGCAATCCGGTGGACCGGGGCCTGGAGTTGTGCGAGGGTCCCGCCGAACGCCCGGCGTCCGTTGAGGAACTGCCGGAGGTCCTCCAGGCAGCGGTCCATACCGCCCAGCGCGGCGGCGGCCGCGACGAGGCGTTCCAACTGGAGGCTGCGCATCAGCTGGTAGAAGCCGCTGTCGGGCCGCCCGATCAGGCGGTCGGCAGCCACGCGTACCCCGTCGTAGGTCACCGTCGACGTGCCGGCGGCCCGCCAGCCCAGCGTACGGACCGGTTCGACGCCGACACCGGGCAGACCGGCGTCAATCACCAGAAGGGACAGGCCCGTCGCCCCACGCGGGCCGGAGGCCGTGTGCGGCGAGGTGCGGACCGCCACGACGTGGAAATCTGCGGTGAGCCCATTGCTGACCATGGACTTCACCCCGCGTACCACATAGTGGTCGCCGTCCCGCTCTGCCGTCGTGGCCATGCCGGACAGATCGGCACCCGCACCGGGCTCGGTGATCGCCAACGCGCCTACCCGCTCGCCGCGGACGGCTGGTGCCAGGTACGCGCGGTCCAGGACGGGATCGTCCGCCACCGCCAGATAGTGCGTGGCCATGTAGGCGTGTACGGAGATCGCGGCGCGCGGGCCGCCGAATCCGGTACGGCCCAGCTCCTCCAGGAAGACCACGGAGGTGAACAGGTCTTGTGCGCTGCCGCCCACCCGCTCGGGATGCAACAGACCCAGATATCCCTCCTTGCCCAGCATCCGCCACGCCGAATGCGGCACGGCGCCGTCCCGCTCCCAGGCCTCGGCCTCGGGCACGATGAGCGTCGCGAGCGACGCGTGCACACTGGCGCGGAACTCCTCGTGGCGCGGGGTCAGATACACGGACCGAGTCATCCGCACCCTCCGATTTCACGATTGAGCAGTTCGACGACGCCGGCGGCCGGATCGGTGAGGAAGAAATGGCCTCCGGCCACCTCCCGGCCCCGGTACCCGCCGAGTGCGAGCCGGCGCCACGCCTCCACGGCGGCACGCGGCGCCACGTGGTCCGCATCGCCCCAGAGCACGGTGAGCGGAACCGGCACCGGCCCGGGCGGGTCCGGCGGCCAAGTCTCCGCGAGCCGCAGATCGGCGCGGAGCATGGGCTCCAGCATCCTGAACAGACCGCGGCCCGCCAGGACTTCCGCGGGCACCCCGCCGAGGTCGGCAAGCCCCCTCGCGAACTCCTCCTCCGGCAGTTCGTGAAGCGCGGGCACCGCACGCGGTACGTCCGGTGCCCGGCAGGCGGAGATCACGACACGCTCGGGCACGCGGCTCAGCGCCGTCGAGGTCACCGTCTTGTACACCACCATCCCGCCCATGCTGTGTCCGAACAGCACATACGGGGACGGCACCTCCTCCGTCAGTGCCGCGGCGAACTCGTCGACGAGCTCAGGCCACTGTGCGAGCGGCCGTTCGCGGAGCCGGTTCTCCCGGCCGGGCAGCCGCACCCAGAGGGGTTCCACGTCGGCGGCCAGCCGCTCCGCCCAGCCCTTGAAGACCGCGGCGCCCGCACCCGCGTACGGCAGGCACACCAGCCGGATGCGGGCGTGCGGCCGTGGATCGGGGCGGTGGAACCACCGGCTCGCCGCGGTCATACGGGCCGGTCCGCTAGGGACGGGTCGTGGCCGGAGGCTTGAACGGCGGCCGCCAGCTCGGCGAACGTGCTCGTCGTGAAGATCATATCCGGTTCGAGCGCATCCTCCCCGAGCTCCTCCTCCAGCTGTACGAGCAGCCGCATCGCGGTCAGGGAGTCGCCGCCGAGGTCGAAGAAGTCCGCGTCGGGACGCACCGCCTCGGGGCCGAAGATGCCGGCCCAGAGCCGCGTGAACACGTCGGTGCGCGCCGTGTGCGGCACGGCCCCGTGCGCCACGGTGGTGGAGCGAGCCGCGATTCCGTCGAGCCCACAGGCGAGGACGAAGCGCCGGGGCGGCGCCAGGCCGGGAACCCGCCGGGCGAGGAGGTCGCGCAGCTCCGCCTCCAGCCGCCGCAGGGTCGGACCCGTGGCCGTGGCGCGAGCGGGCGTCATCCGGGTGGGTCCGTCCGGGCGCCGGGCGAACACGTTGACGCAGGGCGTTCCCGTCAGCCGCGGATCCTGCTCGTGGGAGACGGTGAATCCCTTGCGCTCCAGGCTCGCCACGACGGACGCCAACCGTCCCCCGGTGTCGTGCACCTCCATGACGATCTGACGGATCCCCTCCCACAGCGTGCTGTCGATGCCCTCCAGCACCTCCGCCTCGGCCTTCTCCACGTCGATCTTGAGCAGATCGATCCGGTCCAGGCCGTGCTCGGCGGCGACCTCGGCGAGCGTGGTGACGGGGATGCGCCGGTGCTCGACGGCCAGCCGGTCGGTGGCGAGCCGGTCGAGCCCGTCCCCGTTGTCGTCGCCCGCTCCGGTGAGCAGATAACTGTGGAGCGAGCGGAGGTCTTCTTCGGCGTCGGCGTGTGCGCCCGACATCACGCTGTTGCGCGGATAGAAGGTGAAGTCCATCTCCCCCACCGCGCTGCCGAGTCCGCTCTCCACAACGGTGACGTCCAGCCCGTACAGCTCGGCGTTGACCGCGACGGCGGCGGCGAGTTCCGCGACCGGTTCGATCGCGACGAACCGCGTGGCAGGCCTGTGCCGTGCCGCGTACAGGGTGAACATGCCGATGTTGGCTCCGGCGTCCACGACAACCGCGTCCCCGGGGAGGACGATGCCGTGCCGGAAGTAGGCGTTGTCGAGGAAGATCTCGCGGTGGAGGAAGTCGGTCTCGCTGCGGTTCAGCCCGGCCACCCGCAGGTCGTCGGCGGGCTCGTGCCAGGCGAGGGCCCCGAGCCGACCCGCCGCCTCGATGGCCACCGCACGGTGCAGCATCGGCGCGCCGTTCGGATCGGGTACCAGATGGACGACGGGCTCCGTGCCGTCTGGCGGGATCTCCACGAGGGCGTCGGCCACCGCGTCGTGCTCGCGCAGGGCCGCCGCGGCCTCGCCGTTGCCGGCCGGGTGACTCATGTGTCCCTACTTTCGTGATCGCATCGGGCGGGCGCTGCACAGGGGTGGACGGCGCGGGGGCGCCGGCTGCTGCGGGGAGGCGCCCGGTGGCGGCAGCGGGGCGGCCGTTTCACGTGCGGTCCCCCGTGACCTCGCAGAGGAACTTCTCAGCGAGCGCGACCACCTCGGGGCCCGCGTCGAACGCGGAGAGGTGGTCACCGGTCGGCCGGGTGACCAGCGTCGCGGCCGGCAGCTGTCCCGCGACGTACACGGAACCGGCGGGGTGTGCGGTGGTGTCGTCCCGACTGGTCACCACCAGGGCGGGTTGCGGGGCCGACAGGTACGGGCGGGAGTCCGTGGACATGATCGCGCCGTTGAGCAGGCCGTAGCGGTGCAGCAGCAGGGGCGTGGCATACGGATAGATGAGGTGGTGGGCGATGTCCGCGCGCATGGCGTCCAGTACGACGGGGCGGCGCATCAGCGCGTGCAGCCCGGCCGCCTTGCCCTCGCTGCGCGCGACCATGGCCAGCATCGGCTGCACGTCGCTCTGGTGCTGGGTCTTGGGGGCCTCGTCCCCGAGTTCGTAGTCGCCGTGCCACAGGCTCAGCGACGTCACCCGGTCGTCGTCGGCCGCGGCGGCCAGTGCCACGACCGCGCCCCCGCACAGGCCCATGGCGTGGGCCTGCCGGATGCCGAGGCCGTCGAGCACCGCGAGCAGGTCATCAGCCTGGGCAGTCAGGTCGTGGCCGCCGAGCGCGGCCGGGCCCTGGCCGCCCGGTACGGGGAACAGGCCCCGGCTCTCCCATGTCACCACCCGGAACCTGCCGGACAGCGCACGCATCCAGCCGGCGGCCAGGCCCGCCGGCATGCCGCAGGCCGTGACCAGGGCCACGGCCGGGGCGTCCACGGGCCCGGCCGCCCAGCAGCGCAACGGGCTGCCGTCACGGGCGGCGACCACGGCGGGGCCGTTGGGGAACGTGTCGGCCAGGAACCGGGCGGCCGCCTGGGCACCGTCCCGGCCGGTGGCGGCACTCCCGTCGGCGCAGGTGTCCGCGCGGGCCAGGTATCTGCTGAGGGCCAGTTCCACGGACCACAACGGCGCGGGGTCCGGCGTCACTTCCAGCCGCGGCAGGCCCAGTTCTCCGGTGAGCAGGTCGAGGCGGTGCTGGAACTGTGCCGCCGGACCGGGCGAGGCGACCCGGAGGCCCTCGGGGACGGCGCGGATCAGGGATTCCGCGTCCTTGAGCGCCTCGGCGAGACGGCTCAGGGAGTCCGTCATCGGGCTTGCCCGGACCGGCGTTTGAACGGCAGCCCACGGGTGGTCTCCCGGGCGATGCGGTTGTGGCCGAAGCGGTCCTCGCCGCTCGCCAGCACGGCGCCGTAGTGGTCCAGGCTCACCGCGCCGCCGTACTCCTCGATGACGTCGGTCCCGGGGTAGATCTGTACGGACGTGGGAACGTAGCGGGCCGCGTACCCCATCCTCATCTCCCGGGTCGTACCGAGATGCGGGTGCGAGGCGTGCATGAGGGTGGACCAGAACACGATGAACTGCCCGGCCCGCATCTCCATGGACACCGCCTGGGACTCGTCTGGCTCCCAGTTGGGGTCGATCTGGAGTTCCCGGTAGTCGTATCCGAAGAAGCCGCGTCGCACGCCCTTCTTCTCCACCGAGGTGTTCCGCTCAGGGGCGTAGTGCATCCGGCGGGTTTCGTCGTAGTTCATGGACTCGTGCGTGCCCGGGATGAACTGAAGGCAGCCCAGGTCGACGGTCGCCTCGCTGAACGCGCACCACACGGTGATGGTGCCGCCGAACTGCGAACCGCCCGGCCACAGGATCTGCGGGGTGCCCGAGGCGTTGGCGAAGGTGTCGGCCTGGTGCCAGTCCGTGCCCTCGTCGCCCGGGTTCTTGGGGAAGAACTCGGTGCGCCAGCACAGCAGGTCGGGGCCGAGGATGCCGGTGACCCGGTCCACGATCTCGGGGCGGGTGACGTGCTCCGCGAGGAATCCGTGGTCCAGGTGGCGGTCGTAGTTGGAGATGTTGGTACTGCCGGATATGGCCGCGTCGTCCTGGTAGACGGCGGCGCTGCGGTCGAGCAGTTCCAGACGGGTCCTGCCCCACGCCTTCTTGATCTCGTCCGGCTCGTAGAGCGTGAAGGGGCCCGCGTAGCCGTTGCGGTGGAATGCCTCCAGTTCGTCCTTGCTGAGGGAGAAGTCTGCTGCCTGCACGGTCATGGTGTCTCCGTTGGGGTCGGGCGGCCCGGGGAGGCCGGATGAGGCTCATGGGCTCGGGCACTCGCTGCCGTACGGGGCGGGCCGGGACGGTCGGCCAGAGCCGCGTCGACGTGCGAGGCGAGCGCGCCGACGGTCGCGCCGTCGATCAGCACGGTGATGTCGAGGTCGATCGCGAACTCCTCGTTGACCTGAGCGAACATCCGCAGCAGCGACAGGGAGGTGCCGCCGAGCGAGAAGAAGTCCGCGTCGCGGTCCGCCTCCGGCACATCGAGGACGGCGCGCCAGACCGACGTGATCCGATCCTCGGTGCCGAGCGGGCCGCCATCGTGCGGTGTGGCGCCGTCGGCATCCGTGGTCTGCGGCGCGGGCAGCCGCCGCTTGTCGACCTTGTTCTGCGGCGTGAGCGGGAAGGAGCTCAGCGCGATGTACCGGGCGGGGCGCATGTGCGCGGGCAGCAACGTCTCTGCGAGCTTGGCCAGTTCGGCGGCGAGCGGCGCCTCGGCCGCCGTGGTTTCGAGGTAGGCGACGAGCCTGACGTCTCCCTCACCGTAGTCGTGCGGGACGACCAGGGCGCGCGCCACCTCGTCATGTCCGGCCAGCAGGCTCTCGATCTCGCCTGGTTCGACGCGATAGCCGCGAAGCTTGATCTGGTCGTCGACCCGGCCCAGATAGCCGTAGCCGCCATCGGGCAGGGCGACCACACGGTCGCCGGTGCGCAGCCGGCGGTGGCGCGCCCCGTCCGCGCCGGTGTGCTCGGGGAACCGCTCCGCCTCCAGCTCCGGGCGGTTCAGGTAGCCGCGGACCAGGCCGGGGCCCTCGATGAACAGCTCCCCCGGCTCACCGTCGGCGACCGGCCTCCCGTTCTCACCGAGCACGTGGAAGGACAGGTCGGACAGCGGGATCCCGATCGGGCTCGGCCCGCCGCGGTCCACGTCGGCGCGCTCCAGCGGGCGGCAGGAGGCGTGCACGGTCGCCTCGGTGATGCCGTACATGTTGACCAGCCGGGGGCGGTCGGTCCCGTACCGGTCCACCCAGGGCCGGAGGGCGGCCGTGTCCAGCGCTTCGCCGCCGAACACCACGAGCCGCAGCGCACCGGGCCCGTCGGCGGTGCGTGCGTCGGCCGCCGCGAGGCGGTGGAAGGCGGACGGTGTCTGGCTGAGCACAGTGACGCCTTCGCCCGCCAGCAGCCTGCGGAACGCCTCGGGCGACCGGGCCGCCTCCCGGGGAACGATCACCAGGCGTCCGCCGAACAGCAGTGCCCCCCAGATCTCCCACACCGAGAAGTCGAAGGCGGCCGAGTGGAACACCGACCACACATCGTGCTCGTCGATTTCGAACTGCTCGCGCACCACATCGAACAGGCGCAGCACGCTGCGGTGCTCCACCAGCACTCCCTTGGGGGTGCCGGTGGTTCCCGAGGTGTGGATGACGTACGCGAGGTCGGCGCCGTCGCCGTCCGGCAGTGCGGGCGCAGGGCCCTCGGGCGCGGCGGGCAGATCGTCCAGCACCATGACGCCGACGCCTGCGTCGGATTCCAGGCCGGAGAGGGTGTCCGCGGCCGCCGTGGTGGTCACGACGACGGCGGAGCCGCTGTCTCGGATGGACCACGCGATCCGGGCCGGTGGGTACTCCGGGTCGATGGGGACGTAGGCGGCACCCGCCTTGAGGATGCCGAGCATCCCCACGACGATGTCCGTGGTGCGCGGCGTCACCAGGCTCACCGGCGAACCCCGCCGCACTCCCGCCCGGACGAGTGCGTGCGCGAGCGCGTCCGCCCGCTCGTCCAGCTGCCGGTAGGTGAGGTCCTGGTCCGGCGCCGTGACCGCTGTCCTGCCCGGGAATCGCGTGACCGCGTCCCGGAACCTCTCGGTGATCGTGTGCACCTCTCGGCTCATCCGCCCTCCTTCTCGGTCACGTTGGTCTGTGTATGACATCGGTTTCCTCGCTCCACCGCGGCTGCTCCGCGGAAGTCGGCCCCGCGCCGGTCGTTCCGCCGTGCCCGGCCCTGCGCCGACCGTCGAGCAGGGAGAGCAGGGGGCCGGTCATGGCCGTGGTGATCAGGGCCATGAGCACGAGGACGACGAAGAGCCTCTGATGGATGATTCCTGCCGTGAGGCCCACGTCGAGAGCGATCAGCTCGGTCAGCCCCCGGGTGTTGAGCAGGACGGCGACGGTGGCGGAGTCCTGCCGCCCGAGCCGGGCGAGCCGGGCCGACGCGTAGGCCGGGACGGCCTTACCGACCACGGCGATGCACAGGATCAGGCCGAGCACCGCGAGGCCGGCCCCGCCCAGTGCGGCGATATCCAGCGAAAGGCCGGTGACGACGAAGAACAGCGGCAGCAGGACCCGGGACGCGCCCTCCATGGACTTCAGCAGATCTGCGTCCTGGTAGCCGCCGGGCCGCGGCATGACCAGCCCGGCGAGGAAGCCGCCGAACACGGTGTGCAGACCCAGCGACGAGGTGGCCCAGGCGCAACCCGTCATCAGTACGACGGCCAGGGGCACCTGGTCGAGGAGGCGTGCGCTCGACCGCTCGGTCCACCAGCGCAGCGCGGGCCGTACCACGCCGGCAAGGCCGAGGATCAGGGCCGCGGCCAGCAGGGCCGTCAGCCAGACCGGCCGCCCGGCGGTGTGCGAGGAGCCGGCGACGGCCGCGGCGAGGGCCACCCACACCACCAGATCCATGATCCCCGCGGCCGTCATCGCGAGCTGCCCGGGCACGGTTCCCGCGATGCCGCGTTCGCGCACGATCGCGGCCAGCACCGGCAGTGCCGTGACCGACACGGCCACCGCGAGGAACAGGACGAAGGACCGGCTGCCGGTCCCGTCCTCGCCGAGGGCCGTGAATGCCGAGGGCAGCATCAGGACCGCCCCGGCCCCCAGGGCCATGGGTACCAGCAGGCAGCCGCAGACCACCAGGGAGACCGCGCCGCTGTGGCCGCGCAGCACCCGGAAGTCGATCTCGTAGCCCACGACGAACATGAAGATCACGACGGCGACCTGGGCGAGGACCGACAGGTACGGCAGGATCTCGTCCGGGAAGAGCCGGTCCGCCACACCGTACGGCAGCCGCCCCAGGAGGGTCGGGCCGAGCAGGATGCCGGTCAGTATCTGCCCGATGACCGTCGGCTGTTTGAATCTGGCGACGACCGATCCCAGCACCGAGGACACGAGCATGATCAGGCCGATGACGCCGACGACGTGCGCGACGACGGCCTCAGTACTCATCTGTGTCCTCCACTCACTGGTCGGGCGGGAACCGCGGGCGTCAGGAGTCCATCGCCCGGCGCAGGCTCAGCGGTCTCATGTCGCTCCAGTGCTCGTCGATGTAGGCCAGGCACGCGTCCTTGTCGGCGGCCCGGCCCACCGCTCGCCAACCGGCCGGCACCGCCCGGCCGTCCGGCCAGATGGAGTACTGCTCCTCGTCGTTGACGACGACGACGAAACGCTCGGCTTCCGCATCGGGCATGTTCGCTCCTTGCTCGTTCGCATCCGTGGGGGTTGCGTTCACTCCGGGTCCGGCGGCTGCCGCGGGCGCCGCGGGGCGTGGCGGAGGAGGCCGTGGGCGGCGCGCCCCGGCCAAACACCGACCAGCACCTGGACCAGGGCGACCAGAAGGGTCAGCGTCAGTGTGGTGACGCCGAGGTCGGGCACACCGGCCAGCGCTGCCGCCGTCCGGTCGGTCGTGACGGCCGCTCCTGCGAGGTACCAGGGCAACAGCGCGGGCACCCATGCGAGGGGGCCGAGGACGACGGCCCATACGGCGGTCCTGAGAAATCCGAATCCGCGGACGCCCGCCACGACTCCCAGGACCGCACCGGCGAGCGCCGGCGCATACCACTGCCCGAGCGCGGCTCCGACGGCGACCGCGGCGGCGCCGAGTACACCGGGCGCCCAGCGCGGCACGCGCCGGGCCCAGCTCGCGGCACCGGGGGCCGGGTCCCGGTCCGCGGCCCGGTCGGGGGACGACCGTGTGGATGTGGTCATCTCAGCCTCCCGGCCGAACGGTCCATGCCGCGCCGTCGAGGGCGGAGCGGCCCGAGGGGTCGGGCAGCGGCAGTGCGCGTCCGTCCCGCCAGCGGGCGACCAGGTTGGTGTACCAGGGCGATGCCGGATTCTCGCTCTGCCCGCCGGGGTAGACCGCCGTGGCCGAGCCACGCCCTGGGCCCGTCCACCGCACGATCATCCGCCAGCTCGGTCCGAAGTCGGAGGTGAGGTCGCCGCCGGCGGCGTTCACCGTCCAGGGGTCCCCGCCGTCCGCGTAGGGGCCGTAGCCGAGCCCGGGCGCCCCGGTGATCGCGACGATCTCCCGGCTGTGCAGCTTGCCCCAGGTCCAGGTGGCCGGGCGGGGTCCGAACCGGTCCGCCAGGTCGTCCACGGCCCGGCCGAACGCGGAGCGCATGACGGCCGGCGCGTCCCGGCGCACTCCGCCGGGCGGTGTGAACGCCTCGTTGTCCGGGTCGTGCAGGGTCCAGTGCTCCAGGGCCTCACGCAGCGGGATCGGGAGGCTCGTCAGGTCCAGGGAGCGGTCCTCGTCCGCGGGGACGTCCTGGGCGTCCCACCACGGGCCGAAGACGTCCGACAGATAGCCGGAGAGGAAGGTCCACCAGATCGAGGCGGCGGGTGAGCCGACGTCCATCGTGTGGTCCCATGCGGCCAGCAGATCGCGGGCGGCGCGCTGCCGGGCGTTCAGTCCGTCCTTGTCCAGTGCCGCGAGCAATGCGGGCACCAGGCGTGCGGCGAGTTCGTCGGTCACGTCGTTCTGCAGGGCGGCGAAGTCGGCGGGGGTGAGCGTGCCGTCCTCACCCAGGCGGTCCAGGATCACGGACTGCCGGTGGCCGGGGTCGAAGTACCCGGCCGTGCCGAGGTAGTACGGGTAGTCCTCGCCGACCTGCCGCTGGTTCGTGGAGGAGATCACATGCCCCGGCGGATTTCTGACCTGGGGCACGGCGTCGAACGGAATGGTGCCGGTCATCTCGTCGTCGCCGGTGCCCGACATCGCACGCCACGGCTCGGTCCCGGCGGGGAACTGGGGATAGGTGCCGGGGCTGATCGCCGCGATGCCGCCCTTGTCGTCGGCGTAAACGAAGTTCATCGCGGGCGCCCGCCAGTTCCGCAGCGCCGCGCGGAACTCGGTGTGGTTCCGGGCCCGGTTGACGCGGAGGATGGCACCGAGGTCGTCCGACCTGCGGTTACCCATCCACGTCACCGCCAGCGTCTGCTTCTTCATGGTCATGACCGGGCCGTGCACCGTGAGGTCCACGTCGAGTCCGACCGGGTCGGCGCCGCGGACCGGGATGGTGTAGTGGACCTTCTCCATCTGTCGCCAGGCGCCCTTCCAGTAGTACGCGCCGGGCCGGTCGGCGGAGGTCTTCTCCTTGTAGTAGAACGTCCCCTGGCTGGAGGCGTTGGTGAGCGACCAGGACAGGTGCTCGTTGCGTCCCAGGACCACGCCGGGTGCGCCGGGCAGACTGCCGCCCGACACCCGGTAGCCAGGCGAGCGCAGGGTGATCTGGAACCAGGACGAAGGCAGGCTCACGCCGATGTGCGGGTCACCGGCGAGCATGCTGCCGCCGCCGGCCGCGGGACCGTTGACCGCCCAGGCGTTGCTGTTGAAGCGTTCCTGGCGGCCGGCGTAGGGGAGCTGCCCGAGCTCGGCCAGGAGCTGTCCCGCGGCCTGTGCGGTCGCGGAGGGGGACGCGGCCGGTTCGGGGGATGCGGGTGCGGCCGCCGCCGTGGGCGCCGCCGCGTTGGCGTCCGGCGTCGGTACGGGGTCGAGGGGCAGGGTGCGGTACGGGCCCGGGTCGTAGGGCTGCTGCGGAGTGGGGGCATGGTGCGGGAACCACTCCGCCGTCCGCTTCTGTCCCAGGGAGCCACGCAGCAGTTCGTAGGTGAGCGGTGCGGTGCTGAAGTCCATCTGCTGGGTGAAGACCTTCTGGACGACGAGGCTGTCCACCGGAGTCCAGCGCTGCGGGCGCACCCCGGTCAGGCCGTAGATCACCGGCCACTCGCCGGTCTCGCCGAGCCGTTGCAGCCAGGCGTTGACGCCTTCGGCGTAGGCGGTCAGGGCCTCGTGCACGGTGCTCCCGGGCTCGTAGGCAGCCCACTCGGCGCGTGCGCTGCGCAGCAGCCCCAGCCGGAGTTCGAACCGGTCCGATTCCAGCTGGGCCGGTCCGTTGAGTTCGGAGAGCCGCCCGCTGCCGAGACGCCGTGCGAGGTCCATCTGTGCGATGCGGAAGCGAGCCGTCACATAGCCCTGGACGACGAAGAGGTCACGATCGCTCGCCGCGTCGACGGCGGCATAGCCGTCCCGGGAGAACGTCACCTTCGCGGGCCGGGACAGGCCGGACAGGTCCAGGGTCTCGTCGTGGGCCGTCGGATCGGCGCCGGCCGAGTCCCACACACCGCCGGCCGGGGCCAGCGCCCGGCCGAGTGCGGGGACCGGTCCGTAGCCCGCACCGAGCAACAGCATCATCGCCAGTGCGACGACCAGCGCGCACAGCAGGTTGCCTGAGCGGCGTACCCATGCCACGACACTCCTCCTCGGGCGGGTCGGGTGATCTTGACGGAACAATGGCATCCGGCGGACCGGCGCGAGAGTCGGGAGACTCCCGGACACTCCTCAGGTCTGCGTGTCGTGGGGGATGTCGGGGGATGTACTGCCTTGCCAACCGTCGGCGAGCAGCGCCTCGACCTCCTCGTCGGAGAGTCCGGAGATCCACTCCAGCACGTCGCCCACTTCCTCGTGGCCCGCCTGGTCGAGCTGGCGCGACTGCACCAGGGCTGCCAGCCGCTCGATGGTCAGCGGCCCGCCGCCCAGCAGTTCGCCGACCGGCAGCTCCACACCGAAGGACGCGCGGACGCGCACGGCGACACGGGTGGCCAGCAGCGAGTGACCGCCGAGTGCGAAGAAGTCGTCGGTGACGGACGGGTCGCGGATGCCGAGCACCTCGGTCCAGATGCCGGCCATCCGGTACTCCACCGCGTCACGCGGCGCGGTCCGCGGCCCGCCTCCGACGCGGTGCGCCGTCTCCTCGGCCACCGGGTCGGGCAGCAGCTGCGGGGCGAGCTTCCCATGCGGGCCGACGGGCAGTTCGGCCAGCAGGCCGACGGTCTCGGGCACGAGGCCGGGGGGGAGCCGCCGCGCCAGGAAGTCGCGCAGCTCGCCGGGGTCGGGGGCGGCGGATCTCGCGGGCACCGCCCATGCGGCGAGGCGCAATCGGCCGTCGGGGCCGGGACGGGCCACCACCGCCGAGAGCTCCACCGCCGGATGGCTGTTGAGCACGATCTCGATCTCCGCGGGCTCCACTCGCTGACCGCGGATCTTCAGCTGCCGGTCGAGACGGCCCAGATACTCCAGGCTTCCGTCGGTCAGATACCGGGCCAGGTCGCCGGTCCGGTAGAGGCGCGCGCCGGGGACGAAGGGGTCGGGGACGAACCGCTCGGCCGTCAGTCCCGGCCGCCCGAGATAGCCACGGGCAGGGGCGAGCCCCGCGATGTGCAGTTCCCCGGGCGCCTGCGGCGGCGCGACGTGGCCCGCCGCGTCCAGGACGTACAGCCGGGTGCCCGCGATCGGCCGACCGATCGGTACCCGCATGCCGGAGGCCGCAGGCGTCCCGACTCGATGGGCGCTGACATCGATCGCGGCCTCGGTCGGGCCGTAGAGATTGTGCAGCTCCACCCCGGGCAGGGTGTGTGCGAACCGTTCGGCGAGCGCCGGGGGCAGCTCCTCTCCGCTGCACACCACCCGGCGCAGCACCCGGGCGCACATCCCGGCCGCGGGCTCCTCCAGGAAGGCATGGAGCATCGACGGTACGAAGTGGCAGGTGGTGACCCGGTGCCGGGCGATCAGGCGGGCCAGGTAGTAGGGGTCGCGGTGCCCTTCGGGCCGGGCCAGGACCACGGTGGCGCCGACGGTCAGCGGCCACAGGAGTTCCCAGCCCGCCACGTCGAAGCTCACAGGCGTCTTGTGCAGCACCGCCTCGCCGGGGCGCAGGCCGTACTCGCGCTGCATCCAGGCCAGCCGGTTGGCAAGCGCGGCATGCGTGGTCATGACGGCCTTCGGTGCTCCGGTGGAGCCCGAGGTGTGGAGGACGTTGGCCAGGTTCGCGGGGTGTAGGCGGGGGGCCGGCAGTGGTGGGACGCCCGGGGCCGCGGGCGACTCGCCGGCCTCCTCCGGGCACAGTACGGCGAGTGCGGGGGCGTCCTCGTCGAATCCGCCGAGCACCCGGTGTGCCGTGCCGGAGGGCCCGGCCGTGCCGATCAGCACCCGGGCCGCAGTGCCTGTCACGTGCCGGGCGAGCCGGGCGGGCGGGTGCGACGGGTCGAGCGGCAGACAGGCGCCGCCCGCCGCCAGCACACCGCAGAGCGCCACCACCAGGTCGGCGGAGCGCGGCAGGCACACGGCGACCGGCTGGTCGGGGGTCACGCCGAGCGCACGGAGCCGCGCGGCGAGGTGCCGCACCCGCGCCATGAGCTCCCGGTAGGTGAGCACCCCGTCGTCCCAGGCCACCGCGGTGGTGTCGGGGAAGTCACGGGCGGCCTGCCCCACAAGGTGGTGGACGAGGCCGTCGGCCGCGGCAGGGCCGCCGTCGGCCACGGTGCGGGCCAGCCGGGCGCCGTCTGCGGGCGCAAGCAGCGGCAGACCGGCCACTGGCGCGGTGGGCCGGTCGAGGACCGCGCCGAGCAGGGTCGGCAGACCGGACAGCAGGCTTGTGACGGTCGCCTCGTCGAACAGCCCCGCCGCGTACACCGCGTGGCCGGCGAGCGAACCGTCCGGGCCCTCGCTCAGGTGCACCGAGAGTTCGAACTGGGCGCCGGGCGCGGGCAGCTCGAACGGCTCCGCCCGTACATCCCCCGCCTCCCAGGGTTCGACGGGGAGGTTCTGGAGCGCCAGCAGGGTGCGCACCACCGGGGCGCGGCCGCCGTCCGGGCGCCCGCCGACGGCCCGCACGATCTCGTCGAACGGACGGCCCGGACGGGCGTAGGCGGCGAGGCAGGTGGCGCGCACCCGGTCGAGCACGGTCGCGAAGTCCGCTCCGGCGGGCGCCGAGGCGTCCGGACCCGGCCGCAGGTCCACACGGACCGGCATGGTGTCGGCGAGCAGCCCGACGCTGCACGCGTCGGCGGGCCGGCCGCGGCCGGACACGGCGGCGCCGATCACCAGGTCGTCCTGGCCGCTCCACCGGCCGAGCAGGATACCGAAGGCTGCCGCCAGAACCATGAACGGGGTGGCGCCCCGGTCGGCCGCGACCGTGCGCAGCCGCTCCATCAGCCCGGCCGCGAGCCCTACCGGCACGGACGCGCCACGCCAGTTCGGGCGGGCGTAGGCGGGATGGTCCGTCGGGAGTGCGACGGGCTCTGCGGTACCGAGCTGCGCGCGCCAGAAGGCGTCGT
Source organism: Streptomyces caelestis (assembly GCF_014205255.1). Lineage (GTDB taxonomy): Bacteria > Actinomycetota > Actinomycetes > Streptomycetales > Streptomycetaceae > Streptomyces > Streptomyces caelestis. The sequence goes on along the minus strand of NZ_JACHNE010000001.1, from coordinate 7,096,472 downwards.
CGTCGTCGGTAAAGGCAGCGGGCGGTGCGGGGCGCGGGTCAGGAGACCAGGGGGCGGGCGGCGGAGCGTTCTCCTCCACTGCCTGCCGGTAGGTCGTGCCGAGCCGGTGCAGCAGCAGGCCCAGCGACCATCCGTCCAGGACGATGTGGTGCGCGGCAAGACCGAGCAGCCGTTCCCCGGGGCCCAGTTCGATCAGCAACAGCCGTACGAGCGGGCCCGTGGCGAGGTCGAACGGCGCGGCCGCCAGGTCCCGCAGCGCCTCCTGGGCGCGAGCCTCGCGCACGGCGGGGTCCGGCTCGCCGCTGAGGTCGAGGGCGGGGAGTCGGTGGCCGCCCGGCGGCCGGACGGCGAGCCCGGGAAGGCCGTCGTCGCCAGGCGGGAACACCGACCGCAGTGCGGGGGTGTCCGCGATCAGCCGGGCCACGCACTCCTCCAGGGCGGCCGTGTCCAGCGGGCCGGTGAGACGCAGTCCGCCCGCGACGTGGTAGGCGCCACCCGCGCCCATCCGGTCCAGCAGCCACATCCGCTCCTGCGCCGGCGTGAGCCGCCCGTCCCTGTCCCGCTCGGGGGGGTCGGCCGGGGCCTCGGCACCGTCCGCCCGGAGTCCGGTGAGCTCCTGCGGGGTCAGCCCGCCGAGCAGCGCGGCAAGCGGCACCGTGACTCCGTGTTCCTCCTCCAGCGCCGTCACCAAGCGCATCGCACGCAACGAGTCCAGGCCCTGAGCGATCAGCGGCACGTCGGCGGCGAGCGCCCCCGGTGTGGTCTCCAGGGTGGTCGCGACCAGCGCGGCGAGCCCGGCCGGCAGCCCTGCGGCCGTCGCCGCGGCGGCGGGAGCGTCGGCCCGGCCCGAGGCGACGGGCGTGAGGTCACCGGCCAGCCAGCGAGTACGGCACTCGGACCGCCGGATCTTGCCGCTGCTGGTCCGCGGGACGGCGCCCATTCTGACCAGGACGACCTCGTCCGGCATCACGCCGTGCCCGGCTACCACGGCCGCACGCACCGCGTCGATGGCCGTCGCGGCATCCTCGGACGCGGCCCTGGCGCGCACTTCGTGGACCAGCACGATCCGCTCCGCGCTCCCGTCGTCGACGGTGAACGCGGCGCTGCGGCCGGGCTGGAGCAGCGGATGGGCCGCCTCGGCGGTCTGCTCGAGGTCGGGCGCGTAGTGGTTGCGCCCCCGGACGATCATCAGATCCTTGATCCGGCCGGTGAGGAACAGCTCGTCGCCGTGCCGGAAGCCGAGGTCGCCGGTGCGCAAGAAGGTGCGGTCGGGATGGCCCTCTGCGCGTGCGCCGAAGGCGGCGGCCGTCTCCCCGGGCCGCTGCCAGTAGCCGAGCGCCACTGTCGGGCCGCTCACCCACACCTCGCCGACCTCGCCGGACGGCACCGGGCGGCCGGATTCCGGATCGACCAGGAGCATCAGGTCCTCGTGGTGGGCCCAGCCGCAGCCGACCAGTTCACGCGTCTGCGGCCCGTCGTCGGCGACGGCGCGGCCCTCGTCCAGCCCGGAGCGCCGCACCCGCAGGCCGGCTGGCTCCTGTGCGGGGCGGGCCCCGCCGGAGACGAAGAGCGTGGCCTCCGCCAGGCCGTAGCAGGGGTAGAAGGCCGACCGGGAGAATCCGGTGCTCCGGAAGTGCTCGGCGAAGGTGTCGAGCGTGGCCGTGCGCACCGGCTCCGCCCCGACCAGGGCGTGTCGCAGCGCCGAGAGGTCCAGCGCGTCGCGCTCCTCCTGCTTGGTGCGCCGTACGGCCTCCCCGTAGGCGAAGTCGGGTGCCGCGGTGATCGTCGCGCGGGTGCGGTCGAGCTCGCGCAGCCAGCGCGCCGGGCGGTACATGAAGGCGAGCGGCGACAGCAGGGTGCAGGGGAACCCGGTGTGCAGCGGCTGGAGGATGCCGCCGATCAGTCCCATGTCGTGGTACGGCGGCAGCCAGCTGACCCCGCGGCTCTCCTCGTCGAGGTCCAGCGTGCGGGCGATAACAGCCGAGTTGTGCACGAGGTTGCCGTGGCTGACCATGACGCCCTTCGGGCTGCCCGTCGACCCCGAGGTGTACTGGAGGAACGCCAGGTCGTCCGCGCGGGGCCGCCGTTCACTCCAGTCCTGCGCCCGGTCCGGGTCCAGCGCGTCGGTTGCGGCCCAGTGCACCTCGGCCCCCAGGGCCGCCGCGCCCGCGCCGTCGGCGAGACGCGCGAGGGTGGCGCTGTCGGTGAGCGCCAGCTCCGCCCCCGCGTCGGCGACGACCGCGGCGACCCGTTCCAGACCGCGTGCACCCGTGGGCGGATAGATCGGCACCGCCACCGCCCCGGCATACAGGCAGCCGAAGAACGCGCTGACGTAGTCGGGCCCCGGCTGGTGGACGAGCAGGACGCGTCCGCCCGGAGTGCCGCGCTCCTGAACGAGCGCGGCCACCGCACGCGCCCTGCGGTCGAGTTCGGCGTGTTCGAAGGCCACATACTCGCCGTCGGCCACCGCGAATTCCAGCGCGAGCCGGTGCGGCTGCGTCTCGGCCCGGCCGCGCAGGACATCCACGAAACTGAACGTCATCGGCTCTCCTTCCGGTTTGTCCCGATGACAGGGCGGCGTTCGGCACGCCGGATGGGGCCGGGTGCGGGCGACGCGGCCGACGGCCGGTCCAGGAGTGCGGCGACCGCCGCGATGGTGGGCGCACGCAGCAGTGTGCCGATCGAGAGCCCGTCCCCGTGGCGGGCGCGGAGCCTGCCGACGAGCTGGACCGCGAGCAGCGAGTGGCCTCCGAGTGCGAAGAAGTCGTCGTGGACGCCGATCCGGTCAAGGTTCAGGACCTCCCGCCAGACGCGTGCCACGAGGTGTTCCGTCTCGGAGCGCGGGGCGACGTAGCTGGTCGCCAGGGTGGGGCGCAGGCCGTCGGGCGGCGGCAGCGCCGCGCGGTCGAGCTTGCCGGTGCGGCCGAGCGGCCACTCCGGCAGCACCATCAGTGAGGCCGGCACCATGTAGTCGGGCAGCACACGGCCGAGATGGTCGCGCAGCGCCGACACCGTGAGGCGCCGCCGCACCGCCCGCCGGGGATCACTGACGAAGGCGTCCCAGCCGGCCGGGTCCGTGACGGGGTGCGGCAGTGGTCGCGGCGCGGAGAGCGAGTGGCCGGGTGCGGTGAACTCCAGGTCGAGAGTGCCCGGTTCGGCACGCAGCCTGGGCAGCATCCGGTAGCCGGCCGCGTCGGCCCGCTCGGCCAGGGCGGCAGGATCGGCCGCCGCGCCGTGCTCGGCGGCGGCCATGGCGCGCCGCAGCCCACCGATGGTCTCCCCTGCCCCGGCGGCGTGCATCAGCCGGACGGCGAGCAGGTCCTCCCGCAGCCGGCCGTCGGGTACGCCGAGCCAGCCGAACGACTGGGCAGCGCCGTCGTCCGGCAACGCGGAGGGCCCGGGCCAGGCCGTCCAGCCCTCCGTGGCCGGCCGGAGCGGCTCCCCGGGCGGGTCCGCGCTGATGATCACGTCGTAGCGGAAGCGGGTCAGCTCGTTGCGGTACGGGGAGGACTTGGCGACGACGGTGACGGCACCGGCGCCCGCGACGGCCTCGAACAAGGCCGGGTGCACGATCAGTTCCTCCTCGCGTGCGACCTGCTGGGCGACCAGGCGCCGCAGGGTGCTCACGGGTGTGTCGGGCGGCAGCCGGTGCAGCAGGATCGAGGTGTGCAGCTCTTCGAGGAGGAGCAGATTGCGTACATCCCCGATGAACAGGTGCCCGCCGGGGCTGAGCATCCGCAGGGCACCGCGTACCACGCGTACCAGGTAGTCGACGTCAGGGAAGTACTGCGCGACCGAGTTGAGGACGACGGTGTCGAAGCTGCCCGGCGGCCGTCCTGAGAAGTCGTCGGCTGCGGCCTGCGACAGCTCGATCTTCGCCCCTTCGAGCCCCTGGGTGTGCGTGCGCAGCGACTCGACTGCCTCGGCGGAGATGTCGGTGCCGCAGTACAGCTCGCAGCCGGGTGCCAGCCGGAACAGCAGCAGACCCGTGCCGCAGCCGATCTCCAGTACCCGCTGCGGCCGCAGTGCGGCGATCCGTTCCACCGTCTCGTCCACCCATGCCCGCATTTCGTGCGCGGGCAGCGGGTCACCGGTGGCGGAATCCACCCAGCCCGCGATGTCGAACCTGGGGTCGTCGGGTGCGGAGCCGCGATACGTCTCGTCGAAGACGGTGCGCCACCGGTCGACGTGCGCCCCGTTCCCGCCCTCGTCCTCGCCGGTCGGCTGTTCCGCGTGTCCATCGGCGGCCGATGCCACGGCGTCGTCCCGCAGGCTGACGAAGGCTGCCAGCTGGAGATCGCCCGCCGCGTCGCGGTACGGGATCGCGGCGGCCTGCTCGACGACCGGGTTGGCCGACAGCACCGCCTCGACCTCGCCGGGTTCGATGCGCTGGCCGCGGATCTTGAGCTGGGCATCCAGCCGGCCGAGGAAGTCGAGCGAGCCGTCGTGCAGCCAGCGCGCGCGGTCGCCGGTGCGGTAGAGCCGCTGCCCCGGGGTGAAAGGATCGGGCACGAAGCGTTCTGCGGTGAGCCCCGGCCGCCTCAGATAGCCGCGGCCCACTGGACTGCCGCCGAGGAACAGCTCCCCCGGCGCTCCGGGCGGCACGGGACGCATGTGCTCGTCGAGGACGTAGGTCCGTGCTCCCGCGATCGGCGTGCCGATCGGCAGGCGGGCGGCCCCGTCGGCGCCGGCGTCCCCCGGCACGGTCCAAGCGGTGACGTCGATGGCCGCCTCGGTCGGGCCGTAGAGGTTGTACAGCTCCACGCCCGGCAGCACCTCGCGGGCCCGCCGGACCGACCCGGGCGGCAGCGCCTCTCCGCTGCACACCACCCGGCGCAGCACGTCCGCGCAGTCGGCCGCCGTCGGCTCCTCCAGGAAGATCCGCAGCATCGACGGGACGAAGTGGCAGGTCGTCACCGAGTGTTCGCGGATCAGCCGGGTGATGAGCGCGGGGTCGCGCCGGCCGTCCGCTCCGGCCACCACGATGCGTGCCCCGGCCGCGAGCGGCCAGAGCCACTCCCAGCCCGACACATCGAAGCCGAGCGGCGTCTTGTGCAGCACCGCCTCGTCCGGTTCCAGCCGGTAGGCCCGCTGCATCCACAGGATCCGGTTGACCACGGCGGCGTGCTCGTTGACGGCGCCCTTCGGCTGCCCGGTCGATCCGGAGGTGTACAGCACGTACGCGCTGTTGCCGGGCAGCACGGTCACGTCGGGCCGGGTGTCGGCGGCCCGCTGCACCGCGTCGTCGTGCACGCTCAGCGCGACCGGTGCCGTCAGTTCGTCCCCCGCGGCCGCCGCCAGGTCACCGGCCGCGGTGTCGGACGCCGTGATCACGACGCGGGCGGCGGCGTCGGCGGCGACCTTGGCGAGGCGGTGCGGCGGGTGGTCCGGGTCGAGCGGCAGATAGGCCGCACCTGCCTTGAGTACGCCGAGCATCGCGGCGATCGCGTCCGTGGAGCGGGGCAGGGCGATCCCGACCACATCCTCGGCTCCCACGCCCCGTGCCAGCAGGCAGTGGGCCAGCCGGTTCGCGCGCCGTTCCAGCTGAGCGTAGGTCTCCACGGTGCCGTCGTGCACCACTGCGGGGGCCGCGGGCCGCTCGTCGGCCGTGCGCTCGAAGAGCCGGTGCAGACAGCCGTCGCCCACCGCCCCCGCCCGCACTCCACTCCACTGCTGCTGGACCAGCTCCTCGTCGTCGTCACCGAGGATCCGCAGAGAGCGGACCGGGGTGTGGGGCCGCTCCACCCCGTCGGCCAGCAGCAGACGGAAGGCCCCGGCCATCCCGGCCACAGTGGCCTCGTCGAACAGTTCGCGCGAGAACTCGATCCAGCCGCTCAGTGCGCCCTCGGGGGTGGGGGCGAGCTCCAGCTGGAGCTCGAACTTGGCCGTGCCGGTCTCCACCGGCAGCACGGTCACGTCGAGACCCGGCAGTTCGAGGCGGGGCCGGGGGCTGTTGTGCAGCACCAGCATGTGCCGCACGAGCGGCACCCGTGCCCCGGGGTCGCGTTCCGGCCTGAGTACCTCCACGATCTGCTCGAACGGCACGTCCTGCCCGGCGTACCCGTCGGTGCACGCGTCCTTGGCGCGGGCGACCACGGTACGGAACGACGGGTCGCCGCCCAGGTCGAGACGGAGCAGCAGGGTGTTGACGAAGAAGCCGATGAGCGGCTCGATCTCGACCCGGTTGCGTCCGGCGACAGCGCAGCCGAGCACGACGTCCTCGGCCCCGGCGCTCCACCGTGCCAGGACCGCGGCGAAGGCCGCCGTCAGCACCATGTAGGGAGTCACCCGTTCGGCGTCGGCGAACTCCTTGACCCGCTCGACGAGGTCCGCCGGCAGCTCCAGGCGGGCCCAGGCCCCGGCGAAGGACTCCGTCTCCTGCCGCGGTCGGTCGGTCACCAGGTCGAGCGGGCCGACGTCGGCCAGCCGCTCGGTCCAGGTGTTCAGCAGTTCGGTGTGGCGGGGCTCGGCGAGCCGCTCCCGCTGCCACGCGGCGTAGTCGGCGTACTGCACGGCCAGTTCGGGCAGCGGCGACTTCTGTCCCTGTCGGAAGGCGGTGTAGAGCGCGCCGAGCTCTCTCACCAGCACGCCGAGCGACCAGCCGTCGGCCGCGATGTGGTGCATCGACAGCTGGAGGAGGTATTCGTCGGGGGTGAGACGCAGCAGGGCGCTGCGCAGCATCCGGTCCCGGGAGAGGTCGAACGGACGCGCCGCCTCCGCGTCGAGGCGCTCCCGCAGGGCACGCCCGCGGCTCTCCTCGGGCAGCCCGGACAGGTCCGTCACGCTCATCTCGAGGGGTCCCGCCTCTTCGACGCGGGCCCAGGGCTCGTCTTCACCGTGGTAGGTGGTGCGCAGCACCTCGTGCCTGCGGAGCACCTCGTCGAGCGCGCGCCGCAGCACGTCGGTGTCGAGCGCACCGCGCAGCCGCGCGACGCCGGTGATGGTGTAGAGGGACGAGCCGGGCCTGACCTGGTCGAAGAACCAGATCCTGGATTGTGCGGAGGACAGCTCCGCGTGGGCGCGGTCCGCTCTGCCCGCCGCGAGTGCGGCCGGGGCCGGCCGGTCCGTCTGTTCGTCGAGAAGCCGGTCGAGCAGCCTGCGCTGATCAGCAGTGAGGTGCGTACTCATTCGGCCAACCGCCTGCTCACCTGGTCCTGGCTCAGGGTGCTTACCTGGAGTACCACTTCCGCCGTACGGTCCGCGTCACGTCCCTCCAGCTCCGCGGCCGCTCTCAGCTGGGCGGCCAGGGCCGACAGGCTGCTCGCGGCGAGGAACGCGCGGATGGAGAGGTCCACCCGGAACAGGTCGCGGATACGGGAGGCCACCTGGGTCACCAGCAGCGAGTGGCCGCCCAGTTCGAAGAAGTCGTCGCCGGTACCGACCCGGTCCACCTTCAGCACGTCGGCCCAGATGTCCGCCAACACCCGATCCAGGGGTTCGGACGGTTCGACGTAGGTCGGGGCCAGGTCGGGCCGTATCGCGGCGGGCTCCGGAAGGGCCGAGCGGTCGAGCTTGCCGCTGGGCAGCAGCGGCAGCCGGTCCAGCAGTACGAAGACCGACGGGACCATGTGGTCGGGCAGCCGGTCGAGCAGGAAGCGCCGCAGTTCGCCGGTGCTCGGCGGCAGCAGCCCCGAGGCGGTGAGGTAGGCGACGAGGCGCTGGTCCTGGTCCGCACCGCGCATCAGCACGACGCACCGCTCCACGTCGGGATGGCCGGCGAGCGCGGCCTCGATCTCGCCGGGCTCGATCCGCAGTCCGCGCAGCTTCACCTGGTGGTCGAGCCGACCGTGGAACTCCAGCTCGCCGCTGGGGCGCCACCGCGCGGCGTCGCCGGTGCGGTACAGGCGCCCGCCCGCCGCCGCGCCGAACGGATCGGGCACGAACCGCTGGGCGGTCAGGCCGGGCCTGCGCCAGTAGCCGCGGCGCACCGCGGCGCCGCCGACGAAGAGCTCGCCGCGCACCCCGACCGGGACCGGCTCGCCGTGCCCGTCCAGCACGTACACCCGCTGGTTGGGCAGCGGGCGCCCCCACGGGATGCTGCCCGGGATCGGCTCGGGGCGACGCACCAGGTGGTACAGCGTGCAGTACGAGGTCTCCGTCATCCCGGCCAGGTTGAACAGGCGGACGTCAGGAACCAGTCCGGCCAGCCGGTCCGCGAGGGTCGGCGAGGGCCGGTCGCCGCCGAGTACGGCGAGCCGCAGCGCACTGCCCGGCAGGCCGCCGTGCCCGTCCGCGTGCTGGACCAGCAGTTCCAGGAGCGCGGGGGCGCTGCTCCACGCCGTCACGCGGGCGTCGATGAGCAGGCGGCGCAGCCGTTCGGGGTCGGTGACCTCGATGTCGTGGGGCACGACCACGCATCCGCCGGCCAGCAGCGGGCCGAAGATCTCGTACACGGACATGTCGTAGTTCAGCGAGGAGATCGCCAGCATCCGGTCGGACGACTCCAGGCCGAGGCAGCGGTTGAGCCCGAGCAGGGTGTTGACGACGCCGCCGTGTTCGTTGGCCGATCCCTTCGGCACACCGGTGGAGCCGGAGGTGTAGATGACGTAGGCCAGGGTGCGCTCGGCGGCGAGTTCGGGCGGTGGGTCGGCCCGGCGCTGCGTGAATTCGTCGACGAGAACCAGCCGGGGCCCGTCGCCGTCCGGTGCGGTGAGCAGGTCACCGCCCGCGACGGCTCGGTCGGTGATGACGATGGGTACCTGCGAGTCTCGGACCATCAGCTCGACACGGTGCCGGGGGTAGCGGGGGTCGAGCGGCATGTAGCCGGCGCCCGCCTTGAGGATGCCGAGGAGTGCGACGACCATGTCCGCCGACTTCGGCAGGCAAACACCCACGAGCCGTTCGGGGCCGGCGCCGAGCTGCCGGAGTTCGTGTGCGAGGGCGTTGGCGCGTTCGACCAGCTCACGGTAGGTGAGGACGGTGTCGCCGCTCACCACCGCGGGCCGGTCAGGGAGCTGTTGTGCGGTGCGGTCGATCAGGGGGTGCAGGCAGCCTGCCGTGTCGGCGGCGCTCGCGTCGCCGTCGCCGGAGAGCTCGCCGAGGATCCGGGCGCGTTCCTCGTCCGCCAGCAGCGGCAGCCGGTCCACCGGCAGTTCCGGGTCGGCGACGGCGGCCGTCAGCGTGCACAGGAGCGCTTGTCCGATGCGCTGTGCCGTGGCGGCCTCGAACAGGTCGGTGCTGAACTCGACCCGGCCGCCGAGCCCGCCGTCCCGGGCCGGGACGAGGTCGAGCACGAGGTCGAACTTGCTGGCGGCGCCGGTGAGGGCCACCTCCAGTTCCTCCGTCTCCAGGCCGGTGAGCGCGAGATCCTCGGCCGGGGTGTCGCGCAGTGCGAGCATCACCTGCACGAGCGGGACCGGCCCCTGGGAGCGCTCCGGGCGCAGTCCCTGCACCAGCCTCTCGAACGGGACGTCCTGGTGTCCGTAGGCGTCGGTGCAGGTGGCACGGACCCGTTCGATCAACTGTGCGAACGACGGTGCTCCCGAGGCGTCAACCCGCAGCGGCAGCGTGTTGACGAAGAAGCCCACGAGCGGTTCCAGCTCGGGGTGGCTGCGTCCCGCCGTCGGAGAGCCGATGACCACGTCCTGCTGGCCGCTCCATCGGGAGAGCACCACGGCGAACGCGGCCACGAGCACCATGTAGGGGGTCGCTCCCGACGCCTTGGCAAGCCGGGCCACCTCTTGCCACAGCGGCGGGTGCACCGTCAGCGGCACCGACGCGCCCTGCCAGGTCCGGGGTGCGGTGTGGGAGAAGTCGGTGGGCAGTTCGAGTACCGGTGCCCCTTCGAGGCGTGCGCGCCAGTACCCCAGCTGTTCCTCCAGCGGGCCCTGGTCGAGCCAGCCGCGCTGCCATACGGCGTAGTCGGCGTACTGCACGTCCAGGTCGGCGAGCACGGGCGGCTCGCCCTTGTGGAAGGCGTTGTAGAGGACACCGACCTCGCGCATCAGGACGCCGAGCGACCAGCCGTCGGCGGCGATGTGATGCAGGCTCAGCAGGAGGACGTGGTGGTCGTCGGCCAGCCTCAGCAGCCGGGCTCGCAGCAGCAGGTCGCGAGTGAGGTCGAACGGCTCGGCCGCCTCCGCGCGGCTCTGTTCCGCGACGGCGGCCTCCTGGCCGGCGGCGTCCGCGGCGCCGAGGTCGGTGACCGGGAGCAGCACCGGGCGCGGCCGGCCCACGCACTGCTCGGGCCGCCCGCCCTCGGACGGGAAAGTGGTACGCAGTGCCTCGTGACGGCGCACGATCTCGTCGAGGGCCTGCCGGAGCGCCTGCCGGTCCAGCGGTCCGCACAGGCGCAGCGCACCGGGCATCACATAGGCGGTGGAGCCCGGGTCAGCCTGGTCGAGGAACCAGAGCCGCTCCTGGGCGTAGGAGAGCGGGAAGCGTGGCTCGGGGTCCGTGCGCGGCAGGCGCACCGGCCGGTTTGCCGCGGTGCGCCGCCGGGCCAGTTCCATCGTGAGCAGGGCGCGGCGTTCGGGCGAGAGTCCGCCCGCGCGGCCCGTGGGTTCCTCGGCGGTCCTGCCGGGGTCAGCCATGTGTCACTCCTTCTGCCGCCCGCAGCCTGCCGTCGACGGCCGCGTCGGCGTCCTCGACCAGGGCGGTGAGCATCTGTTCCTGCGGCTCATGGGGGAAGAAATGGCCGCCGGGGAAGGTCCGGACTGTGTGGCCGGCCCGGGTCTGCCGTGCCCAGCCCTCGGCCGCCTCCTTCGCGTCGACGGTGGTGTCGTCCTCGCCGAGGTAGGTGTGCACAGGGCAGTCCAGCGGCGCCTCGTCCCGGTGCGCGCGGCCCGTCATGAGAGCCAGGTCGGCGCGGACCACGGGGAGAACCTCGGCGAGGTAGCGCCGGTCCGCGAGCAGTTCGCCGGAGGTGCCGCCCCAGGCGTGCAGCAGGCCGGTCAGTTCCTCGTCGGAGGCGGTGCAGAGCCCGGCGGGCAGCGGCCGGTCGGGCGGCTCGCTCGCGGCGGCGGCCAAGGCCGCGGGACGCCAGCCGCGCGCGGCGCGCAGCTTGCGGGCAAGGTCCACGGCGAGGACGGCGCCCATGCTGTGCCCGAAGAGCATGACGGGGCGGCCGAGGAGCGGGACGACGTCCGCGGCCAGCTCGTCGAGCAGGGCATCGAGGTCGGTGGGCGCCGGCTCGTCGGAGCGCGAGCCGTGACCGGGCAGTTCCACGGCGGCCACCCCGAGTACCGGCGGGAGCCGATCGGACCAGCTCCGGAACTGCTGGGCGCTGCCGCCTCCCGGAGGCAGGCACAGCACCCACATCCGGACCTCATCGCTCTTGCACCACAGCCGCAACGCGTTCATGGGGCAAGGTTCAGCGGGGCGGGCCGGGTCCAACAGTCAGGACATTCCCCTACCCGGCCGCCGGAAGGCCGGGTGCGGCCCGGTCCTGGCGCTCGACCGCGCGCAACGTGCGCACGGGGGCGAGCACGAGAGGCAGCAGGGCGAAGAGCAGGGCCACCGCCGCCGTCCACAGCGTGGCGTGCGCGCCGATCCGGTCCACCAGCAATCCGCCGGCCAGCGCCCCGGCGGGCATGGAGCCGAACGTGACGAGCCGGTAGGCGGCGTTCACCCGGGCGTGCAGGTCGGGCGGGCTGGCCAGATGCCGTACCGTCGCGCTCACCACGCTGCCGGCCCCGGCCCCCGCAGAACCGGTGAAAAGTGCGAACGAGCAGAGAGCCACCACCGTGGCGCGGGTGCCGTGCGCCGCGGGAATGATGCAGAAGGCGGGGACCGAGACCGTGACCACGGCGAGGATGGCCCGGCCGTGGCCGAGCCGGCGGATCAGCAGCGGAGCGGCGACCGTGCCGAGCACGCCGCCCAGCCCGCCGCAGACGAGTACCAGGCCGTACGCGCCCCCGCCGTACCCGCGCTCGCGCACCAGGTACACGACCAGGGCGACATTGAGCAGCTGGGCACAGGCATTGAACAGCGCGGCGTGCACGGCGATGTTCCGCAGCGGCGCGTACCGGGCCACTACGCGCAGCCCTGCGGTGACCTCCTCGCGCAGGTTCCGCTTCCGGGGCGGCCGCGCCGGTCTGGCGTCCTCACGGTGCTCAAGCCGGGCCATCGCGCCCGCGCAGAACAGGTACGACAGGCTGTCGCCGAACAGCGCGTTGGGCGCGCCGACCAGCGTGGTCAGCCAGCCCGCGAGCCCCGGGCCCGAAGTGGCCCCGACGGCGAGGCCCGTGTTGAACCTGCTGTTGGCCGAGGCCAGCCGTTCGGCGGGGACCAGCCGCGGCAGCAGCGCGACCTTGGCGATGTCCGAGGTTACGGTGGCGGCGCCTCCGAGCACCGCGACCACATAGAGCTGGGTGAGGCCGAGCGCGCCCGCGGCCGCGGCCAGCGGCACCGACAGCACCAGCACCGCGCAGAAGAGGTTGACGGTGATCAGCACCGGCCGCAGCGGGCGGCTGTCGAGCCACAGGCCGGCGGGCAGCGGCATCAGCAGGAACGGCAGGGTGTACAGCGCCTGGAGCAGCCCGACCTGGTCCCCGGAGACGTGCAGCACGGCGACCGCCGTGAAGGGCAGCGCGAACAGCGTGATCTGGGAGCCGATCTGCGACACCGCGTCACCGGCCCACAGCCGGAGGAAATCGCGTTCGCCGGGTGGGATCCGAGGCTCGTGCGGCAGCACCCGTCGGTCCGGCATCCGGCCCTCCCTTGTCCGCGGCGATCGTGACCAGGTTCGACGCCCGTGCACAGGCCCGACGAGTCGGGAGAACCCCTGATAGGCGGTGCCGTGGAAGCCTGAGAAGGTTGATCCATGACGTTGCAGATTCAGTGTTGTGTAATCGACAGTCGGGATCCACAGACACTGGCCGACTTCTGGCGGCAGGCCCTGGGCTGGCGATGCACGCACGAGAAGCCGGACGAGGTCGTCCTGGAACCCCCGGCCGGGAGCGCCGAGGACGGTGTCGTCCCGGACCTGCTGTTCGAGCGGACGCCGGATACCCGGGCCGGCAAGAACCGGATCCATCTCGACCTGCGCCCCGACGACCAGGAGCGCGAGATCGAGCGGCTCGTCGCCCTGGGGGCCCGGCGGGTGGACGTCGGGCAGCCGGCCGACGCCCGATGGGCGGTCATGGCCGATCCGGAGGGCAACGAGTTCTGCGTCCTGCCCCCGCTCCGGCCCGCGGACTGAGCCCATCCGGTCCCGGCACGGGAGCAGAGGCCCGCGCCGCCGTGCGGCGGCGCGGGTCGGGCCGGCCGGCCCGGTTACGCCGCCCGGGCAGTGGTGTTCAGCCGATGGGCGCCCGCTTCACGCCACAGCAGGGCCGCCGGTCCCAACCGGGGCACCTCCAGCCGGGCCAGCTCGTAGTACCGGTGCACCGCGGCAGCGCGCGTCATGCCCCGCGCACCGTGGATCTGCATGGCGTCCCGGATGACGCGCAGCGCCGTCTCTGCGGCCTGTGCGAGGGCCTCCGCCGCCGCCTGCGCGAGCGCGCCACCGCTGCCGCCGGTGTCGGCGAGCCATGCAGCCCGCTCCACGGCGACGCGCACCGCCCGCAGGTCGACGGCGCCGCGCGCCAGCGTGAACCCGACGGCCTGGAACTCCATGAGCGGACGGCCGAACTGCTGCCGGGAACGCGCATGGCCGGCCGCGAGATCGCAGGCCCCCTGGGCGAGTCCGAGCAGATGGGCGGCCTGCCGTACGCGGGCGCGGGCAAGCAGGTCGTCTCCCGGCAGCGCTGTGCCGGACAGCCGGCCGACGACATCGCCGTCCGCGACGACGAGCCCGTCGAGGCCGAGCACCGCCGGACGGCCCGGCGACTGTGCGGCGCACCGCTTGCGCCAGATGTCGGGGCCCAGCAGGACGAGCAGGACCCCGGCGTCCGTAGTGACGGCCACGCAGCACCGCGCCGCGTCGTCGGGCATCCGGCCGAGCGTGATCTGTCCGGTCAGCTCCCACGCGTCCGTGCATCGCCGCGTCGCCTGTGGCGCCCCGGCAGGCGGGCCGTCGAGACCGCAGAGGGCGTCCAGACCGCCCAGCGCCACGGGTACGTCACCGCGGGCCAGGGCCTCGGCGAGGTCACCGTACGCGTCCTGGTCACGCAGCACATCGGTGACGAGGGCCGGGCCGCCGTACACCTCGTGCAGCGCGTGACGGCCGAGTTCGCGGGCGATCACGCTGCCCGCGACCAGGCCCAGATCGAGTCCGCCGGAGGTGACGGGGGCCTCAAAGGTGTACGCGCCCATATCCCGCAGCCCGTCGCGCGCGGCGGCGTACAGGGCGCTGTCGGCGTTGCCGCCGGGGCCGCGGGTGCGGCCGACCGCGGCCAGACGGGCGCGTGTCGTCCGGCCGAGCCGTTCCACCAGAGGGTCGGGGGTCAGTCGCATCGCTGGGTCCTCAGCTTTCCATGACCGCGTCGAAGGCCGAACTGGCGACCAGTTCGAGCATGATCTGGGACGTTCCCGCGGAGAGTGTCAGGCCGGGGGCCTCGCGGTAGGCCGCCTCCAGGAGGTCGGCCTCGTCGACGCCCGGCTCCCCCGCCCCGTAGCGGAAGCCGCGGCCCGTCGTCGCCCAGACGGCCACTTCCTGCGCGGTCTCACTCGTGTAGTACTTGGCGACGGCCGCGGCGGTCGGATCGGCCTCCCCCTCGTCGAGGCGGCTGATGACCTCCCAGGCCAAGAGCCGTCCGGAGTCGACGGCCGCGCCCAGGCGGCCCACCTCCTCCAGCAGCGCACCGTCGGTGCGGGCGACGTCGTCGATGCCGGAGAGGGCGGCCCGGTACCAGCGGGCGGCCTTCAGGGAGTAGTCGAGCCCGGTCCGTTCGATCGCGAGGCAGCGGCTGAGCAACGCCCAGCCCTCGCCCTCCTCGCCGAGCAGCGCGCCGGCGCCGGTGCGCACCCCGTCCAGGACGACCCGGTCGAACGCGTCATCGGCGATGCTGTCGATAAGCCCGCGGGTGACGCCGGGAGCGGCCAGGTCGACGAGGAAGAGGCTGATGCCGTCGTACTTGCTGCTGCCCTCGCGGGTGCGCGCCGCGCACAGCGCCAGATCGCTCATGCCGCTCTTGAGGCCGTAGATCTTCTCGCCGGTGAGCAGGTGCCCGCCGTCGCCGTCCGGCCGGGCCGTGGTGCGTAGGGACGCCAGGTCGGACCCCGTCTGCGGCTCGGTGTAGAGCACGGTGGCGAACCGCTCCCCCGCCGCGAGCCCCGGGAGATGGGCGGCCTTCTGTTCCGGGGAGCCGGCCTGGAGCAGGAACAGGCCGACGATCTGGACGCTCAGCACGTGCAGCATGTCGGGCACGCCGCCGTGCACCAGTTCCTCGATCACGGCGGCCGCCTCGGTGTGGGCCGCGCCGCGGCCCCCGAACTCCTCGGGCCAGCTCACCGCGAGCAGTCCACGGCGCCCCAGCATGCGGTAGAGCGGGCGCACGTCCGGCTCACGCCGGGAGCTGCGGCGCACCCGGTCGAGCTCGGCCCGTACGTCGGGCTCCGCCAGGACCGCGCGGACCTCGGCCCGCAGGGCCTCCTCGCGCTCGGTCGCACTGAAGTCCATTACCCCGCCTCTCCCTTGTCGGACGCGGTGAGCCGTGCCACGTCCTCCTCCGACATCTGCTCGATCATGTCGAGCAGGCTGGCGTCGTCGAGTGCGGCGGCCCGCCGCTGCTCGACCACGACCGCAAGACCCTCGATGGTGGGATCGCGGAAGAAGTCCGCCGTGGAGATCTCGGTGCCGAAACGCCGCCGGATACCGGAGATCAACTGTGCTGCCTGGAGACTGCTGCCGCCCATCTCGAAGAAGTTCGCCGTGACGTCCACCACCTCGTTGCGCAGCATGGGCAGGAACAGGTCCTCCGCGAGGATCCGCTCCATCTCCGTACGGGGCGCGGTCGCCGTACCGGGGTCCACGCCGCCCAGGATGTCGGACGTGTTCAGGGCGCGGGTGTCGATCTTTCCGCTGGAGGTCAGCGGGAACTCGGGCAACTGCACCACATGCTGCGGGACCATGGTGGCGGGCATCTTGTCGGCCACGAAGGCGCGCAGTTCCTGGGCGCTGACCTCGGCCTGTTCGTCCCGCACGACATAGGCGACGAGGCGGTTGGTTCCGTGCGGGTCGGTCCACGCCTCCACCTGGACCTGCCGGACGTCCGGGTGCGCGGCGAGCACCGCCTCGATCTCCCCCGGTTCGATGCGTACGCCGCGCACCTTGATCTGCCGGTCGAGCCGCCCGAGGAAGACGAGTGCGCCGTTCCTGAGCCGCCTCACCAGGTCGCCGGTGCGGTACAGCCGCCCGCCGGGCGCGGTGCCGAACGGGTCCGCGACGAACTTCTCCCGGGTGAGGGCCGGCTGGTTGAGATAACCGCGTGCGAGGCCCGCACCGCCGATGACCAGCTCGCCCGCGACGCCGTACGGAACCGGCCGCAGGTGTTCGTCGAGGACGTGTGCCACGTGGTCGGCGATCGGCAGGCCGATCGGCGGGGAGGTGTCCCAGTGCCCGGCGCACTCCTGGACGACCATGGTGACCGTGCACTCGGTCGGCCCGTAGCCGTTGAAGAAGCGGCACACCGTATTCCAGCGGTTGACGAGATCACCGGGGAACGCCTCACCGCCGACGAACGCGATGCGCAGGCTGCCGAGCCGGTCCGGGTCGAGCAGGGCCATCACCGCGGGCGGCATGTCCATCACGGTGATCCCGGCGGTCTCCAGCAGTGCCTGCAGCCGGTCCACGTCCAGCCGGTCGGCGTCCGATGCGATGTGAAGCCGCGCCCCGTGGAGAAGCGCGCCGAACATCTCGAAGACGGACACGTCGAACGTGCAGGCCGCGTAGCCGAGCACCCGGTCCGCCTCGTTCATGGCGAACAGCTCCCCGACAGCCGCCACGAAGCTGGTGACGCTGTGATGTTCGATCAGCACGCCCTTCGGCCGCCCGGTGCTGCCGGAGGTGTAGAGGACGTAGGCCAGGTCGTCGGGGCCGGCGGCGGCCTCCGGAGCGGCCGCGGGCCGGGCGGCGGGAGAATCGGTGAGTTCGTCCAAGAGCAGCACCGGAGCGTGAGCCGGGAGCGCGGCCGCCTCCGGGGAACGGCTCACCACCACGGACGGTTTCGCGTCGTCCAGGAGTCCCGCGATCCGGTCCGGGGGCGCCTGAGGGTCCAGCGGGACGAACGCGGCACCTGCCTTCAAGGTGGCGAGGACCGCCGTCACATAATCGATACCGCGGGGCAGGCAGAGCCCGACCAGACCGCCGGTGTCCGCGCCTCGCTCGCGCAGCGCATGCGCGAGCCGGTTCGCCGCCGC
Source organism: Streptomyces caelestis (assembly GCF_014205255.1). GTDB lineage: Bacteria > Actinomycetota > Actinomycetes > Streptomycetales > Streptomycetaceae > Streptomyces > Streptomyces caelestis. The sequence continues at coordinate 7,079,231 of NZ_JACHNE010000001.1, read as the reverse complement.
GTCGAGCTCCGCGTACCGGATGCTGTCGTCGCCGTGCACCACCGCGACCGCATCCGGGGTACCGGCGGCCTGCTCGGCGAAGCGGCCGTGCACGGTCGCCGGGCCGAAGTCCCGCCGGGGGCCGCTGCCGTGGGCCAACAGCTGCGCGTGCTCGTCCGGCGACAGCATGTCCAGGTCGCCCACCACCCGGTCGGGTTCCTCCACCAGGGCGGTGAGCAGCCGCACATAGTGGGTGATCATGGCATCCAAGGTGTCGGCCGTGTACAGGTCGGTGCAGTACTCCACCGTCAGCGACGAGTCGTCCCCCGCCTCCCTGACCTGCCAGGTCATATCGAACTTGGACGTGCCGGTGGCCGGCTCCTCCAGCTCGATGCCGAGGCCGGGCGCCGTCACCTCCCATGGCTGCTGGGGCATCAGGAAGGCAACCTGGACAAGAGGTGACCGCGAGGGGTCACGGGTGGGCGAGGTCGCCTGAACGACGCGCTCGAAGGGCAGGTCGAGGTGTGCCAGTGAGTCACGCAGCACCGAGTCGGCCCTGGTCACCAACGTGCGGAAGGTCGGTGTGCCGCTCGCGTCCACACGCAGCGCGAGCATGTTGACGAAGAATCCGACCAAGCCCTGGAGTTCGAGCTGGCCGCGGATGCTGGTGGAGCAGCCGACAACCAGATCCTCCTGTGCGGTGTAGCGGCGCAGCAGCTCGGCGAAGACGGCCAGGTACACCGGATACGGCGTGACGCCCATCGCCCGGGCCAGCCGGTGCACCCCGTCGATCACTTCGCCGGGGATGGGCCCGGCCGCCTCAGTGCCCCGGTAGGTGAACTCGACGGGCCGGGGCAGGTCGGTCGGCAGCTCCAGGACGGGGGCGCCGCGCAGCCTCTCCGACCAGAACCTCTCCAGCTCGTCCAGGCGGCGGCCGCTCAGTGTCTCGCGCTGCCAGATGGCGAAGTCGGCGTATTGCACCCGCAGATCGGCGAAGGTCGCGGGACGCCCCTGGGTGAGCGACAGGTAGAGCTCCAGCAGTTCGCCGGTGACCACCTCGGAGGAGGCCGCGTCGAAGACGGCATGGTGCACGACGAAGGCGAACAGGTGCCGGGAGGGCTCGGTCTGCAGCAACCGCGCCCTCCAGAGCGGGCCCGCGCCCAGGTCGAACGGCTCACGCACGGCCTCCTCCGCCAGTTCGCGCGCCCGTGCACTGCGTTCGTCGGGATCCGCGCCCGGCACCGGGACGGTCGCGAGAGTGACCGGGACCTCCGCCTCGATCACCTGGCGGGGCCCCTCGGGGAGGTCCCGGAGCGAGGTGCGCAGTGCCTCGTGCCGGGCGACGACGAGGCCCAGCGCGCGTTCCAGGGCGGCCACGTCGAGTGCGCCGTCCACCCAGAACGCGATGATCAGGTTGTAGGCGCGGACACCGGGTGAGAGACGGTCCAGGAACCAGAGGGTGTTCTGCGCGTAGGAGAGCGGCGCGGTGTCCTGGCGTGCCGTCGCGTCGCGTGCCCGGGGAACGGGCCCGTCCTGCGCCTTCGGTGCGTTCTCGCCTTTGAGCAATTCGAGAAATTTCACCCGCCGTTCCAGGGGAACGCGGCGGAGCCGCCGTGCCAGCTCGCTCATCGTGATGGCTCCTTCGCCGAGTTGAGGTTCCGAGCGCACTTCCCGGTTCCTGTTTCCGGGCACCGTATCCAGCGCCCGGTGATCCGGGATGTCAGGATGGTCCCCGACCCGGTACGCGGCCGGTTCCCGTATTTCCTCGGGCGTTGTCCGGGCCACCAGTGCCGGTATCGCTCCCCCGAGTCGTTATTCCCCGAGCTCCGTGAGCTGCTGGTCGAACAGCTTCTCCACCAGGGCCGCCTGGGCCTCGACGGTAACGTTCTCGAAGAGATCGGGAATCGGGACGACGAGGCCGAAGTGCTCCTGCAGCCGCGCCCCGACCCGCATGAGGCTCAGTGAATAACCGCCCAGTTGAAAGAAACTCACATCGGCGGGTGGGTCGGGGACGCCGAGGAGTTCCGCCCAGATTCCGGCGATCACCTTTTCCTCATGGCTCTGGGGCGGCCGCGGCGGCGGGTCCGTGCCGGGTCCCGTGTCAGCTTTGTCCGGTTCCGTGTTCTCAGTCGCCATGCTGTTCCTCCTCAAGAGCCTCGTGCACGAAGCGCGCGACGTCCTCCACCGCGGGCGGGCGCAGCAGGCTGTAGTGGTCTCCCGCCACCCGCTCCCCCGTGATCGGGGAGGGCGCGGTGTCACGCCACCACGCCGACAGGTCGCCCGCCGTCTCGCCGGCCCACAGCAGCCGCAGCGGCGGTCCGCCCGGTGCCGGGTGGTGCCGCCGCAGGCAGAGGGACGCGTTCGCGTACACCCGCAGTCGTGCCCTGAGATCGTCCAGGGACATGCCCGCCGCGCCGAGTTGGGCGACCAGGCGGCCGTGCAGGGCCCGCAACGCCTCCTCGGGCGGCAGGCTCCACGCCTCGTCGCCAGTGTCCAGGCCCTCCGGGCGGGCACCGCCCGACTGCCGAAGGTCGGACACGAACCGCCGCAGCAGTCCAGCCCCCAGGAGGTCGGTCTCGGCTTCGGGCCCGGACGCCGAGGACGGCATGGAATCGATCAGCACGACCCGGCAGGGGCGCCCGCCGCGCGACAGCAGCCGCACCATTTCGTAGGCCACCATCCCGCCGAACGACCAGCCGACGACGAGCGCCGGACGGATCCCGGCCCTCGTGAGCCGGTCGACGTAGTGCCGTGCCAGCGCGGTCAACTCCGGCGGCTCGGGGTCGCGCAGCATGTGGTCGGCGGACAGCCCGTACACCGGGAAGCCCGCCGGGAGCCTGCGTGTCAGCTCCCCGTAGCAGAACAACTCGCCGCCGACCGGGTGGACGAGCACCACCGGCGTGCCCGTACCGCGGCGGAGTTGCTCCACTCCGGCCGCGGCGCGCGCATGCGGCTGCCCGCCCCGGCTCCGCCGGGCCCGCAGGCCCTCGAAGAGCGCCCGCTTGGACTCGGGCAGTGCCCGCAACCGTTCTTCGTTCATCGCTCCATAGCTAGCCATGGCCCACCGGGCGCTGCCAGACCGTGCTTTCCCTGACACCGCCGGCGGAGGTCTCGCGGTAGGGGAACTCCTGACAGTTCCGGGCGGACGGAGCACGCCGTGCGGCACGGCACGGCGGAGGCCCGATGCCGCTCAGCCGGGTGCCTGCGATCCCTCGACCAGGCCGACCAGGTCGTGCACGGTCCTGGCGTCGTGCACCCTGCGCAGGTCGAGGCGGATGCCGAGGTCGCTCTCCAGCATCGTCACCACCCGCAACATGCCCATGCTGTCCCAGCCCGCGTGTACGCCGAGGCGCGACGGGCCGTCGAACACCTCGGGCGGCTCGCCCAGTACCTCGCTCAGCACTCCAACAACAGCGTCGGCAGGCGCGTCACTCATGCAGTGCCCCTCCTTGCGTGTCCTGCATCCGGATCCAGTGCGGAACCAGATCATCCACCGTCTCGTCCAGGGCGCGCCGATAGACCTGCGCACCGTCCTTCTCGGGGATCAGGGCGGAACCAGATCGTCCACCGTCCCGTCCAGGGCGCGCCGGCGAAGCTGCGCACCCTCCTTCTCGTGGACCAGGGCCGAAGCCGGCCCTGGTCCACAGGGTGGCGGCCACGTCGTTGTACGGCGAGCGCACGTAGCTGCCCTCCAGTTCTGTCGCACCGGCGAGCCGAGCGGCGCGGGCGAGCCGGCCCACCATCGCCAGCTCGACCCCACGGCCAAGCACCCGGCAGCTCAGCACGAGATTGCGCACCCGCCAGATCTTCTCGCTCCGGTCCACCCAGGCGGCACCGACCAGCGCATCGTCGCCGAACCTGTCGGAGACCCGGCAGCCGATCACCAGATGGGTGTCCGACCTGGCCATCTCGGCCGTCCGAACGGCGTCGAACCGCATCCCGGTCAGGTTGAACTGGTTGGTGCGTGCGGCGAGCTGGGCGATGCGGCCCACGTCGGTCGCGCCCGCGGGGCTGACCGAGACGACGATGCCGAGCGCGGCCAGGTACTCCTCGGACGAGGCGAATTCCCGGGCGAAGTCGGTCCGCACGGCGCGGGCCCGGTAGAGCTCGGGCCGATGCCGGTCCGTTTCGGTGAGTTCCATGACGTCGAACCATCCGCCGCCGAGCAGGCGCCGCACCAGGTAGGCGGGGTCGCCGTCGGCGGCGACGGTCACCACCTCGGGCAGTTCGGCGGACACATGACCGCGTTCGAACGGGGAGTCGTCCATGAACACGAAGGCTCCCGGTGCGACGCCCAGCTGCCCGGCGGCCTCGCGCAGGTTGTCCGCCTTCGCCGACCAGTTCACGGCCCGTACTGAGAACTCGGAGGGCCGCAGCACCACCTCGGGGTGCCCGGCCAGCACCTCGTCGACATGCGCGGCGTCGTTCTTACTGGTCAGCACCAGCACGACGCCCTGGGAGCGCAGCCGCAGCGCGGTCTTCTGCAGCTCCTTGTGGCAGTTGCCCGGGTAGAGTCCGCCGATCTCGACGCCCTCCGCGCCCACCTCGCCGAGCACTCCGCCCCACAGGGTGTCGTCGAGGTCGAGGGCGAGCACCTTGCGGGACAGCCCCAGCTTCGCACGCAGCAGCCGGCGGACCTCCTTGGCCAGCACGAGCAGTGCCTCTTCGGTGTAGGAAATGTCGGCGAACCGCCTGAGCCGGTCGTCCACGGCGGGCGCCGCGTGCTCGGCCAGCAGGCCGGCGAAGTCGATGGTCTCGATGCCTTCGTGGGTCTCCGCGAGCTCCAGCAGTGCGGCGTTCAGCAGGAGCCAGTGGCGGCTGAGGGCGGTGCGCTGCCGCCATCCGATGATGGAGTCCCGCAGCTCCGTGGGGAGCGGCACGGTGTGCAGCACGACGGTCGCCGTCGTCCTGGACGCCGCGGCGGAGGCCAGGCCGCAGAGGGTCCTCGTGCGCTCCCGCAGGGTGTCGATCAGGGTGCCGATGTCCGCGGCGTCCCAGTTGGCCGGTACGAAGTACCCCGCGTCGAGCAGACAGCAGAGCACGTCACGGTCCGCCTCGGTGAACGCCGAGCCCGGCACGCCGAGCTCCGCCTCGAAGCGGCCGTACGGCCCGGTCTCCACCACGGGGAACATGTCCCCGGCGACGAGTGCCGCCCGCAGGATGTCCTCCGCGGGGCCCGCCGTGCCGGTGGCGAGGATCCCGACACGCGCCTTGCGCAGCCGGGCCGGGTCGTAGGGCAGCGCGCGCAGGGCACGGCCTGCTCTGAAGAAGTCGGACGCGGTCCCGTCCTCGTCCAGGGTGCGCAGGTCCTCCCGTGCGGGCGGGCGTCCCGCACCGACTGCGGCGGCGATGTTCCCGTGCAGCGTGCGCGTGCCTCGCATTGCAGTCCCTTCCGCGGTCACACGGCGATCAAAGTGCAGAACCAGTGCATGCCGGCGGAGACCCCGGCCAGCGCGACGAGATCGCCGTCCGCCAGTTCTCCCCTGGTGAGGTGCGCGTCGAGGCAGACGAGCTGGTCCGCGCCGCCCATGTGGCCGAGGTCCGCGGCGAGTGCCGCGTTGGTGCGCTCCGCCGGGATGCCGACAGCCTTCGCCACCTCCCGTATCGTCTGCTGGTTGTCGTTGAGGTAGACCAGACGTGCGATGCGCTGCGGATCCGTTCCGGCCCTGCGGCACGCCCGGGCAACGACGGAGGCGAGCCGTGCGTACAGCTCGTCGATGAACCCGAGCAGCTTCACCGGGTCTCTGCCGAAGTGCTCCTGGACCCGCTGGGGCACCGAGAGGTCGGTGTTGGAGCGTCCGGGCGGCGGGAACGGCACCCGGCTGCCGCCGTACTCGGCGCGGTAGAAGTCGGCGTACTCGGGCTCGGTGTGCTGTTCGGTCGCCAGCCACCGCAGCCGTCCGTGGCCGCGGCGCAGCACCGCCGCCACCGCGCCGTCGCTGACCAGGCAGGTGCTGGTGCGCATCCGGTTGCGGTGGGCGCCGGACACCTGGTTGACCGCGACCAGCAGCACCGTGCCGACGTCTGGCCGGACCAGCATGGCGCCGGCCACCGTCTCGAAGGCCATCACCCCCGATGCACAGGCCTGGGTGAGCAGCAGCGTGGGCGTGCCCCGCACACCGAGCGCCCTGGCGAGCGCCGTGGAGCCGTCCCAGTAGAGATGTTCGGGCACGTCGGAGTCGGCGAGCACGATCAGGTCGACCTCGTCCGCACCGCACCCGGCCCGCTTCAGCGCGCGCTCCGCGGCGCGGACCGCGAGATCGGTCGGTGTGGTGCCCTCCGGCGCCTCGTGGAAGCTGCGATAGCCCCACTGCAGGACACGTTCCGGGTCGTCGACGTAGTCCGCCGCCGCGCCGGCGACGTCCCGCCGCTCGCCGAGGGCCGTGGCGAGGGCCACGACGCCGAAGTCCACCGGGACGTTCACGATCCGCCGACCGGGTGTGGGGCGGCGAGCGGCACCGGCAGATCGGGCACGCGGGTGCCGCCGCCCGCGGCCGCGACGGTCAGCACCCTGGTCAGAGAGTCGGCGAGCAGGTCCATCGTCTCCTGGCCCACACGGGCGCCGTTTCCGGCGAGATGACCGTGCAGCCCCTGGCCGGGAACGTCCACGAGTTCGGCGAAGACGTCCATCTCCCCGGCCGTCGGGGTGATCTCCTGGAGCTCCATGGTGAGCCCGGCGGGCGCGCGCAGGGGCGGGCCGAGCGGGGCGCGCAGCGCGAACATCACCGGGCCGAGCCGCGCACCGGGCCCGTCGCGCCGCCATGCTGCTTTGCGCACCATCGTCTCGTAGGGCACGTCCTGGTGGTCGTAGGCCTCCAGGCAGCCGGCTCGCACGCGGTGGAGCAGTTCCCGCAGGGTCGGGTCGCCGGAGGTGTTGACGCGGATGGGCAGCGTGTTGACGAAGAACCCCACGGTGCCCGCCAGTTCCGGCTGGGGGCGGCCGGCGACGGGCACGGTGATGACGAAGTCCTGCTGGCCGCTCCACCGGGCCAGGATGGCCGCGAACGCGCTCAGCAGCACCATGAACACGGTGGTGCCCTCCGCCCGTGCGGTCTCGGCCAGGGCGGCGGCGGTGGCCGGGCCGAGCCGCAGGGAGCCCAGCGGTGACGCCTGCACACCAGGCGCGGCCGGATCGATGGGCAGCCGCAGCGGCTCGGCGCCGTCGAGTTTCCTGGTCCAGTACGCGACGTGGTCCGCGGCCGCATCCGAAGCCAGCCATTCGCGGTGCCAAAGCGCGAAGTCGGCGTACTGGAGGGCGGGTTCGGGCAGATCGGGAGGGTCGCCCGCGACCAACAGCGCATATGTCTCGGCCAGTTCGGAGGTCACGACGCCCATCGACCAGCCGTCGCTGACGATGTGGTGGAGGACCAGCCCGAGCATGTGGTCGTCGGGGCCGATCCGGATGACAGCCGCGCGCACCAAAGGCCCCTGCGCCAGGTCGAACGGCCGCATGCACAAAGCACGGAGCTGAGCGTGGGCCCGTTCGTCCGTACCGGCTGCACCGCCGGTGAGGTCGACCGTCTCCAGCTCGACCCGCTCGGCCGGCCTGATCACCTGGCTCACGTCGCCCGAGGGCTCCAGCCGGAAGACGGTGCGCAGAGCCTCGTGCCGTTCGACGAGCAGGTCGAGGGACCTGCTGAGCAGGCCGATGTCGAGAGGCCCGCGGAGGCGCACGACACCGCTGATGCGGTACGGCGAGGCCTCCCTGAACATGTGGTGGATCAGCCACATCCACTCCTGGCCCGGGGAGGCGGGGAACACATACAAATCTCGTGACATCCCATTCCTCGGCGTAGTGGGCGAGTCGGCGGCACGGTGCGGTGGCGGTCGGTCGGCACGGGGCGGCCGGGCGCAGGTCCGAACGGTGGGGCGACGGTGGTCCGGGGACCATTGTGGTCCGTGCCCGCCGGGGTTCCAGTCGGGAACTCCCCTGACAGCCGTGGCCTGCGGTGTTCGGCGTTCTCCCGACTCGTGGACACGCCGTTGGCGCCGGAACATCACAAACGATCACGTTTTATCGACCGTAGACTTCCCTAAGGCGAGGCCCACATGCCCGATCGCCCCTCGACCGACTCCGTCCGCGGTCGCTTCGCCGACGAGGAGGCCGGTGCCCGGCTCTCCGACGCGGCGGCAGCCGGGCCCGTCGGACCCGGTGACTCAACCGCCCCCCACTACCTGGAGTGGGATCTCCTCGATGTCGACACCGGGCACTTCCGCCGTGCGTGGGGCGCTCTGGTGACACGGCACCCGGCTCTGCGCACGGTGAAGGGGGCCGATGGTCGGCCGCAGACGGCGCCGGTGTCGCCGCGTCATCTCGAGGTCCCGGTGCTCGACCTGCGCGCGGCGGACACGGAGGACGCCGACCGGCGGGTGCTGGCCGAACGGGCCCGTATGGCGGCGCGCGCACCGGGCGGCACCCTGCCGTACGAGGTGCGGGTGACACTGCTGCCCGGCGGGCAGGCACGCGTACAGCTGGCCGTCGACGCGACCGCGACGGAGCACTGGAGCCTCGTGCACGTGCTCCTGCCGGACCTTGCGTGCTGCTACGCCGCGCCGGACGCCGCCCCACCGCGGCCCGCACCGCTCGGCACGTCGGACGTCCCGGCCGAAGTCGCCGCCGTTTCCCGGCGCTACTGGCGGGAGCGGGTCGCCTCCCTGCCGCCGCCACCGGACCTGCCCCTCGCCGGCGCCGGGGCACCGGCCGGGCCCTTACCGCTCTCCCGCACCGCCCATCCGACGCCCCCGGGCACCTGGGACCGGCTCACCGCGGCGGCCTGTGCGCACGGTTGCACCGCAACCGAGACCGTCACCGCCGCCTTCGCCGAGGTGCTGCGCACCTGGAGCAGCGCGGAACGCTTCACCGTCGCCCACCTCTTCGTCCGGCTCGCGCCCACCCGCTTCTCGCTGCTGGCGGTGGAGGCGGTGGGCGGCACCTTCGCCACCCGGGCCTGTGCCCTCGCCGAGCGACTGGCCGCCGACGGCCGGCACCGCCACGTCAGCCCGCTGCGGGTGCTGTGCGAGGAGGGGGCCGGGCGGGACGGCGGCGGCTCCTTCCCGGTGCTCTTCGCCGGGCTGCTCGACCAACCGCAGCCGGCGGCCTTCCGCCCGGCGGTGGCGGCGGCCGCGCCGGGCGGCGGGGCCTCGCTCACCGTTCAGGTCGTCCGCGGCACGGACGGGGCGCTGGAGACGGTGTGGGACCGGCCGGAGGGGCACTACCCGCCCGGCATGATCGAGGCCATGGCCGGGGCCTTCGCGGACCTGCTCGGCCGACTCGCGGCCGGTGGTCCCGAATGGACGGCGGAGCCCCTCGTACTGGTCCCCGAGGATCAGCTCGCCCTCCAGGCGACGGCCAACGCCACCCGGGCACCGCTGCCGGCCGGCCTGCTGCACACACCCGTGGCCGAGCACGCCCGGCTGCGCCCCGGGTCCCCTGCGGTGATCACGTCACGGCGCACGCTCGACTACGACGAGCTGAACCGTCGCATGAACCAGGTGGGTCGGCGGCTGCGCGCACTCGGGGCGCGGCCGGGGCGGCTCGTAGCGGTGGTCATGGACAAAGGCTGGGAGCAGATCGTCGCGTTGCACGGCATCCTGGCCTCCGGCGCCGCCTATCTGCCGATCGACCCGGCGGTGCCGGCCGAGCGGCTGCACCGTCTGCTCGACGACGGCATGGTGGAGCTGGTGCTGACCACGGCCCGTACCGAGGTGGCCACCCCATGGCCCGGGACCGTACGGCGGCTGAGGGTCGACACCGACTTCGACGACGTGGACGACGGCCCGCTGGAGCAGGTCCAGCAGCAGACCGACCTGGCCTACGTCATCCACACCTCGGGCTCCACGGGCACCCCCAAGGGCGTCATGGTGGACCACCTGGGCGCGCTCAACACACTCCACGACGTCAACCGGCGTGTGGGCATCGGCCCCGGCGACCGGTGCCTGGCCCTGTCGGGAGTCCACTTCGACCTCTCCGTCTACGACGCCTTCGGTGTCACCGCGGCGGGCGGTGCCGTGGTGATACCGGATCCGTCGCCGTATCCCGACCCGGGCCACTGGGCGGACCTGATGGGGGCGGCCGACGTCACCTTCGTCCTGGCGGTGGCCGCGCTCCTGGAGATGCTGACCACGCAGGTGGAGCTCGGCGGCGGGCGGGAGCGGATCGCGGCCCTGCGGACCGTGATCCAGGCGGGCGACGTACTGCCGGTCACGCTGCCGGACCGGATCCGCGCACTGAACCCGCGCACCCGGGTGTTCAACGCGGCGGGCCCCGTCGAGACCTGTGTGCTGTCGGTGATCCACCCGGTCGGCACCGTCGACCCGGACGCCACACGCATCCCGATCGGCCGTCCCATGGCCAACCAGCGCTATCACGTACTGGACGAGCGGCTGCGGCCGCGCCCCGTGTGGGTGCCCGGCGAGATCCACGTCGCGGGCGAGGTGGGCCTCGCCCGCGGGTACTGGCGCGACGAGGAGCGCACCGCGGAACGCTTCCGGAGCGACCCCGACCTGGGAGAACGCGTCTATGCCTCCGGCGACATGGCCCGCTATCTGCCCAACGGCGACCTGGAGATGCTGGGCCGCAAGGACTTCCAGGTGAAGATCCAGGGTGTCCGTATCGAACTGGGCGAGATCGAGGTCGCGCTGACCGGGCACCCGAGCGTGCTCTCGGCGGTGGCCGTGGCCGACCGTTCGGTAGCCGGTCTGCCGGTCCTGCGGGCCTATGTGGTCGCTCCCGACGGGGGGCGGGCGGCAGCGCAGGACGAACTGCGCGCGTTCCTCGCGGAGAAGCTGCCGGCGGCCATGGTGCCGGCCACCGTCACCGCGCTGGACCGCTTCCCCCTCACCGCCAACGGCAAGATCGACCGCCTGGCCCTCACGAGCGGCACAGCACGTCCGGCAGTGCCCCGGGCCCCCGCCGGAAGAGCACCGTCCGGCGCACCCGCCCATGCTGCGGCGGCCCCCCGCACGGCGCGCCCGCAGAACACGGCCTCGCCATGACCGGCGTCCACGGCATGGCGCGACGCCCGCGGTACGGGCGAGGGACTCAGAACCGGTGCGACCTTTGGGAGAGGCATGGAACTGTCGCTGTCCGAGCTCAAGCACCACAGAGTCGGGATCTGCCTGTCCGGCGGTCTCTCCTCTCTCGCGGTGGCGTCCTGGCTGCACGACAACGGATGCGCCGTGGAAGGCTTCGTTCTCGATATCGGGCAGAGCGAACGCAAGGACTTCGACGCGTTCACCTCCGCCGTACGCACCGCCGGAATTGCGCTGCACGAGGTGGACGCACGGCCCGCGATGGCGCGTGCCGCGCTCGACGTGGCGGCTTTCAGGGCCCATTACGACGGCGGGTACTGGAACTCCACCGGACTTTCCCGTTCCGTCATTGTCGAGGCGGTGGCACCGCGGCTGCGGGAGGCCGGTTTCTCCGTGCTGGCGCACGGTTGCGTCGGCGGCGGCAACGACCAGCGCAGGTTCGAGCGGTACGCCGAGCACTTCGCGCCTGGGCTGACGGTGCTCGCGCCGTGGCGCAGCCCGGAGATCCGGGAGGCCATGGCGGACCGTGCGGCGATGGCCCGGCAGATCGCGTCGGCGGGCCTGGTCTGCATGCCCGGGAACACCGCCGAGCACTCCGTCGACAGCAATCTGGCCGGCGTTTCCCACGAGGACGCGCGCCTGGAGGAACTGAGCACGTCGGCGCTGCGGGTCGAGCGGCTGATGGGCGTCGCCCCCGACCGTGCGCCGGACCGCATCGAACGCGTCCTGGTCGGCGTCGAACGCGGCCGCCCGGTCACCCTCGACGGCCACCGCCTGCCGCCCGAGCAGTTGCTGGAGGCCGCGAACACCGTGGCGGGGCGCAACGGCCTCGGCCTCACCGACGTGGTGGAACACCGGGTCAACGGCACCAAGTGCCGCGGGGTGTACGAGGCACCCGGCATGGAGCTCTTCGCGCACGCGGTGCGCGCCGCCTACGAATCGGTCACCGACCGGGCCGCCGCGGACACCGCGGGCTTCCTGTCCCGGCAGCTCGCGGTCGCCGTCTACGAGGGCAGGGTGCACGGCATCGTGGCGCGCGCCGCACGGGCGGGCCTGGAGGAAATTCTGGCCGCGGCCACCGTCACCGTAGGCCTCGATCTCTACAAGGGCAGTGTCGTCGGGCGGGCGCTGCTCGAAGTCGACGGGAGCGCGGGGGTGGTGCACCAGCGGCGCTTCGCGGGCGGCGGCCACCACTGGGGCTCCGCGCCGTTCACCGTGTCGGCGGAGGCACGGGAATAGGCCTTGAGTCTTCTTCTCCCACCATCCACGAAGGGTGAACGAACAATGCATTACCGGACCTTTGGCCGACTCGGCTGGAACGTGTCCGAGATCGGCTACGGCATGTGGGGCGTCGGGGCGGGTCCCGGCGGCTGGCAGGGCGCGGACGACGAGACATCGCTCGAAGCGCTCCAGCTCTCCGTCGATCTCGGCTGCAACGCCTTCGACACCGCCTGGATCTACGGCCGCGGGCACAGTGAGGTGCTGCTCGGCAGACTGCTGAAGGAGAACGCGGCGGCGGATCTGAAGGTCTTCACGAAGATCCCCCCGAAGGACCGGAACTTCCCGTCCACCCGGGAGTCGGAACTCGATGACGTCTTCCCTTACGACCACGTCATGGAGTACACGGAGAACAGCCTCGAGAACCTCGGCGTCTCCCGTATCGATCTGATGCAGTTCCATGTGTGGGAGGACGCCTGGGCCGCTGACGAGCGCTGGCTCGCCACGGTCGACGCACTCAAGTCCTCCGGCCTGGTCGACGGCATCGGCATCAGCATCAATCGGTGGGAGCCGTGGAACGCGATCGCGGCGCTGCGGACCGGGCTCGTCGACAGTGTCCAGGTCATCTACAACGTGTTCGACCAGGCTCCGGAGGACGAGCTGCTCCCGCTCTGCCGCGAGCTCGACGTCGCGGTCATCGCCCGGGTCCCCTTCGACGAGGGTTCGCTGACGGGCACGCTGACGAAGGACACCACTTGGCCCGAAGGCGACTGGCGGGCCTCGTATTTCGTGCCGGAGAACCTGAGGGAGAGCGTGGACCGCGCCGACGCCCTCAAGGAGATCGTGCCCGAGGGGATGACGCTGCCCGAGCTGGCGCTGCGGTTCATCCTCGACAACGAGGAGGTGGACACCGTCATCCCCGGCATGCGGCGGCCCGCGCACGTGCGGGCCAACATCGCGGCGAGCGACGGGACACGGCTCGCCGACGGGCTCCGCACGGCGCTGCGTACGCACCGCTGGGACCGCGAGCCGACCGAGTGGTCGCAATGAGCACGGTCGGGCCGCAGCTGCTGGCCCTGTGGAGTCCGCCGCGGTCGCGCTCGACCGCCTTCTTCCGGATGATGGCGCAGCGCGGCGACTTCCGCATGTTCCACGAGCCGTTCTCCGACTTGGCCGCAGGACAGCCGTTCGCGGTGGACAAGGCCGTGTACCGCACCCCCGGGGAACTGTTCGCGAGGTTCGTGGAGCTGTCGGACACGACGCCGGTGTTCTTCAAGGACACCACCGAGTTCCGGCACGCGCCGCTCTTCGAGAGTCTGCCGCTCGCCGAGCGTGTGACCCACACGTTCATCATCCGCGAGCCGCGGGCCGCGATCGAGTCGCACTACGCGATCAATCCGGAGGTGACACTGCCCGAAATCGGCTATGAGAACCTGTACGAGATCTTCGACCGGGTCCGTATGGAGACCGGCCGCACGCCCGCGGTGATCGACGCCGACGTCCTCGTCGAGCACCCGGCCACCGTCATCCGGGCCTACTGCGCGACGGTCGGCATCCCCTACGACGACGGGGCCCTGTCGTGGTCGCCGGGCGAGCGCTCCGAGTGGAGCCGTACGAGCCGCTGGCACCAGGACGTCGCGCTGAGCTCGGGATTCCACGCGCGCAGCAAGCAGTACGAGGTGACGGTCGACAACAGCCCGGTGCTGAACGGTTACTACCGTCACCATCTGCCCTTCTACGAAAGGCTGCGCGCCGCTGCGCCGGGCACGCCCGCCACGGGCTGAGGCCCGCGCTCCGACAGAGAAGCAGCACCAGACGACAGGGGTCCACGATGTCTTCCTGCACGCCTTCGACCAGACTGCTGCCCGACCCCAACGGCCGCAGGGTGCCGTACCCCGATCCCGGGGCCGCCGCGACCACCCTGGACCTCATCGAGGAGCAGGCCCGTGATCGGCCGGACGCCGTCGCGCTGGTCTACGACGGCGCGACGCTGACCTACGGCGGCCTCGACCGCAGGGCGAACACGCTGGCGGCGGCGCTGATGGACCACGGCGCCCGCCGCGACACGCTGTTGCCGCTGCTGGTGAGCGACGGGTTGGAGCTACCGCTTGCGATGCTGGCGGCGATGAAGGCCGGGGTGCCCTTCATTCCGTTCGACCCCGCCTGGCCCGTAGAGCGGCTGCGGGCACTGTTGGGCGACCTCGGCACAGACCTCGCTGTCGGCTCCCCGCGCACCCCGCGGACGGCGCTCGCCACGGCCCGCACCCTGGTGACCGACCACCGCACCCTCGCGGAGACCGCCGAGGCGCCCGCCGCGGGCCGGCCGGCGCGCCCAGACCTGTTCTACGGCTTCTTCACCTCCGGCACCACGGGACTGCCCAAGTGCACGCTCAACGTGCACCACGGCCTCCTCAATCGGTTCCTCTTCATGACCCGCAGGTTCGGCACCGGGCATGTGTCACTGCAGAACAGCCGGTCCGTGTTCGACTCGTCGCTGTGGCAGCTGCTGTGGCCGCTGACGTCGGGCGGCAGCGTCGTCATGCCGCGCAGGGACGGGTTGCTCGACCTGGAACGCACCGTCGAACAGATCGAGCGCCACGGTGTGACGATCACTGACTTCGTGCCGTCGATCTTCACCGTCCTCGTCGACCTGCTCGCCTCAGAGCCGCGGCTGCGGGACGCGCTCCGCTCGCTGCGGCACGTCCTGCTGGGCGGGGAGGCCATCAACGTGGACGCGGTGCGCCGCTTCCTCGACCTGCTGCCGGGGACGGCGGTCACCAATACCTACGGGCCCACCGAGGCGTCGATCGGCAGCGTCTTCCACACCCTGACGGCCGTGGACGGCGAGGAGATCCCGCTGGGGCGTCCCATCGACAACACCTCCGCGATCGTCGTGGACGACGCGCTGCGGCGCCTCGGCACCGGCGAGACCGGCGAGATCCTCATCGGCGGCGACTGCCTGGGCCTCGGCTATCTCGGCGCCCCACAGCGCACCGCCACCGCCTTCGGCCCCAATCCCTTCCCCA
Organism: Streptomyces caelestis; assembly: GCF_014205255.1. Taxonomy (GTDB): domain Bacteria; phylum Actinomycetota; class Actinomycetes; order Streptomycetales; family Streptomycetaceae; genus Streptomyces; species Streptomyces caelestis. The sequence continues at coordinate 7,063,977 of NZ_JACHNE010000001.1, read as the reverse complement.
ACATCCCCGGTGATCGCCTCTACCGCACCGGCGACCTCGGCCAGTACCGCGCGGACGGCCGCCTGTACTTCGTGGGCCGCCACGACGACCAGCTCAAGGTGCGAGGCGTACGGATCGAACCGGCGGAAGTCGAGCGGGCGCTGCTCGCGCTGCCCGGCGTGCAGGACGTGAAGGTAGTCGTGCAGGGCGAGGCGGACCGGACGATGCTGGTCGCCGCCGTCGTCGCCGAGGACAGTTTCGACGCGGTGGCCGCGCGGTCCGGGGCCAGGAAGCTGCTCCCGGCCGAGCAGGTACCCGACCGGTTCGTCCCGGTCACCAGCATGCCGCTGTCACCGAACGGCAAGGCGGACCGCCGCGCCCTGGCGCGGCTCCTGGCGGAACGCGCGCCCGAAGCGGCAGAGTGCGGCACGGCCGGGCGGGCCGGGGACACCCCCGAAGAGGCAGTGCGCGCCCTGTGGACCGAGCTCCTCGGCACAGGCCACGAAGCGGACCCGGACGACAACTTCTTCGACTTCGGCGCCACGTCCCTGAGCCTGCAGAGCCTCGCGCTGCGGCTGCGGGACCTGTCGGGGGTACGCGTCTCGGTCCGTGATCTGATGGCGGCCCAGACGATCCGCGCCCAGGCCGAACTCGTCGCCCGCGGCGGCGCCGTACGTGATGTGACCGCCGTACGCCGGCAGATGCTCGCCGACGCGATGCTCCCGCAGCGGTCCACGTACACCGCACCCACCGCACCCACCGCACTCCGCCATGTCTTCCTCACCGGAGGCACCGGCTTCCTCGGCATCCACCTCCTCGACGAGCTGCTGCGCACGACGGGCGCCACCGTCGCCTGCCTCGTCAACGCGCCCGACGACGCCGCGGCACGGGCCCGCCTCGACGCCCGCGCCCGCCACTACCGGCTGCCGCTGACCAGTGCCGACGAGCGGATCGAGGTGATCAGGGGCGACCTGGGCACCGAGCGGTTCGGCCTCGGCGAGGAGGCGTTCATCCGGCTCGCGGAGCGCACCGGGGCGATCGTGCACGCGGGCGCGGAGGTGAACCTCCTCTACCCGTACCAGCGGCTGCGCCCGGCCAACGTGCTCGGTACCCGTGAGGTGATCCGGCTCGCCCGCGGCGGCAGCGGCCCGCCCCGGCCCGTGCATCACCTGTCGACGCTGGCGCTGCTCCCGCACGGGGCCGCCGCGCCCGACGAGAGCACCTTCCCCTCGGTCGGCGAGGTCCCTGAGAGCGGCTACAGCCAGACAAAGTGGGTCGCGGAGGCCATGCTCCAAGAGGCCAGCCGGCAGTACGGCCTGCCGGTCAGCCTGTACCGAATGGGCGAGGTCATGCCGCACACCCGGACCGGGGTCTTCAGCCACGGCGGCGGCCTCGCGGAGTTCGTTCTCGACGCCTGCGCCAAACTCGGCGTCTTCTTCGAGACGGACGCGGTGAGCGACTTCACGCCCGTGGACCACGTGAGCCGGTTCATCGCGGCCGCCGTACGGGGCGGCTGCCTCGGCACGACGTTCCATGTGGTGCAGCGTGAACCGATACGCCTCGACGACCTGCTGGGCCGCTTCGCCGTCGAGTTCGGCCTGCGGCAAGTGACCTACCCCGAGTTCCACCGGATGGTCGGAGCACGGGACACCGCACTGATGCGAAAGCTGGTCACGATTTTGCCGGATCCGGGTCCCGGCAAGGCACACGGCCTGCACGGCCTGTTCCGGTCCGTGCTGTCGCCGGACTTCAGCCGCAACTGCCACAAGCTGCTCCAGTCGATCGAGGTGGACTGGAGCCCGGTCGGCCCCGAGGTGTTCGCACGGTATGCGACGTCGCGGCGCCCTGCACAGCCGGTACAGGGAGACGGTGGCATCGGCTGAGACTTCCACGCACAGCGGCAGGCCGCAGGGCATGTCCTGGCCGGCGATGCCTTCAGGTGAGGGTGCCTGAAGAGCTTTCTACGTGCGCTCGAGGTCGAAGACGGCAGCTGTTCCTTCGGCATGGGACGACCGCATCATGACCGCTCCGCCGCAACTGCCGGAGGGAGCAGACCCTGGTCCACGTTTGCTCCAGTGATCACCATGGCCGCATGGGCGCCCGCGAGCTGACTTCGCATGGTAAGCGCCCCGGCGAGTGCCGCTGCTCCCGACGGCTCGGCGATCAGGCCGGTGGTGCGCTTCAACAGGCGCATGGCGTCCAGAAGTCGGTGGTCGTCCACCAGGACGAAGTCGTCCACGGTCGCGCGCATGGCCTCCACGGCGCGGGGGGCCGGCACGCGGGCGGCCAGGCCTTCGGCGATGGTCGTCGTGGGCGCGGTACTGGACGCGATATCACCGGTGCGCCAGGCACGTTCGGTCGCCGGTGCTCCCGTCGCGCCGACGGCGACGACTCGCGTTGAGGGGGCCACGGCCTTGAACCACGCCGCCACACCGCAGGCCAACGAGCCGTTGCCCACCGGCACGAACACGATGTCGATGACCGGGTGGAAACGAGTCAGCTCTACCGCGATGGTGCCGGCCCCTTCGGCGAGTGGGGGGTCGCTGCCGTCCTCCACAAGGGTCCAGCCGTGGCGTTCGGCCGTCTCGGCGGCGAGCTGCCTGGCGCTGTCGAAGTCGCCCTGGACGAGGTGGACCTGTGCACCGAGGCGCCACATTGCCGCGAGTTTCTTGGGATTGACACTGGAGGCGGCGAAGACGATGGTCGGCAGTCCATGCTCGCGACCGGCGTAGGCGAGGCCCTGTCCGAGGTTACCGGCCGACGCACACACCAGGACGGCGCCTCGGGTCCGGGTCTGGGCGAGAAAGTCAGTGCCGCGCCCCTTGAAGCAGCGGATCGGATTGACCGTCTCGACCTTCAGCAGTGCCCGCATTCCCAACGCGTCATCGAGTTGGTCGGCCCGGAACTGTGGTGTATCGCGGAAGACGGGGTTCACGCAGGCGGCGGCCTTTTCGATCTGGCCGACATCGACAAGGGGTTCAGGCATGCCGTTCTCCATCCCAGAGGCGTGAGCGCGAGTCCACATCCATGGAGGCACTCCCGAACTGGCCATTGAAGAAGGCGCTAGTGCTCATCAAAGTAGGCAGGGGGAACGGTCCCGTCAATGCGGTCGCCGCGAACCTGGGGCGGTTCCACCGCCGGCTGGCCGGGCGGGCGCCGCGTCGACCCTCGTCGTCGGCCTCGGACACGTCGGCTTGCTCGTCGGCCCCCTCGTCATCAGCAGCGTCAGCACGTTCATCGGGCTGCCCGGCGCGTTGGTCGTCCCCGCTGTGCTCGTGCGCGGTGCGGGGCACCTCGCTCCGGGACCTCCCCGAGGGGCCCCGCCAGGTGATCGAGGCGGCGCGATTTCCGTCATGATGCCTCGGGAGTGGCGGACGACCGCTTCTACCTCATCGGCAACACCGTGCTCGCGGCCAGCGTGTCCTGTGTGCACGGCGGTGTCATGGCCGTCTCCAAGGAACGTCGCCGCGGGACCCTCGGGATGGTCCTCCTCATCCCGCGGGCCCGGGTCCCGCTCTGGGCCGGGCGTGTCCTGCCCTATGTGGGCAACGGCTTCCTGGTCATGACCTTCGTGGTGGCAGCGGTCACCTGCGCCTTCTTCGGCCTCTCCCTGGGAGCGCTCTCGCTCCGGGTCCGAGACTCGTCCGTCGTCTCGAACATGGCCTTCACCCTCCTGATCCTCTTCAGCGGCGCGAACCTCCCGCACGAGGCCATGCCGGCCTGGATGCGGGCCGTCGCGACCGTGACACCCATGTCCCACGGCATCGAAGCCCTCCGCGAGTTCTTCGCGGGAGCCTCCTGCTCCGCCATCTGGCCCGACCTCGCGGCCGAGGGCGCACTGGCAGCCGGCTACGCGGCTCTGGCCCTGGTCCTGCTGCGCCACTTCGAACGGCGGAGCCGGGCGACGGCCTCTCCGCACATCGTCTGAGGAAGTCCGCTTCGAGCCGCCGTCATGGACGCGGCTCACGGCCCCTGGATGCCTTCCGGGACCTCCCCGACCAGCACCTTGAACACCACACGGTGAACGAGATCCGTCCTTCCCTGCCAGGCGACGACGCCATGGCCTGACGGCCCCAGGTCCGCCGACGCGGGCGAAGGTGCCCCGGGTGTTATTGAATGAGGTGTGCGGTCAGGAATCCGAGGACCCTGTCGCACGGGTTCTGGCCGGGCCCCGGCGCCGTGCCGGGGTTGGCGAGCGAGCCGAGAGAGTCGCATGGACGCCACACCCTCACCCTCTTCTTCGTCGCCGTTCGACATGGTCAGCAGCGCCTTGGGGCAGTACATCCCGCGCGGCGCGGCGGCGGAGGCCGCCGGTTCTGCCCTCTCGCAGGGCGACCGCGCCACCCGCCGGCGCGTACCCGCCAACCCGGCGCCCGGCCGTCAGGAGCAGATTCTCGGCGCGGTCAACCTGGACCGGGATCTGAGGATCACCCGCTGCAATCTGGACGCCCCCGTCTTCGCGGGGCTGGACGCCGTGGCCGGGAGCTCTTTCGTCGATCTTCTGCCTCCCGGTGACGTACCGACGGTCACACGGCGGTTGCGGCAGGTCCTCGAGACCGGTGAGCCGCACGTCGCCCGGGTGCAGCGCCTTCGGCGCGGCGACGGGTCGGAGCTGGTGGTCTCGCTGAGCATCCTGGCCGCCGCGGCGCCCCAGGAGGGCCTGACCGTCACCCTGATCGCCATGGCCAGGAGGCTGCACCTGTACGCCGCCGAGACCGCGATCGGCACCTCGCTGGACATCGGCGAGACCGCGCAGTCGCTGGCGGAGTCCCTGCTGGCGTGGGGAGACGTGGCCGCCATCGACCTCGACTTCGCCGTGTGGACGGGCGAGGGGGTCACCGGGCAGCGGCACGGACGCGTCCGGCTGCGGCGGGCGGCCCTGGTGCCGGACCGGGTGTGGCCGGACGGCTACGTGACTCCGGGCGACGATCTTCCCGGCGATGCGAGTCGCCTGCTGTCGCTGGCGATACGGCGGGACGACGCGGCTCAGGCCATCGTCATACCCGACCGGGCGGCGATCGAGCGGGTACTCGGCAGTCCGCGGCTGGTACGCGCCCTGGTGCCCGGCGACCAGGCGGCGGCTGTGGCGTGCATACCGCTGGTCCTGGACTGCACGCCGCCCGTCGTTCTGGGGGTGGCGGAGGTCTGGCGGAGGGCGGACCGCCCCTTCGGCGACAGCGAGCTGCTCGACCTTCAGGAACTGGTGGCCCGGACCTCTCATCACGTCGACCTGGCCCGTCAGCACCAGCGCGAGCACACGCAGGTGCTGGCGTTGCAGCGCCGGCTGCTGCCACGGACCGGCGGCGACACCATCGAGACCGCCAGTGTCTACCAGCCCGCCACCCCCGACAGCGCGGGCGTCGGCGGTGACTGGGTGAACAGCTTTCCGCTGCCGGACGGCCGTACCGCGCTGGTGGTCGGTGACGTCGTCGGGCACGGCCTGGGGGCCGCCGCGACCATGGGACAGCTGAGCATGGAGGCCCGCGCGCTGCTGTCCGCAGGGCTGGCGCCCGACGAGGTGCTGGAGCACCTGGACGAGACCGTGACGCTGCTGGACGACGCGGATTCCGGGCTGGCGGCCGGCTACAGCGCCCTCGGGTCGACGTGCTGCATCGCCGTTTACGACCCGGTCAGCCACCGCGTGGCGCTGTCCAGCGCCGGCCACCTCCCCCCGGTCCTGGTGCCCCCGGGCGGGCCCGCCGGTCCGCTCGCGGTCCGGCCCCACCCCGGCCTGGGCACCGAGTTCGCGCTGCGGGAGCCGTTCGACGTGCAGGCGTTCGCCGCGCCGCCGGGCTCGCTGCTCGCCCTCTACACCGACGGCCTGGTGGAGGATCCCGCCGTCTCGATCGACGAGGGCATCGGCAGGCTGGCGGACGCCGTGTCCGCGGTGCACCCCTGGGACGCCCTGCCGCAGGCCGCGCGGGGCCTGGTCTCCGCGCTCGCACCCGTGCGCCGGCGCGACGACGTGACCCTGCTGCTCGCGCGCATGATCGGCTACCGCAAGGGGGACACCGCGACCTGGCGGCTGCCCGCCCGCGACGACGCGGCCGCCCGGGCCCGCACACTGGTCTCCGCGCTGCTGCGGCGATGGCACACCAGAGCCGACACCTGGGACAGAGTGGTGCTGGTGGTCGACGAACTGGTCGCCAACGCGGTCCGCTTCGCCGGCGGCCCCCTCACGGTACGGCTGATCAGGACCGGTCACGGACTGCTGTGCGAGGTGGGGGACACCGGCAACGGCAGGCCGCGGCTGGGCCAGGGCGAGCTCCTCGACGACAGTGGCCGTGGCTTGCAGGTCGTGCACAGACTCACCACCCGGTGGGGGGTGCGGTGGACGGAGACCGGCAAAGTGGTCTGGGCGGCATTCGGGCCGTGACGCGGCCGGGTCGGGCGGGCGTGCGCTCGTCAGGCGCTCGTCAGGCGGCGCCACCGGGCGTACGGGCAGCACGAACGGTGGTACGGGCGGGACAGCCGGTCGTACGGGCGGCACAGCCGGGTGGTACGGGCGGCACAGCCGGGTGGTACGGGCGGCACAGCCTGTCGTACGGGCGGCACAGCCTGTCGTACGGGCGGCACAGCCTGTCGTACGGGCTCGCGCTACAGCCACTCCCCCTGAAGGGCGGTGGCCGTGAGGCCCGGGGCCGCCGCGTACAGGACGGCGCGATCGCCCGGTTTCTGCCCGGCGTCGTGCGCCCTGCGCAGGATGTCGAACACGGCGGCGCCTCCGCGGTTGCCGCTGGTGTAGCTGTCCCGGCTGTAGTCCAGCAGCCCGGACGGCCACCCGTCGGGCATCGTCTGCTCCATGTACTCCAGCACTCGCGTCCCGCCGGGGTGCGCGAGCAGAACGTCGGGGTGCCAGGAGTCGGGGTCGTCCTGGTAGCGGAGGTGCAGCCACTGCCACATCGCGGTGACCGTCTCCTGTACGGCGCGCGGCCCGCGCCGGTCCATCACGAAGTGGGTGCCGTCCGCCCGTGTCTCCAGGCGGTGCAGGTTCTGGGTGCCGGGCAGGGTGTGGTGCCAGGCGGCGTCCAGCCGCAGCACCGACTCGGGCCTCGGACGGCCCGTGACCACGGCGGCGACCGCGGTGTCCGCGAACAGCAACCGGACGATCAGGGACTCCAGGGTGTCGTCCGAGGGCTGATAGGTCGTGCTCAGCGCCTCCGCGATCACGACCAGGACCACCCGGTCGGGGTCCGCGGCCACGAGATCCGCCGCCAGCGCCAGTGAGCGGGTCCCGGCGATGCAGGCCCACTGCGTGGCCGGCAGCAGCATCACGTCACTGCGAAGCGGGAGTTGGTTGGCCAGGGCGATGTCCAGCCCCGGCAGCGCCGGAGTGGTGGAGTGGCTGGTGATCAGGCAGTCGACGTCTGCGGCGTCCAGCCCGGCGATCTGGAGAGCCCCGCGTGCGGCGCGCTCCCCGTAGGACTGCACGGCCGCCCAGGCCGGCGCGGTGCGCTCCTGGACGGTCTGCGGCGCGGGTATCGCCTCGAGTGCGGCGATCACGCGGTCCACGTCCTGCTCGGTGAACCCGTCGCGGGCCAGCGCCTCTCGGGCCGGCCCTATGCCGGCGGTCCGCAGGCCGCTCCCGTCGCCAGGCGCGACGGCGGTCTCCAGCGGCAGCATCCACCCGCGGGTCTCGATGCCCGTGCCGGCCGCGATGCCTTCGATGCGCGGCGCCCACGCAGCGTCCGGGTGCCGGCCGCTCACTTCCGCCACGATCTGGCTGGTTTCCACGGTGTGCTCGCCGTGTATCACGGCAGGAGGGCAGAGGTAAGCGGCCATAGTCGGCACCTTTCTAAGGTGATTGAGGGGGATTGAGGGAGAACGTCGCTAGTGCTGTGTCATGGGTCACTTCGGCACTTCACATCCAAGTCGACGCCCGTTCGCCCCACTTCGGGCGCGGCATCCGCGTCGAGCATGGACGCCAAAAGGACATTTCCGCTGTGATGCGCGCAACTTAGACAGTCGCCGGAGTGCGTGACCTGACCCACACTCCGAGGAGGTTCCGCGGCCGCGGCAAGCGGCGGAGCGCTGTCAGTGGCAGGTGGCAGCATCGAACGCATGACGGACACCACGGCATTCGACTGGCGGTCCTTCCTGCTCAGGTGGAGCGGGGAGTGGGCGGATTCCCTGCCGGAGGACGAAACGCGGGGCGGGGACGACGAGACCGCCCGGCGGGCGCGGTGGCTGGGCTTCCCGCCCGCGTCCGAAGAGCGCATCGCAGCCATGGAAGAGCGCCTCGGCCGGCGGATGCCCCCGTCGTACCGGGAGTTCCTCAAGGTCAGCGACGGGTGGCGGCACGCGGGCGCATTCGTGTGGCTGCTGGCGGGGACCGAGGGCGCGCACTGGCACAACAACGAGTCGGAGCTCGCGGACTTGTTCGAGGAGTACCTGGACGAGGACGCCGGGCCCGAGGAGCGGCTGGAGGCGGACATCTGGCGGCGCGGACTGCAACTCGACGTCGAGTCCGACGTCACCCACGTCCTCATGGATCCCGGGGACGTGGACGAGGACGGGGAGTGGGCTGTCTACACGTGGGCGAGCTGGCGGGCGGAGCCACCCGAACGGCATGCGAATTTCGTCGAGTTCATGCGGGACATGTACCGGGAGTTCCACAGCCTGAGCGCGCACGGCAGTGACGAGGAGCCGGTGTTCGTCAACGACACGACGGAAAGGCTGGACTCCCTCGTGGAAGAGGCCCGGTCGGAGGCGCTGCGCGGCGCCTGGGAGCGGGCCGGGAAGGCGCTGGACGAGGCCAAGGAGTACGGCAGACCGCGGGCCGCGGGACTGGGCGACCAGATACGCCGCCTGCTCGGACAGACCTACATGGTGCACTTCGAGGACTTGGTGACGGACCCGCGGTACGCGCCCGATCTGCTGCCGCCGCTGGTCGCCGAGCACGCGGCGCACTCGTACCGGGACGACTCCGCGCTGACGTTCCCTCTGCGGGGCGCCGGCGACGCCGTGGTGTCACTGGCTCACACGACGCTGGATCAGGTGCGGAACGGCACGTACCGGTACACGGCGGCGGGACCGTTCGGGGAGGCGGTCGAGCGGGCGCGGGAGTTGGCGCGGTGGGGAGACACCGACGGGGCGTGGCGGACACTGAGGAACGCTGTGCCCCTGTGGGAGCCGCTGGGACCGGACCACCTGGCGCCGCTCGGGTGGGTCGCCGACCCCGTGCTCGGGCCGCTGCTGACCCCGGAGCGGGGCCGCGAGTTGCTGTCCACGCCCAGGGGCGGGCAGGCGGGTGAGGCGCCGAGTCCGACGGCCGGGCTCGACCCGGGCGGCCTGGCATGGCTCGCGGAGCCGGATCCGGGTGACAACCGCACGTCGTACCGGTTCGTCCTGGTGGAGGGGGCGGAGCCGGAGGAGCTGCCCGGGCGTCTCGCGGACGGGGACGGCACCGTGCTGAACGAACCCATGACCTTCTGGGAGGCGCGCAACAGATCGCTGCGCGACCGGAGCGAGTTCTCGTCCTACGACGACCGGGCTCTCATGGCGGTCGGCCGGGCCGGCACCGGCTGGAGCTTCGCCTTCGACGGCGCCCCCGCCCCGTTCCACCGGCAGCGGTTCGTCTCGCCGGCCGAGGCTGCCAGCGCGGGCACCCGCGCGGTGGTGGTGTGGAGCGGCCTGAGGACATCGCACCGGGAGCCGTTCTTCCACCTTTCGGTGGCGCGAGACGGCACCGAGCAGTACGCGTTCACCTACGCGGACGGCGAGGTCCGGTCAAGCGGGGAGATACCCCGGGCACTCGATCCGAGCCGGTTCTTCGGTGACGTGGAGAACGGCGCCGGGGCGGAACGGCCGTTGCTGGAAGCGGTGGCCGGGGAGTTCCGCGTCTGTCTGCCGCGTCATGCCCTCGTTGAGGGGCGGCTGCACACGTTCGCCACCCGTTCATGGACGCGGCCGCCCGCGGACGGAGAGACGTACATGGTGATCCGTATGCACCCTGGAGGCCCACGCCCGGCGGGCGGTGAGTGGTCGGGAGACGACGGGCCGCGCTGACGCCGTCGGCTGTCACGGTCATGAACGGGCTCCGGGACCTGACGGATGACCGGTGGACTCGGCGTTCTCGGTGGCGGCCCAGGAGGCCAGGAGTCGCAGGGCGATCACGGTCGCCAAGCAGGTCTTCTCGGACTGAGCGAACGGAAGGGACACTGTCACCATGCGAGTCGAAGGAATGGTGCGCTCGTGAGCCGGATCCTGGTGACCGGTTCCGCGGACGGCCTGGGACGTGCCGCAGCCGATGCGCTGCTGTCCGCCGGACACGACGTGGTCGTGCACGCCCGGAACCAGCGGCGCGCGGCAGGCCTCGACACGCTGGTCGCCCGTGGGGCCCGCCTCGTGGTGGGCGACTTCAGGGAACGCGACGCCGTCCGGCGCATCGCCGCGGAGCTGAACGACGCGAAGCCGCTCGACGCCGTCATCCACAACGCCGGTGTGTGGAGCGGACCGGCGGTCATGCCGGTCAACATCATCGCGCCCTACCTGCTCACGGTCCTGCTGCGCGGCCCGCGCCGACTGGTGTACCTCAGCAGCGGCTCGCATGTCGGCGGGCGTCCCTCGCTCGACGGGGTCGACTGGCGGGGCAGGAGCGCGGGCTCGTACTCCGACAGCAAACTGTTCGTCACGACGCTCGCCGCCGCGGTGGCTCGCCTGCGCCCGGAGGTGTTGAGCCATGCGGTCGATCCTGGCTGGGTCCCCACGAAGATGGGCGGACCGGGCGCACCGGACGATCTGGAGCTCGGCCATCGGACACAGGAGTGGCTCGCCTCCAGCGACGAACCCCAGGCCCTGACCACCGGCGGCTACTGGTACCACCGCGAGCGGCTGCAACCGCACCGCGCCGTCCACGACGAGGCGTTCCAGGAACGCCTCCTGCGGACGCTGGCCGAGGAAACGGGCACCGCGCCCTGAGCGGTCGGGAGCATTGCCCGTCTCAGAGGTCGCTCGCCATGCCCAGCCCCGTCAGAGCCCCGACCGGGTCCAGGTCGGGGGTGCCTCGGGGCCACCAGTCCTCCTGGCCCGGCTCGGACTCGTAGGCGTACCACAGGCCGTCGCGGCCCAGGCGGAGCTGGACGTGGCCGTGCGGGTGGGTGAGGTGGTTGCGCCAAGGGCGGAAGGCGGGCAGGTCGGCGGCGAGGAGCAGCGGCCGGGCCCGGTCGAACCGGCCGGCCGGCGGGTCCCACGGCTCCTCCAGTACGGCGAGGCCCTCCGGTCCGCCCTGGCGCCAGGCGGCTACCGCACGGGCCAGCTCGGACGGGCTGCGGCCCGCCGCGGAGGCCAGGGAGGAGTAGAGCGCCCGGGTGCCCGCGGTGAGTCCCGAGCCGGGGCGGGCCGCGGCCAGGCGGACCCCGTCCTCCCAGAGCGTCAGCTGCCCGACCGGGTCGCGGCCCGTGGTGAGCAGGGCGTGGGCCCGCGCGGCGGCGTCCGTGGCCAGCTGGTCCAGGGCGAACGGGTCCGGGCCGCCGGGGGATGCCGGGTAGGCCGGGGGCTGTTCGGGGTGCGCAGGCGGCGGCAGCGGTGCCGGCAGGGGCGGGAGGGCGCGCGGCGTGAGAACGTCACTGGCCCGCACTCCGGGCAGAGGCGCCGGCCCCTTGTCCTGGGCGGCGCGCGCCGCGCGGGTGGCGCTCAGCCGGGACAGCGCGTCGAGCAGCTCGCGTTCGCCCCGGCCGCGCAGCAGGAGCAGGACGAAGGGATCGGCGTCGAGCAGCCGCGCGGTCTGGTAGCAGAGGGCGGCGGCGTGCTTGCAGGGGTGGCCCCGGTCGGGGCAGCTGCACCGCGGCTCCAGATCACCCGGGCCCGGCAGCAGGGGCACACCGCAGTCCGCGAGGGACTGGGGCATCTCCTTGTCGAGGAGTGCCGCGATGTGCCCGGGCCGGTCCGCGGCGGCGCCCAGGAACCGCTCCCAGTCCTGGTCGTCGAGTGTGCGCAGCCGCACCTGCACGCGGTACGGGCGCGGGCGGCTGCCCCGCACGTACGCCAGCACCAGGCCGGGCGTCACGGTGATGGCATCGACATGCCCCTGGCCGGCGTAACCCCGCCCCCGCTCCAGCCGCTTGACGTCCAGCGCGCCCTGCTCCAGCGCGGCGACCCACGCGTTTCCCCACCAGCTCTCGGCGAAGCCCTTGTCGTCCGGCTCCCGGGGCGGGAAGGCCGGGAAGGTGCGGCGGAGTTCGTTGTCGCGGTCAGGAGCGGCCATGGAGTGGGGGGCCAGGGGGCCGTGGAGGTTGCCAGGGGCCCGGGGGGTCGGGGACGGGGTGGTGGAGGGGGTGGAGGCACGGGGCGGCGCGGCGGCCGTGGCGGCCTCGGGGATGCCGGGGCCGGGCGAGGGCGAGTCCTCATGGCCGGTCTCGCCCGGGGCCTCGGGCGTCCCGCCGGGGTCCGTCGCGGGCATCCGGAAGGCGTCGGACAGCATCTGCCGTACGTCACGCGCTTCCCCGCCGGCGGTGTTTCCGCGCGCCCGCCGGAGGGCCGCCGCCCGCTCGTCCACACGGCTCTGCCGTGTCCCGCGCCTGCGCCGGGCCCCCTCGCTCTCCGTCTCCTGCCGTGCCCGCCGCGCGTCCTGGCGAGCGGCGCGCAGCGCCTCGCGTGCGATGTCCGCCGCGCGGGGGGCCGGCTGGTCGGTGCCCCCTGAGGGAGCGGTCACCGTGCTCTCGGGTGGGGCGGAAGGCCGGTCCTCCTCGCCGGTGGGAGTGCCGGCCGAGTCCGTCTGGGCCGGGGCCTTCCCGGTCTCTCCCCGGTCGTGTGAGCCGTCCGGCTCCGTGGGTCCCGACGTGTCCCGCGGGATGTCTCCCGGCTGATCGGCGGGCACTCCGGCATCCGCGTCCCGCGGCGCGCCCATGTCCCTCGCAGGGCCTGCGCCCTGGTGCTCGGACACCGCCCTGCGCAGTGCCTCACGGGCGACGTCCGCCGGCTGGGGGGCCTCCTGTCCGGCGGGGGCCGGAGCCGAAGGGGGCGCGGGCCGGGAAGCGGGTGCCGGGTGCGGGTCGGACGCCGCCCGCTCGCGGGCCGCCCGCAGCGCCCGGCGGGCCTCGTCGGCCGGGCTGGGCGTCATGGCGTCCTCCGCAGGGATACCAGGTCGGACAGCTCACGGTCCGTCAGTTCGGTGAGGGCCGACTCGCCGGAGCCGAGGATCGCGTCGGCGAGGGCGCGCTTGGCCTGGAGCATCTCGGCGATGCGGTCCTCGATCGTGCCCTCGGTGATGAGGCGGTGGACCTGGACGGGCTGGGTCTGGCCGATGCGGTAGGCCCGGTCGGTGGCCTGTTCCTCGACGGCCGGGTTCCACCAGCGGTCGAAGTGGACGACGTGACCCGCGCGGGTGAGGTTGAGGCCGGTGCCCGCCGCCTTGAGGGACAGCACCAGGACCGGGGTCGAGCCGGCCTGGAAGCGGTCCACCATGCGCTCCCGCTCCGGTACCGGCGTGCCGCCGTGGAGAAGCTCGACCGGGACCGCCCGGGTGGCCAGGTGGGAGGTGATCAGACGGGCCATCCCGACGTACTGGGTGAAGACCAGCGCGGATCCGTCCTCGGCGAGCAGGGTGTCCAGCAGCTCGTCCAGCAGCGCGAGTTTTCCGGAGCGGGCGGCGAGCCGGTCGCCGCCGGACCGGGGCTCCTCCTTCAGGTACAGGGCCGGGTGGTTGCAGATCTGCTTCAGCGACGTCAGGAGCTTCAGCACCAGGCCCCGGCGGGCCATGCCCTCGGCGGTCTCGATGGCGAGCATCGACTCGCGGACCACCGCCTCGTACAGTGCGCCCTGTTCGCGGGTGAGCGGCACCGGGTGGTCGGTCTCCGTCTTGGGCGGCAGCTCGGGGACGATGCCCGGGTCGGACTTCTTCCGGCGCAGCAGGAAGGGCCGGACCAGGCGGGCCAGGCGCTCCACCGCCTCCTCGTCCTCGCCGTTCTCCACGGCACGGGCGTGCCGGGCGCGGAAGGACTTCAGCGGGCCGAGGAGGCCCGGGGTGGTCCAGTCGAGCAGTGCCCACAGCTCCGACAGGTTGTTCTCGACGGGCGTGCCGGTCAGGGCCACGCGCGCGGGGGACGGGATGGTGCGCAGCGCCTTGGCCGTGGCCGAGTAGGGGTTCTTGACGTGTTGCGCCTCGTCGGCGACGACCATGCCCCATGTCTGCCCGGCCAGGGCGGGGGCCGCGGAACGCATCGTGCCGTACGTGGTGAGGACGAAGCCGCCGTCCAGGTCGTCCAGGCTGCGGTCGGGGCCGTGGAAGCGGCGGACGGCGACGCCGGGTGCGAAACGGGTGATCTCCCGCTGCCAGTTGCCCAGCAGCGAGGCCGGGCAGACCACCAGCGTCGGCTCGCGGCGGGCCCGCTTCAGGTGCAGGGCGATGAGGGTGACGGTCTTGCCGAGGCCCATGTCGTCGGCGAGGCAGCCGCCGAGGCCGAGAGAGGTCATCAGGTCGAGCCAGGCCAGGCCCCGGAGCTGGTAGTCCCGGAGGGTGGCGTGCAGGCCGGGCGGCGGCGCGGCCGGGCGTACTCCCGCGGTGAGGCGGTCGCGCAGGGCGGCCAGCGCGCCGGCGGGTACGGCCTCGACCGTCTCGCCGTCCACGTCGGCGGTGCCGGTGAGGGCGACGGACAGCGCGTCGACCGGGTCGAGCAGCCCCAGGTCCCGCTTGCGGGCCTTGCGGACGAGGGCCGGGTCGACCAGGACCCACTGGTCGCGCAGCCGGACGACCGGGCGGTGGGCCTCGGCGAGGGCGTCCATCTCGCTCTCGGTGAGCGGGTCGCCGCCGAGCGCCAGCTGCCAGCGGAACTGGAGCAGTTCCTCGCTCTCGAAGAAGCCGGTGCCGTCGGTCGCCGAGCCGGGGGCCGGCCGGACCACCGCCGCGGCGGAGAGGTCCTGGGCCAGGTCCCTGGGCCAGTGCACGGCGACGCCGGCCGCGGCGAGCCGGGTGGCCGCGACACCGAGCAGGTCGCTCAGCTCCTCCTCGGTCAGCGCCAGCACGTCGGGCACGTCCTGGTCGGAGAGCCGGTCGAGCGGGGGCCAGACCCGGGCCGCGCGGCGGACGGCGAGGGCCGCGTCCACCCGGGCGCGCGGGCCGAAGGCGTCGTCCGCCTCGCCCGCCCACAGCGCCGCCGCGTCGGCGACGAGGGTGGGGTCGGCGAGGCTGTGCACCTGGACGATCGCGGCGCCGGCGCCGCGCGCGCCGCCGTCGAAGGCGTCGTCGAACAGGTCGTACGCCGAGAGGTCCAGCCGGAGCGAGATCCGCACGCCGGCGTCCATGCCGGCGGCGACCTCGGCGGCCCAGTCGTGGGCGTCGGGCAGGTGCTGGGCGTCGCGGGCGGCGAAGGGTCTGCCGGTGGCGTGGGGTGCGGCCGGGGTGCGCGGCAGGGTGTCGGCGACCGCGTCCAGGAAGGCGCGTACCAGCGCTTCCGGTTCGGGCAGGCGGATGGGGCCCGGGCCGGGCAGCGGGACGGCGTGCCCCTCGTACGGCAGGGCGGCGGCCACCGCGCGCAGGTGGGCGATGTCGTCCGGGTCCAGCGGGCCGGCGCGCCAGGCGTCGTGGCCCGTGGGGGTGAGGCCGGGCAGCAGCCGGCCGCGCGCGGTCAGTCGCAGGGCGTGCAGGGCGGCCGCGCCCCAGCAGGCGGTGGCGGGGTGGGCCGCGGGGTCGTGCCGGGCGCGCGCCAGGAGCGGCAGGGCCTCCCCCAGCGGGAGGGTCAGCGCCGGGGTGGTCCGCCGCCGGACCGCGGCGCCGCGCCGTCGCACGACGGTGAGTTCGGTGTCCTCGGTGAGCTCTGTGGTCCCTGCGGGCAGGGGCTCGCCCTCGGGGTCCCAGAAGGCGATGCGCCCGTCGCGCGGGAGGGGCGCGGGCAGGAAGACGGCCGGGAGCCGGACCGGGACCGTGGGCTCCCCCGCCCGCTCGGCCATCACAGCCGTGTCGCCCATACGCCCTGCCACCTCCCGCCCGCGTTTCGGATCAGCTGTCTCCGACTCTACGGGCGGGGTCTGACAATCGGCCCCGAGGGCCGGGCCGGGCTCCGGGTCAGGGCACCGTCCGGGACACCGCGTACACCCAGGGATACGCCGGGTTGGACAGGTCCACCACCACGTCGTGCGTGGGCGCGGGGTTCTTCTGCCGGTGGACGAAGCCGTACCAGGAGTCACCCTCGGGGAACTTCCAGCCGGTGACCTTGCGGTCGCGGGCGCCGATGGTGATGTGGTCCTTCTTCAGGTCGTCCCGGGTCATGCCCAGGCCCGTCAGGTAGGCGTCCAGACCGGCCGCGTTGGTCTCGAACTGGACGTAGAGACGGCTGGTCTTCCAGTTGTTGGTCTCGTAGTACGCCACGTGCCAGGCCGGGTGCGGGACGGGCACCTGGTAGATGCGGCGCTGGAGCTTGGACGGCCAGCCCTCGGTCAGGCCGGTCGCCGAGTACTTGGCCTCTTTGTCCTTGCCGCTGTCCCGGCTCTGGTTCGCGGAGATCACCAGGTAGCCGGCCGGGATGCCGATGAGCAGCACGATGATCAGCAGGGTGAGCGCCCTGCGGCGGATCATGTGGCGGCGGTCCTCGGCCGGGCGTTCCTCGCCGTCCGGCCAGGAGCCCTGGTGCGGCAGGGATGCGGTCACAGCGTCTCCTGGGTACCGCGGAGCGACTGCGTGTACCGCTCGAAGCGCTCGTACCGCTCCACCCGGCGGCGCTTGGCGCGACGGAAGCGGCGGGCGACCAGCCGGGCGAGGTCCGCGGCGCCGACCATACCCGCCTCGGGGCCGAGCTGGGCTCGGGCGATACGGGCCTCGGGACGGTAGCCGCGGCCGGTCAGATGCCTGCGGAACGCGTCCCTCGCGGGGCCGATCAGCAGGTCGTCGGCTGCCGAGACACCGCCGCCGATGACGAAGCAGGAGGGGTCGAGGGCCGCGGCGAGGTTGGCGATGCCGACGCCGAGCCACTGGCCGATGTCCTGGAGCAGCTCGATGCACATGGCGTCGCCCTCACGGGCCAGCTCGGTGATCATCGGGCCGGTGATGTCACCGATGTTGCCCTTGACGTGCTCGATGATCCCGTACGCCACCGGCGAGTCGGCCGCTGCCAGCTCGCGCGCCTCGCGGACCAGGGCGTTTCCGGAGCTGTACTGCTCCCAGCAGCCGCGGTTGCCGCACGGGCAGCGGTGGCCGCCGGGGACGACCTGCATGTGGCCGAACTCCCCGGCGACGCCGTACTTGCCGCGCTTGACCTGGCCGTCCTCCAGGATCGCGCCGCCGATGCCGGTGCCCAGCGTGATCATCACGAGGTGGTCCTCGCCGCGGCCGGCGCCGAAGCGCCATTCCGCCCAGGCGGCGGTGTTGGCGTCGTTGTCCACGAGGACCGGGACCGACAGGCGGCTGGCGAGGCGGTCCCTCAGGGGTTCGTTGCGCCAGGACAGGTGGGGGGCGAACAGCACGCGGTTGCGGTCGGCGTCGACCCAGCCGGCCGCGCCGATGCCGACGGCGTGCACGTCGTGCCGGTCGGAGAGGTCCAGGACCAGCTCGGCGATGGTGTCCTCGACGACCTTGGGGCTCTTGGACTTGTCCGGGGTCTCCGTACGGAGCTTCTCCAGGATGTTGCCGTCGGCGTCGACGACGCCCGCCATCACCTTCGTACCGCCGATGTCGATGCCGACCGTCGGCACGCGGGGTGCCGTCAGGTGTGAGCGGCGCTCCCGGGTGCCGACGGTGCGGAGCGCCGTGGCACGGCGGGAGCCGATGGGGGCGGTGAAGTCGCGGTAGGTGCTCATCGCCGCCGATTCTGCCTCACGGGGAGGCAGGGTGCGGAGCAGAGGGGTGGTGCGGATCGTTGCCGAGTGCGGGTTCGTGGGGGCTGCGCCCACGCGGCGGAGCCGCACACCGATACAGCCTCGCGCCCCCAGGAATCGCGTCCCCCTCAGGTCCTCTAAGTCCTCACCAGGAGCTGGAACTCGAACGAGTAGCGCGTCGGGCGGTACGTGTGCGTGCCGTACTCGACCGCGCGGCCCGTGTCGTCGAACGTGACGCGTTGCATGGTGAGCAGCGGGGCCCCCGTCTCCTCCGCCAGCCGCTCCGCCTCCACCGTCGTCGCCGCGCGGGCGCCGATCGACTGGCGGGCGCTGTGCAGGGTGATGCCGGCCGCCCGCATCAGGCGGTACAGGCCCGTGGTCTCCAGCTGGCCGGTGTCGAGGTCGATGAGGCCGGGGGGCAGGAAGTTGCACAGGTAGGCCATGGGCTCGCCGTGGGCGAGGCGGAGGCGTTCCACGCGGTGGACGTCGCTGTCCTCGGCGACGCCGAGTGCGGCGGCGACCTCGGCGGAGGCGGGTACGAGCGTGTTGACGAGGACCTTGGTGGCCGGGCGCTGACCCGCCGCCTCCAGGTCGTCGTAGAGGCTGCTGAGCTCCAGCGGGCGCTTGACCTGGCTGTGCACGACCTGGGTGCCCACGCCGCGGCGGCGTACGAGGAGGCCCTTGTCGACGAGCGACTGGATGGCCTGGCGGACGGTCGGCCGGGACAGGCCGAGCCGGGCGGCGAGCTCGATCTCGTTGCCCAGCAGGCTGCCGGGGGTCAGCGTGCCGTGCTCGATCGCGGCCTCCAGCTGCTGGGACAGCTGGAAGTACAACGGCACGGGAGAGCTGCGGTCCACGCTCAGCTCGAGCTGCACGGTCGGGTCCACTTCTGGTTTCGGCACGGGCCGAGCGTAGCTCCGTGCGTTGTTGACGGGAAGTTGTGTAGTCAGATTGTCCGGACATTCAGATTGACAGGGGCGGGTTGTGCACGCACTTTGTTTTCATGCGCATCGGCGTCATCGGTACGGGCCGCATCGGCACGATCCACGCGAACACCCTCAGCCGGCACCGTGACGTCGGCTCCCTGATCCTCACGGACGCGGACGCCTCGCGGGCCCAGGAACTGGCGAACCGGCTGGGTGAGACGGCCGCGCCCGGCGTGGAGGAGATCTTCCGGTGGGGGGTCGACGCGGTGGTGATCACGACGGCGACGTCGGCCCACGCCGAACTGATCGGTCGGGCAGCACGCTCGGGTTTGCCGGTGTTCTGCGAGAAGCCCATCGCGCTGGATCTGCCGGGGACCCTGAGCGCGATCGCCGAGGTCGAGACGGCCGGGACGGTGCTCCAGATGGGCTTCCAGCGCCGCTTCGACGCGGGTTACCGGGGCGCCCGCGAGGCCGTGCGCTCCGGCAGGCTGGGGCGGCTGCACACCGTGCGGGCGCTCACCAGCGACCAGGCGCCGCCGCCCGCGGCGTGGCTGCCGGTGTCCGGCGGGCTGTACCGGGACACGCTGATCCACGACTTCGACGTGCTGCGCTGGGTGACGGGCCGGGAGGTGGCGGACGTGTACGCGGCCGGGTCCGACGCCGGGCCCGCGATGTTCCGCGCGGCGGGCGACGTCGACACCGGTGCCGCGCTCCTCACCCTCGACGACGGCACGCTCGCCACGATCACCGGCGCCCGGCTGAACGGAGCCGGCTACGACGTGCGCATGGAGCTGGCCGGTGAGCTCGACCAGATCGTGGTCGGCCTGGACGACCGTACGCCGATCGCGTCCACCGAGCCGACCGGGCCGCCCGCCGCGGACAAGCCCTGGACGGGCTTCCTGGAGCGCTTCGGCCCCGCCTACGAGGCGGAACTGAACGCGTTCGTCGAGGTGGTGCGGGGCGAACGGGCCAACCCCTGCGACGGGCGCGAGGCCCTCCAGGCGCTGCGCGTCGCCGAGGCGTGCGAGCTGTCACGCCGGGAGCGCAGGCCGGTGCACCTCGCGGAGGTCCCCGGCGGGACCGCCTCGCCCTTCGGGTGACGGCGGGCAGCCGGCGGGCCGGCAGGGCGGTCAGTGCCCCTCCTGTTGCTCCTCCAGGAGTCCCGCGTCGTAGGCCAGCAGCGCGATCTGCACGCGGTTGTTGAGGTCGAGCTTGGCCAGGATGCGGGAGACGTGCGTCTTGACCGTGGCGACGCTCATGAAGAGGCCGGTGGCGATCTCCGCGTTGGACAGGCCCCGGCCGACCGCGACGGCGACCTCGCGCTCGCGGTCGTTCAGGGCGGACATGCGGGCACGCGCGCGTGCGCGGCGGGTGTCGGCGGCGGTGCCGACCGCGTGCTGCATCAGCTGGCGGGTGACGGTGGGCGACAGGACCGGGTCGCCGGCCGCGACCCGGCGTACCGCCGAGAGGATCTCGGCCGGCGGGGTGTCCTTGAGGACGAACCCGGCGGCGCCCACGCGCAGCGCCCGCAGGACCTGTTCGTCGGCGTGGAAGGTGGTGAGGACCACCACCTGCGGGGCGTCCTTGCGGGCGCGCAGCCGCTCCGTGGCCGTCAGACCGTCCACCGTCGGCATCCGGATGTCCATGAGCACGACGTCCGGGCGGGTGCGGTCGACGAGCGCCTCCACCTCGCCGCCGTCGGCCGCCTCGCCGACGATCTCGATGTCGTCGGCCCCGCCCATCATGAAGGACAGTCCGGCCCGCACCAGCGGATCGTCGTCGACGAGGAGGAGTCTGATCGCAGTCATGGGCCATACGTAACCACGCCCGGGGCGGATGCGGGGCCCGGACGGGCGATGACCCGCGCCGGCGGCGCCAACGCCTCGTGCGGGACGCGGGGTTGACGGGCCGTGCGCTCAGGCGCGCAGCGTCACCCCGTACAGGGTGCGCAGACGGCGGATCTCCCACCAGACCACCGCCGTCACCGAGGCGGGACCGCCGATGACGGCGAGGGCCTGGATCAGCGGCGGTCCGGGCGGCAGGCCGCCGGCGACCAGGCTCATGGCGGCGAACTCCCACACCAGCGTGCCGGTCAGCAGGGCGGGGAGCGCGGCGTGCACGGCCGCGGTGTTGAAGCCGGTACGGACGGCCGGGCCGGTCGCGAAGCCCAGGAAGAACAGGAGCCAGGCCAGGGGCAGGGCGGTCGCGAGGATCAGCCAGGGGGCGGCGCCCGCCGAACCGGAGGAGGGCGTCTGGTTCCGGCCGAGCATGATGATCACCCCGCCGAGCAGCGGGACGGCCATCACGGCGCCGACGTACCAGCGGGCCGACCGCAGGGCGACCCGGACCCGTGCCCGCATGGCCGACCTGGTCTCCGCCGACGCCCACCGGAACAGCACCGCGATCACGACGGGGGCGCTCAGGAGCAGCAGGGGCGGGGTGACCACCAGCCGCATCATGTACTGCTCCTGGGCCTCGGTGACGTCCTCCGGTTTGCCGTAGACGGCGAGCAGCAGCAGGGACATGGCGGCCGCGGTCCAGGCCCGCACCTGCTGCACGCGCGTCACGCGCCGGTCGTCGACGGCCCGGTGCGTGTGCGGGAACAACCGGCGGGCCCGGATGCGGGCCGAGCGCGCGAACGAGTAGCCCAGCACGAGCGGCAGGAACACGAACCAGGTGCACGGGGCGAGCAGCACCAGCCACACGCAGCCGGAGACCCGCGGCTGCCCCTGCCGCAACAGCTCGCGTACCGACGGCCATTCGCCACCGCGCAGGCCGCCCCTGCCCGGCTGCGGCTGGGGGACGTACGGGTAGGGGTACGGCTGGGGATGCGGGTGCGGGGGGTGCGGGTGGGGGTGCGGGTAGCCGTACGGTGCCGGGCCCGGCTGGGGCGGCACGTACGGGGGCGGCGGGTAGGGGCCATGGGCCGGTGGCCCGGGTGGCTGGTACGGATTGGTGGGTCCCCCGAAACTCACGTGCAGGTTCCTTCCGTTACGCGCGGTGCTGAAGGCGGCACAAACATCAGCCATCACCACAGCCAAGTCAACTCGGTTCGGGGCGGGGGGTCATGGGGTTGCGCGCACGCGCCCGGTATGCGCCCCGGAAACGCCCTGCCCGCGCCCCGGCAGGTCTGGAAGGATCACCGCATGCGCACCGTGTACGCCCTGCTCGTAGGCATCGACGACTACCCCGGCCGGCCGCTGCGCGGCTGCGTCAACGACGTACGGGCGGCGGAGAGCCGGCTGCGGAGCCTGAGTGGTCCGGCCACGCGGATCCGGACGCTGTACGACGCGGAGGCGACCCGGGCGGCGGTGCTCGCGGGGCTGGAGGAGCATCTCGGGCAGAGCGGGCCGGAGGACACCGCGCTGCTCTGGTTCAGCGGGCACGGCAGCCAGAGCCCGACCGCCGATCCGGGTGAGGCCACCGGCTGGTCACAGGCGCTGGTGTGTCACGACAGCCTGGTGCCGGGCGGGCAGCCGGTGTTGCGGGACACCGAACTCGGGGCGCTCCTGGACGGCATCGCGGCCCGTGGCACCCATGTCGTCGCGGTGCTGGACTGCTGCCACTCGGGCGGTGCGACACGCGAGGACGCCGCCGGTCCGCCCGGCGCGGCGGTCCGGGGCGCGCCCTGGCAGCCCTGGTGGCAGACGGCGGCGGTCGCGGGCGCCCGGGACGGCGGCGGCACGCAGGTTCCCGAGCCGGGCCGGCACGTGCTGCTGGCCGCCTGCCGCCCGCAGGAGCTGGCGCACGAGAACGTCGTCGACGGGCGGGTCCGGGGCTACTTCAGCCATGCGCTGCTGGGCGCGCTGGACCGGCTCGGCCCCACGGCCGCGTACGGGGAACTGCACGCGCTGACCGAGGCGCGCGTACGTGCCCTGAGCCAGGTGCAGCACCCCGAGCTGCGCGGGCCGGAGGACGGAGGGTTCCTGTCCGGCGACCCGGTGCCGGCCTCGCCGTTCCTGCTGCGGCACACGGCGTGGGGCTGGGAGGTCAACTGCGGTGCGGCACACGGACTGCGGTCCCCCGGCGCGGAGTTCACCCTGCTCGGGGACGCCGGAGCGCGTGCGGTGGTGGTCCGCGAAGTACGCCCCGAGTCGGCCCTGGTGGATCCGGTCGGCTGGCAACCGACGGACCAGGAGCGGCAGTCGGCGCACGCCGTGACTCCGTCGGCGCTGGCGTTCCCGCCCGCTGCCGTGACGCTGTCGGGCGAGACGGCCGCCGTACGCCTGGTCGCGAAGGCGGTCACGGAGGTGCCCGCCCTGGCCCTTGCGCCGGAGGGACCCGCACCGCTGCCGTCGGCGACCGGGGTCCGGGAGGGGCTGCCGCTGCCGTCGGCGCACGGCGCCGCGGACGCACTGCGGCTGCGTGTGGAGGTCGGGGACGGCCGGGCGCGGGTGTCGGGTGGTGCCGGGCATGCCCTGCCCGAGCTACCACTGCGGACCCCCGCGGACGCGGCACGTGTCGCCGACTGCCTGGCCCACATCGCCCGTTGGCACCAGATCCGGGACCTGGTCAACCCGGACCCGTTGCTGTCGTCGCTGGTCCGGATCACCGTCGAGGAGACCGCGGTGGGCAGCCTGCGGCACTCGGCGGTCGGCGAGGTCGTCTGCGGGTACACACCCGACGGCCGGGAGCCGCAGGTGCGGGTCGGGATCCACAACCACGCCGGGCGTCATCTGTGGGCGGTGCTGCTCGACCTGACGGACCGTTACGGCTCGTCGCCGCACCTGTTCGAGGGCGAGTTCATCGGGGACGGCAGGGTCGGGTGGGCACGGCGCGGGGAGCCCGTGTGGCTGCGGCTGCCGCCCGGGCGTTCGGCGGTGCGGGGCGCCTTCACCCGGGACTGGCTCAAGGTGATCGTCGCGGAGGACGAGCTGAACATCGCCCCGTTCCGGCTGCCCGCCTGGTCCCCCGGCGCCCCTTCCGGCGCACGCGGGAGCGTGGCACCGGCCGGTGGGGGCGGCCTGCTGCGGCTCGTCGCGGCGGGTGCCGGGGGCGGGCGGGACGCGGGCGGGCCGGCGTACGGGGCGGGCCGCTGGGGGACGGCCCAGTTGGTCGTCCGCACCGAGGTGTGACGAGCCGTCACCAGCCGAGGTGGGTGAAGCCCGCCCACGCCGTCAGGTCGTCGCCGCGGATGTGCCGTACCCGTGCGCCGAGGTGGGCCGGCATGCCGGGCGGTGCCTCGCGGCGGTCGTTGAGCATCCACGACTGGGCGCTGCGCAGTGCCCGTCCGGGCGGCAGGCCCTCGTGGCTCATGAAGTGGTGGGTCATGTACATCAGCAGGGACGTCGCCTCGTCGGGCACCGGCCACAGGGAACCGATGACCGAACGGGCGCCCGCGACGAGGAACGCGGTGGACAGGCTGTACGCCTCGTCGTAGCCGTGCCCGGAGACGTTGGTGCGGCAGGCGGCGAGCACCACCAGGTCCAGGCCGCGGTAGCGGGCGGCGCCCTCGGTCAGCTCCTCGGCGGCCAACTGCCCGCCCGACAGGGCGAGACAGGCACTGTGCCGCTCGCCCTGACGCACCACTCCGTGACAGGCGAGATGCAGCAGTCCGCCCTGCTGCCGGCGCAGCCAGTCCGTGACGGCGGCGGGCGTGGCGGTGCCGGGTCCGAGAAGGTCGCCGTCCGGGTGGAAGACACGGTGGACGGCCTCGGCCTCCTCGCCGGCGTGGTGCAGGTCGCGGGTCGGGTTGCCGACGACCAGGGTCTGCCGGGTGCCGGTGGCGGGCCGGGCGGCCACCTCGCACAGCAGCCGGGCGGAGGGCGTGTAGGAGATGTCCGCCCGTTCGCAGGCGTAGCCGTGTGAGCGGCGCCGGCCGGTCACACGCGCCGCGTGCCAGGGCACGACGCCCAGCTCCCCCATGGGCACCAGGACGACGGCGGGCGCCCGGCCGAAACCGCGCGGGAGCCGGCTCAGCAGCGGTTCCATCACGGCCGTGCCGGCCCAGGCGCACAGCTGCTCCAGGGCGGCGCGGCTCGTGCCGGGGCCCGGGGCCGGTCCGGGCGGTGTGTCGGACACGGGCGGCCCGCCGGCGTCGCGGCCAGGGGTGCCGGTGGCGCGGTAGGCCGTGAGCGGGGGTGCGTCGACGGTGAGGTGGGGCAGGTCGAGGGAGCGGGTGGTGCCGTCGGCGGTGACGATCACGGCCGCGCCGGAACCGGACCGTGGGCCGAGGAGACCGGAGACGGCACCGTCGCCGGGCACCAGATAGACCAGGGCCGTTGCCCCCATCGCGCTCAGCGCGTCGCCGATGTCCCCGGGGGACGGCACGTCCAGCAGCTCGTGGTGCCGTGGGGAGTCGGCGAGCGCCTCCAGGACCCGTCGGCGTAGTCGGCTGGAGGGCCCGGCCACCCCCAGCTGACCGGTGAGCAGCATCTCCCCCGCCGGATCGGGCACGAGGCCCGCGGCCTGCCACTCCTGCGCGAGGGCCGGCCGGCCCAGCTCCGTCAGCATGTCGAGCACGGTGGTGGCCACGGTCGCCGCGTGCAGGACGAGGCCGCGTCCCGCGTCGAGGGCCCGTACGGCGTCGGCGTGGGCGCCGTCGGCCAGGCACCAGCGCGCCACGTCCAGGGCCTGGGCACCGGCGCTCCGGGCGGTTTCGGCGGCATGGGCGGTACCGGACTGGAGCAGGGCGCTCCAGGCGGCCGCGCGCAGGCATTCGAGGCCCACGCGCCGGGAGGCGTCGTAGTTCAGGCGCCTGGCGCGTGCGTCGTGCGCGTACGCGTCGCCGCGCAGGCGGTAGGCCTTGGCGAGGTTGATGCCGGTGCCGCCCCACAGGGGGTGGTGCGGCCCGTCGGTCATCCTCAGGGTGTGCCGCAGCAACGCGATGCCCTGGTCGAGGTGGTGGGGGCGGTCGGCCTCAGGCGCGAAGTGGAGATCGGCCAGACTGCAGTGGACGACGCCCAGCGCACCCGTGGCCCGGATCCACCGGTCGTCGTCGGGTTCGAGCAGTTCCAGCGCGGCCTCCTGCAGTTCCAGGGCTTCCAGCATCCCCTGGTAGTCCATGGCCAGCAGGGCGCGTGCCCCCACCGCGAAGCCTGCCTCGCCCAGTTTGTCGGCGCGGGCGTTGCGCGGCAGCGCTTCGATCCGGCGGCGCATCTCGTGGGTGGGCGTCGCGGCGGCCGCCCCTTCGGCGGGGGCTTCCCACCGGCCGGTGCGCTGTGCTCGCAGGGCGCTCAGGTGGGCCCGGGCGGCTTCCATCTGCGACTCGAAGGCGAGCCGGTCGACGTGGTCGGCGGGCAGCTGGGCCAGGGCGTGTTCGAGGACGCGGATCTGTTCGGCCAGAGCCGCGTCGTCGTCTCGGCGCATGGCTTGGTGCACCCGCAGCAGAGCGATCTGCGCGTTCACGGACAGACGCAGGCCCGGTTCCATGTCCGAGGTCGCGACGAGACGGGTCAGCTCGTCGACGGCGGTGTCGAAGTCGTCCTCCCCGCCGCTCAGTTCAGCCAGGTATGTCCGTAGGTTGGCGTGGGCGAAGTCGAGGTTCTCGCGGGTCCGGGTGCCGGACGGGTGCACGGCCTGAGCGTTCTCGATCCGGGCGAGCGCTCGCTCGATCTGGGCGGGATCGGTGAGGTGTCTCAGGCCGAACGCACTGTTCTTGACGACGACGTCGGCCTGCCAGGTCTCGTCCGCCGGCCCGTGGTCACGTACCGCCTGCCAGAGTTCCTCCTCCCGCAGGGCGTCGAAGAGGTGCCGTTCGAGCCGCAGCATCGGCAGGACGCTCAGCACGTGTCCGGCCCGCAGGCCGGACATGACGGTGCCCCGGGGCAGCGCCGCCCAGTCCTCGTACAGCCGGTCGTACGCTTGCTCCACCGTCTCGCATCCCAACCGGTCCAGTACCAGCTCGGTCATCCCGGCCAGGTCCCGGGCGTTCACGACGCCCTTGATCTGCTGCTCGATCTCCCAGCGCAGCGCCTGCAGGTCGTACGGAGTCGTCACGTCACATCCCCCGCTCCCCCGGCCGCGGCGCGGTCCGCGTCCGGTACGGTGCCAGCACCCCATTGAGCCACCGTTCCCCCTCCTCTGTGCCGAAGTCGACGCCGGGCGCGCCCGTCGGTTCGAGCAGGGGCGCCTCGCCCCGGTCGTCGAAGAGGATCGCGACCCGGTCGGCGGGCTCGCGTTTCGACGGCCAGACGAATCCCTGCGCCCAGGGCACGGTATGGCGTCGGATCCAGTGGCCCCAGTCGCGGGTCTGCGGATAGTCCGCGCCCTCGGTGTGCACCAGCCACGCGTCCTGCGCCACCGCCGCGAGATCCGCCCCGGACATCAGCGAGACGACCTCGACGTCGGCGGCCAGCCGCAGGAAGGACAGACTGCGGCGTTCGAACGCCACGCGCGGCAGCAGCCGGTGGCCGCCGTCGGAGTCGAACGGCAGCGAGCGCAGCAGCACCTCGCACACGGCCGCGCCGACGCCGAACCCGACGTAGAGGTAGCCGTAGCGGTCGTAGGGGGTGCTGTCGAAGCGGCCGCCGTAGTAGAAGGCGTGGGAGGGGCGGGCGTTGTACGCGGTCGGCGCGCGGTGTGTGGAGTGCACCCGGTACACCGGCGTGCCCGCGCGCAGCACGGCGCGGGTCGGTTCGCCCGGCGGCGACTCGGGCGGGGGGTACTTGCCCATGGCTACTCCTCCCCCGCCGGGCCGGCCAGTTCCCGTGCCGCGCCGAGGAGTTCGGCGTCGCGGCCACGGCCCAGCAGGGCCGCCGGGGTACCGTCCCACCAGGTGGTGCGGGACAGCCACCAGTCGGCGGCGCCCCAGGGGTCGGTGGCGGCGCGCAGGACGGAGTTGACCTCCAGGACGATCCGCCAGGGCATGGTCCCGGCCTCGAACTGGAAGAGGGGCAGCCGTCTGCGGCCGTCCTGGCCGAACAGGGTGATCAGCCGGGGGTCGACGCCCTCGGTCCACGGCGTGGCGGGTTCCCGGAGCAGGCGTTCGCGGACGGGGCCGAGGACGGGCCCGACCATGGGGTTGCCGTCGAGGACGAGCATGCACAGGTCGGCCGCCGTGTGTCCCTCGTACAGCTGAGGCTGGGCCACGTCCGTGAACCGCCCGGTGTCGCCCTGCTGTTGGAGCCGGGCGGACTCGTCGGCGGGGAGAGCGTCGAGGAGGGTTCGTGCGGCCAGGGCGGCGGCGGTGTCCGGGGCGCCTTCCTCGGCTCGCAGCCGGGACAGCCGCTCGCTCAGGGTCCGCCGTGTGCCCGGTTCGAGCAGGCGTGACAGCCTGCCCCAGTCGGCCGCCGCGGCGGCGAGCACCATGAAGGGGTTCACCCGCACTCGTGCCCTTTCTCCTCGGCTTCGGGCAACGCGAGTGCGGCCGGGGGCCGTTCGCGCGCGCCCAGCGTCTCAGCCAGCAGGTCGGCGGCCAGGGGGCGGCGGACGACGAGGTGGATGTCCGTGTCCTCCTCGGTGCCGGAGTGCAGCGCGGTCCACAGGGCGCTGACGCTGGTCTGCGGGGGCAGTCCGCCGCGGCCCGCACCGAGCAGGGGGAAGCAGATCGACCGCAACGACGGGGTGAAGGCGGCGCGTTCCTCCGACAGCAGGGCCAGGGCGCGGGCTACGGCCGTGGCGACGTCCTGGGCGGCGACGTCGTAGTCATTGGTGCCGGGCCGGGGGACGGCGACGGCCGCGTGGTAGATGCGGCGGACGCCCCGGGCGGCCAGGGCGCCCGGTTCGGTCGGGGCGACCGTGCCGGGGAGCGCGGGGCGGCCCAGCAGCCCGTGCGCCGCACGCCAGCCGAGCAGCGCGTCGTGCACCGGGTCGGCGGTGACGTCCCCGGTGACGTCACGCACGGCGCCGGCCCGGCGCAGGGACGCGGAGACGGAGGCCTTGAACATCGCCGGCAGGGAGAAGTGCGTGTTGGCCGGGGACACGATCACGTCGACGTTGCGGAGGAGTTCGACGGGGTGCACGTGCAGCAGTACGTCCCGGCATCCGACGCGGAGCGAGCGGTGCTGCAGGTGCGGGGCGAGGAGCGGGAGCCGGGCCGTGGAGGTGCGCTGCGGGCCGATGCCCGCCAGCCAGCACACCTGCTCGGCGATCTGGGCCAGGACCATCTCCTCCTGGCTCTTGCGGAAGCGTTCCACGCTGACGCGGTACACCTGGGCGGCGAGGCGGCGCCGGTCCGCCGCCGGGCGGTCGCGCAGGCCGGGCCCCAGGCCGAGCGAGTAACCGGCCGCCTGCTCCAGGTCGCCCCCGCCGAGCCGGGACACGGCCGTGCGCAGCAGGTTCTCCACCTCGACGGGCCAGGCGTCGGTGATGGCGGCGGAGTGCGCGCCGGCCGCCCTGCGGAGCAGCGGAACATCGAGCTCACGGATCCGGACCACGCCCTCGGCCCGGACGGTCTTCACCTCCCTCAGCACGGACGCGACCTCGAACTGCGGTGCACCAGGCGACATATGCCCATGATCCGCCGCCCGCCTCTCCGACCACAAGGGTGACGGACGACGCCGCCGGGTTGACGCGGAGCCGGCGACGGGCGGATCCCGTGGAGGACGGTGGTGGCATCCGAGGGGCACCGCCGGGCGAGCCGGTGTCAGGCGGGCCCGGACCGCCCGCCGCACCGGGAGACGACGGCAGGCCGTCTGCCCGCCACGCCGGGAGCCGACGCAGGCCGTTCGGCCGGACCGCCCACCACATGCCGAGCCGACGTCAGGCCGCCCGAGACCATCCGCCGCGCCGGGCTCCTACGCAGCCGTCTCGGAATGCCCCACCGCACCGGAAGCCGGCATCAAGCCGCCCCAGGCTGCCCGCCACACGGCAAGCCGGCATCGATCCGCCCCAGACGGCCCACCGCATCGCGAGCCGCTACAGGCCGCCCCAAAGAGACCGCCGCACCGGAAGCCGCCGTCAAACCGCCCCAGGCTGCCCGCCACACGGCAAGCCGACACCACCCCTACCCAGACCACCCACCGCATCGCGAGCCGCTACAGGCCGCCCCAGACCACCCAGCACCACACCGCGACCGCCCCACACCGAGCCGACGTCAAACCGCCCCAGACACAGATTCCGCACCCGCCAGGCGCGCCCGCGGTCCGCCCCGCAAGCCGCGCCCGGCAGCCGGCCGAGGGGTACCCACGAGGCCGCGCCTCAGCCCCACGGCAGCCACGCCCGTACCTCGAACCCGCCCTCCGGGGTGTGGCCGTGTTCCAGGCGGCCGCCCGCGAGGGTCGCTCGTTCCGTCAGGCCGATCAGGCCCTGGCCGGAGCCGGGGACGGGTGGTACCTCGCCCTCGGGGGGCGGGTTGTGCACGGAAATGGTGAGGCCGTCGCCCGGTGCGCCGGTGACGGACACCGTGACCTCCGTGCCGGGGGCGTGCTTGCGGGCGTTGGTCAGGCCCTCCTGGGCGATCCGGTACGCGGTGCGGCCGACGGAGGACGGAACGGCGGCGGCTTCGTCGACGCGCTGGTCGAGGGCCACCTTCATGCCGGCCTCACGCGACTCGGCGACCAGTGTGTCCAGCCCCGCGAGCGTCGGCTGCGGCCGGCCGGTGTCGTCGGGCTCCCCCGCCCGCAGGACGCCGATGATCTCGCGCAGGTCCTGGAGGGCCTCGTGCGCGCTCTCCCGGATCACACCCGCCGCCCGTGCCGTCTCGGCCGGCGGCGCGTCGGGCCGGAACTCCAGGGCGCCCGCGTGCACGCTCAGCAGGGTCAGCCGGTGGGCGAGCACATCGTGCATCTCCCGCGCGATGGCCTCACGGGCGAGCCGCTGCGCCTGCTCGGCCCGCAGCCGCGCCTCCGTCTCGGCTCGCCGGGTCCGGTCCCTGAGGCTCACCATGAGCTGCCGCTTGGCTCGCACGAACATGCCCCAGCCGACGACCGCCACCGTGAGCAGTACCACGAAGATCACGCTCACCAGGTAGGGGATGTCCACGTCGGGGCGCACCCAGTAGTACAGCGGGGCCAGGGCCGCGTTGATGCCGCCCACCCAGGCCACATACCGGAAGGGACGGTGCACGGCGAGGGTGAACAGCGCGATCAGCCCCGCCCCGCCCGCCGTGTCCGAGACGAAGGTGATGGGGGTCATCGCCACGGCCAGCCCCAGCGGCCAGCGGCGCCGCAGCCAGACGGCCGCGCAGGCCAGCGCCCCGGTCAGCTGGTCGACGACGGCCAGCCCTTCCGGGACATGGGGGTTGTCGTTGAGCGCGTCTATGGCGACCGCGCCCACCAGCACGGCCAGCAGGAAGCAGGAGAAGTCGACGACCCAGTCGCGGGCGGTACGCCGGGGCCGTCGCCCGGCTCGTGCGGCGTCGGGGTCGAGTTCGTGCAGCAGGGCGGACGGGATGAACCATCTGCGCCCGGTGAAAAGCGCAGGTGTCTGTGTCTCGCCCGTCAGCACCGGGGAGGCGTGCCCCGCGTCGTCACCACTCACGGTCGGCAAATCTACGCAGGCCCGGGCCCGTTCACCCCTCCCTGGCCGGAATCGTCGACCAAAGTCACCGCATCGCAGACTTTCGGCGCGGCGGACCGGGTCCGAACAGGGACTTCCGTCCGACGGACGCTCGCCCCGCGGCCGATGTGCGTGGGGGTCCGCAGGACGAGGCTCGTGCCATGAAGCAGGTGCTGGAGATTCTCGGCTTCGTCGCCCTCGTACAGGGCGTGGCGGGCCTGGTACACGAGTTCACCGACTGGAACTGGGGCCTCGTGCAACGGCTGGGGTTCCTCGACGGCTACGAGGTCTACGCGAGCGTCGCCCTGCTGGTGCTGGGCGTCGCCCTGTTCGCGGCGGCCGGGAGCCGGAAGTCCGTCTGAGCACCCGGGCGGACTTCCGGCCGGCGTTCGCGGAAGCGGCCGCCCGGCTCAGCAGCCGTAGTCGACCAGGTCGAACGACGCGTAGTGGTCGGCCGTGTAGTAGTCCTCCTGGTTCTCCTCACCGGTGACGATGCGCCGCGCACCGCGCGTGGAGGAGCCCGGGGTGATGACCGTGTACTCGTGGTAGTAGCCGGACGACTGGCCCGGCAGGATGCCTTCCCGGTTCTGGAAGACGGTGCCGTCCTGCTTGAACGGGAAGGGACCGCCCTGCTCGATCAGGTCGAGCGTGTCGTGGGCCTGGGACGGCAGGGCGCTGTAGCAGATGTCACCGACGGCGGTGGGGGCCGCGTCGGCCGTGGTGGCGGAGACAGTCCCGCCGACGAGGAGGGCGGACAGGAGGGCGGCTGCTGCGCCGAGCCGCGAGGCGCGTGGGGGGAAATTCATGCGCACATGATGACGCGCGTAGACAGTGGCATGTCAATGACAAGTTCGGAGATTTTCCCGTCAAGTCCGATGAGTTAGCGGGAAGTTAACCTGCCCTCCGGCGCCCTCACGCGCTGTTCACCAGGGCCGGCGAGGACGCCGGGCGGGGCGGTTACGCGTTCTCCGGCAGCGCGTACTCGCCGTACTCCGGGCGGCCCGCCACCTCGTACGTCCGGATCGAGACGCCCGTGCTGGTGACGCTCCCTCCGGCGTGCCGGAAGGCGGTCGGTACGGCGCCCTCCGGGAACAGCCGGAACCCGGCGCCGAGCACGACCGGGAAGGTCAGCAGATGGAGGGAGTCGACGAGGCCGAGCGCCAGCAGGGACCGGACGAGGTCGCCGCTGCCGTGCACCTGGATCTCGCCGTCGGTGCGCTCCTTGAGGGCCGTGACCTCCTTGGCGAGGTCGCCGGTGAGCACGGTGGTGCCCGCCCACTCGGGGCCCGCGAGGGTCGAGGACGGGACGTACTTCGGCAGTGCGTTGAGTTTCGAGGCGACCGGATCGGCCGGGTCGGTCACCTTCGGCCAGAAGGTGCTGAAGATGTCGTACGTACGGCGCCCGAGCAGGAAGGCGCGCGGCCGTGCGAAGACCTCGTCGATGAACCGGCCGAAGTCCTCGTCGGCGTACGGGAAGCTCCAGCCGCCGTGGGTGAAGCCGCCGCGGGTGTCCTCGTGAGGGCCGCCGGGGGCCTGGTAGACGCCGTCGAGGGTGACGAAGAGGGTGGAGACGAGCTTGCCCATGGCGGGTGCCCTTCTTCTCGGAACGGTCGGGATCCGTTGTCATCGGTTCAGACCCCGTGGGCATCCGCAACTCATCGTTCGGCCGTACGGCTCCCTCCGGCGCGGGACCGAAGGAGCCCACCTCGACGTCCGTTCACCGCCAGCACCGCCGCCCGTCGGCCGGTGGGATGGACACATGACTTCTCAAGGAAATCTCGACGGCAAGGTGGCTCTCGTGACCGGCGCGAGCCGTGGCATCGGCGCGGCGACGGCCCTGCGGCTGGCCCGGGAGGGCGCGGACGTGGCGGTCGGTTATGTGAACGGCAAGGAGGCGGCCGGGGACGTCGTACGGGCCGTGGAGGCGCTGGGGCGCCGGGCGGTGGCGGTGCGCGCGGACGCGGCGGACGCCGCCGAGACGGCCGGTGCCGTGACCGCTGCGGCCGAGGCGCTGGGCGGCCTCGACGTCCTGGTGAACAACGCGGGCGTGGGAGTGCTCGGGCCGCTGGAGACCCTGTCGCTCGCGGATGTGGACCGGGTCCTCGCCGTCAACGTGCGCGGGGTCTTCCTGACTTCTCAGGCCGCCGCCGCGCGCATGCCCGAGGGCGGGCGGATCATCACGATCGGCAGTTGCATGACCCATCGCGTGCCGGGGCCCGGCGGGACGCTCTACGCGACGAGCAAGGCGGCCCTGGCCGGTATGACCAAGGCCCTGGCCAGGGAGCTGGGCGGGCGCGGCATCACGGCGAACCTCGTCCATCCCGGGCCGATCGACACCGACATGAATCCGGCGGACGGGCCGTACGCGGCCGGCCAGGCGGCGATGACGGCGCTGGGGCGGTTCGGGACGGCGGACGAGGTGGCGTCGATGGTGGCGTACCTGGCCGGGGCGTCGTACGTGACCGGGGCGGAGTTCCTGGTGGACGGCGGGCACGCGGCGTGAGGCAGGGGCGCACCGGCGCCGTGGGGCGCACCGGTGCTGTCGGCCGGTGCGCCGTGCGCCCCCTGAGGCGGGGTCGGCTCAGCCGCCCAGCTCCTGGTGACGCGCCGCGAGGCGCCGCACGCCGTCCTCCGTCAGGGAGCCGAACAGCCGCAGCCGGGAGATGCCGCCGTCCGGGAAGATGTCCACGCGCGCGTGGGTGCCGACGGCCGGGACCGGGAGGACGAAGCGGTGGTTGGTGTCGGGCTGGAGGCGGGTGCGGGACAGGATCTCCCGCCATTCGCCGTCCTCGCCGTCGCGCACGGACACCGAGGCCCAGCCGGCGCTGTTGCCCTTGAGGTACGCGGTGTCGATCTCCAGGGCGCGGATCCGGGACGGGGCGGCCAGCCGGTAGCGGATCCAGTCGTGGCCCCGGTCGCGGCGGCGCCGGGTCTCCCAGCCGTCGTCCATCTTGCGGGAGCGGCCCGGCTGGATGGTGTTGGTAGCGGGCGAGTAGAAGAGGTCGGAGGCGTCCTCGACCTGGCCGCCGTTCTCCAGGGCGACGACGTCGAAGGTGCCCAGCACCTCCAGCCACGCGGGGTCCGGGACCACCTCGCCGTACACGCGCAGGCGTGCGATGCCGCCGTCGGGGTGCTGGCTGACCCGCAGGTGCGTGAAGCGCTGCTCGACCGCGACGGGGAAACCGTTCGCCGCGTGGCCGCCGACCGGGGTGCGCGGGACCAGGGTCGTCCACTTCACGTCGTCCCCGAGGAGCTCCCCGGGCGCCGGGGAGCCCGGCACGCAGGTGCCCTCCACGGATACGGCCTGCGGGTAGTTGCCGCGGAAGTGCGCGGTGTCGACGACGATCCCGCGGACCACGCCCGGGGCGCCGAGGCGGACCAGCGCCCAGTCGTGGTCCTCGGCGGTGGGCCACGGGTGGTCGCCCGACGCGCCCCGGCGGCGGCGCGTCTCCCAGCCGTCCATGATCTTGCCCTTGTGCCCGAAGTGCTCGGGGTCGAACTCGGCGCGCTCGGGCACCAGCAGGTTCTCGCGCTGGGCGAAGAACTCGTCGTTGGCGGCGATGACTCCGGCACCGAGGCGCCGGTCGGCGAGGTTGGCGTACCGGGTGAAGGGGAAGTCGGCGGTGCGGTAGTCCGCGTACGGGTCGCCGCCTCCGTAGGGGTTCGCGTCGCCGGTGAAGCTGGGAATCGCCGTCACGGGGTGGGTGCCTTTCGGGAGTCGGCCGGTGGATGCGGGTCGGGGGAGGTCTACGGCTGCCTGGTGAGGAGTCGGCCCTTCGGCTCGGTGAACTCGCCGTCCGCGACGATGCGCTGCCCGCGCAGCCAGGTGGACTTCACGACGCCGTACAGGGTCCTGCCCGCGTACGCCGTGACGTGGTTGCGGTGTTGGAGGGCCGCCGGGTCGACGGTGAAGGTCTCGTCGGGTGCGAGGACGGCGAAGTCGGCGTCGCGGCCCGCCGCGATGGCGCCCTTGCGGTCGTCGAGCCCGACGAGTTCGGACGTCCGCGCGGACATCCAGCGGACCACGTCCTCCAGGCCGTGCCCGCGCCTGCGGGCCTCGGTCCACACCGCCGCCAGGCTCAGCTGGAGTCCGGAGATGCCGCCCCAGGCCGTCGCGAAGTCGTCTGTCTTGAGGTCGGCGGTGGACGGGGAGTGGTCGGTGACGACGCAGTCGATGGTGCCGTCGGCCAGTGCCTGCCACAGCAGGTCCTGGTTGGCGGCCTCGCGGATCGGCGGGCAGCACTTGAACTCGCTGGCGCCGTCGGGGACTTCCTCGGCGGTGAGGGTCAGATAGTGCGGGCAGGTCTCCACGGTGAGCCGTACGCCCTCCGCCCGCGCCTCCGCGATCATCGGCAGGGCGTCGCTGGAGGAGAGGTGCAGCACGTGCACGCGCGCGTTGAGGGGCTTCGCCTCGCGGATGAGCCGGGCGATGGCGGTGTCCTCGGCGTCCCGGGGGCGGGAGGCGAGGAAGTCGGCGTACTTCGGGCCGGGCTGCTGCGGTGCGGAGGCCAGGAGGTGGGGGTCCTCGGCGTGCACGATGAGCAGGCCGTCGAAGGCGGCGATCTCGGCCATGGTGCGGGCGAGCGAGTCCCGGTCGAGGTGCGGGAACTCGTCGACGCCGGACGGCGACAGGAACGCCTTGAACCCGAAGACGCCGGCCTCGTGCAGCGGGCGCAGGTCCTTGAGGTTGTCGGGCAGGGCGCCGCCCCAGAAGCCGACGTCGATGTGCGCCTTGCCGGCGGCGACCCGCTGCTTCGTGCGCAGGTGCGCGACGGTCGTGGTCGGCGGGAGGGAGTTGAGGGGCATGTCGACGAGGGTCGTGATGCCGCCGGCCGCGGCGGCGCGGGTGGCGGTCCAGAAGCCCTCCCACTCGGTGCGGCCGGGGTCGTTGACGTGTACGTGGGTGTCGACCAGGCCGGGCAGCAGGACGTGGTCGCCCAGGTCCTCCAGACCGGCACTCTCCGGTACGGGTGCGTCGTACGGGAGGACGGCCGTGATCGTGCCGGCGGCGACCGCGACCGATGCGGCGCGCGTCCCCTCGGGAGTGATGACACGCGTCGAGCGAAGCACCAGTTCAGCGTCGGACACCCGGACCCCTTACTTCCACTTGCTTCCCTTAACTTCCGCGTAACGGAATTCAACTTTCTGTTGAAGGAGTCTTCACTCCCTTTCCCGCACAGTCAAGGGCACACTGAGTACCGCGCCCCCCATGCGGCCACTCTGGATATTTCCACAAAGCGGAATTAAACTTCCAGCAAGCAGAACGTAGCTTCGCACAAGCGGGGAGTCAACCGACTGCCGGGTAGGCTTCTGCTCTTCCGCCAGTCCCGAAAGGAACGCGCCGTGCCGACGTCCAGCGCCAGCACCACCGACTCCGCCCGGTCCTCCGCCAACGGCGGGGTCCAGTCCCTGGAGCGCGCCTTCGACCTGCTCGAACGGATGGCGGACGCGGGCGGCGAGGTCGGCCTGAGCGAGCTGTCCGCGAGCAGCGGTCTGCCCCTGCCGACCATCCACCGCCTGATGCGCACGCTGGTGGCTTGCGGGTACGTTCGGCAGCAAGCCAACCGCCGGTACGCGCTGGGCCCCCGTCTGATCCGCCTGGGGGAGTCCGCCTCCCGGCTGCTGGGCACCTGGGCGCGGCCCTATCTCGCCCGGCTGGTCGAGGAGACCGGCGAGACGGCGAACATGGCGCTGCTGGACGGGGACGAGATCGTCTACGTCGCACAGGTGCCGTCGAAGCACTCCATGCGCATGTTCACGGAGGTCGGCCGGCGTGTGCTGCCGCACTCCACGGGCGTGGGCAAGGCCCTGCTCGCCGGTTTC